>JAUNBL010000006.1 GCA_030527235.1 Clostridia bacterium | reverse complement strand
AAATGGACCATATGTTTGACAACCGCAGAACATGCGCGAAAAAGAGTCAAGGTTTTAATTGACAACTGTTATTTTGCATGATATAATAAAATGAATTTTGCAGGAGCGGAGGGAGAAACATGTGTGGTATCGTGGGCTATATTGGACCTGACAATGCTGCGCCGATACTTTTGAACGGTCTTTCAAAGCTGGAGTACCGCGGATACGACAGCGCGGGAATTGCGATTTATAATAACGGTAAAATTGAGATTGTAAGAGAAGTTGGCAAGCTTGCCAACCTTTATCAAACCACAGACGGCGGCAGCGCGATGCCGGGGGCGCCGGGCATAGGACACACAAGGTGGGCGACTCACGGCAGACCAAGCGAGAGAAATGCGCACCCGCATTCTACGGAGCGGTTTTCTCTCGTGCATAACGGGATTATAGAAAATACGCAGTATCTGAAAAAGAAATATTTGTCAAAGGTTAGTTTTGACAGTGAAACGGACACAGAGATAATTGTAAGAATGCTGCAGACGTTTTGTGACGGCGGCGAGGAACCCTTCACGGCGATAGCTCACATTATTTCGGAAGTAGAAGGTTCATATGCTTTGGCCATTATGGACCGTGAGCACCCGGAGGTTATATATGCCGTAAAAAACAAATCTCCGCTGCTGGTCGGCAGGGGAGACGGTTTTAACATGATAGGCTCGGACGCGATGGCGATGATAAAGCATACAAACACGTTTTACGAGCTGATGGACCGCGAGTTTGCCGTTTTGACTTGCGACAGCGTAGAGATATACACGCGCTACGGCAAACATGTGAAGCGTGAGCCGTTTACTGCGGACTTAGACCTTACGGACACCGAAAAGGGTACTTATCCGCACTATATGCTTAAGGAAATTGAGGAACAGCCTGTTGTGATACGGCGCATAATAGAAGAGTACACAAACGAGAACGGCGACTTGACGATAAATGATAAAATATTAAAGGACCTAAAAGAGTGTGACAAAGTTTATATGATAGCCTGCGGGACAAGCTATCATGCCGCGCTTGTGGGATGCAAAATGCTGGAGAGCTTGGCAGGCAAGAGCGCGAGCGCGTATATATCAAGCGAGTTTGAGTACGATATGCCGATTTTGTCACAGAAACCGCTGTTTGTGTTTATATCCCAATCCGGAGAGACGGCGGATTCACGTGCTGTTATGGTGAACGTTAAGGAAAAGGGATATAAAACGCTAACAATCACGAATGTTAAGGGTTCTACGCTTTCGCGCGAGGCGGAGCACACGCTGCTGCTTTACGCAGGGCCGGAAATATCCGTTGCATCTACAAAGGCATATACGGCGCAGATAGCAGTGTTGGCGGTGCTGGCCTCCTGCGTGGCAGGAAAAAAATGCCCGCTGGATTTGAAATATGAGCTGTCCGTAGCCGCGAACGTGATAGAGGGCTTGTGCAGCGAGCGAGATTCGTATAAGGAGCTTGCGCGTGAATACGTGGGCGACAGTACAAGATGTTTTTATATAGGACGCGGACTTGACTATTTTGTATGTCTTGAGGGCGCGCTGAAGATGAAAGAAATATCGTATGTTCAGACAGAGGGCTTTGCCGCGGGTGAGCTAAAGCACGGCACAATAGCTTTGATAGAAAAGGACACGCCGGTTATTGCTATTGTGTCGCAGGAAAATACAGACCTGCATACTCGCAGTAACATAGAAGAAGTCGTTTCTCGCGGCGCTAAGGTGCTTACCATATCGCGCAGCGGGTTGTCTATGAAAAAAGACTCGATTATAGTCGGAGATGTGGCGGAGATTCTCACGCCGCTGGTGACGGTGGTCCCCACGCAGTATCTTGCGTACTATGTGGCTCTGCTGCATGATAGGGATATAGACAAGCCGAGAAATCTTGCAAAATCGGTAACGGTAGGATAAAATAATATTTTTTGAGGTGAGAGTATGAAAGCGGTGTTTTCAACTCTTCTTGCCTTGTTTATCGCAGTAACGTCACAAACGTACGCGCCTTACGGCGCGTACGCCTTTTCGCAGGAGGCTCAAACCGTGCGCTGCAGCGCGGCCGGCAACGTAAGCGATACGCTTTCGGGCGTGTCGGGAAACTGCGAATTTGCGGCGCTCCCCCCCGCAAGCGGTATTATTACGCAGACAATGCTTGATAAAATGGCGGGTAACGCGAGTGCGCCCGCATCGTTTTGCGACAATGCGGCGGTTCCCGCAAAAAGGTGCAAGGGGCGCTTTGAGACATTGCCTGTGTGCGGTTGCGCTTTGAAAAGCTGCATGGTGAGGCTTGAATGAGAAAATAAATTCCGCGTGAAGCGGGCAGAATTTAGTCGGCGTAAATTCAATTAAAATATAGGAGGAAGCACAGTGAACGGAAAAAATGTAGTTTCGTTTATCGTGGTGCTTGTGGTTATTGCGCTTTTGGCATATATAACCATTGCGGACGTTACGATAGGCGATATAAACTTTCCCGGCGTGCTTGATTCTGAGGTTGGTATCAGACAGGGCTTGGACCTTGTAGGCGGTTCGATAATAGTATTTGAGCCGGACGTTGAAGATACGACCACGGTGTCAAGCGAAGAGGTAGAGGTGGCGGAGGACATTATCCGCCAGAGACTTGATTCAAGAGGCTATTTCGATGCGACGATTTCGCGTCAGGGCGAAACGGGAATCAGAGTTGAAATTCCCAATATTGATGACCCGAACGAAGCGGTTGAAACGATTGGCAGAACAGCCAAGCTGGAGTTCAGAGATGCCGATGGCAACGTTGTTATGGAAGGCACAAAGGATTATGTAATAAATGCCTCTTATCAGTACGGTCCGGTTACACAAAACGGCAGCAGTGAGCATTATATAAGCCTGCAGTTTACAGAGGCCGGCCGCGCCGCGTTTAAGACTGCGACGGAAAACGCTGTTGCGCAAACAAGCGACAGCAAGAACTATATCGCCATCGCTCTTGACGAGGACATTATTTCACAACCGAGTGTTAACACTGTTATAGATGATGACGGATGCATAATTCACGGCAGCTTTACAAGGGAAGAAGCAACGACTACGGCGAACCTTATTCAGTCCGGTCAGCTCCCCTTCTCGCTCAAGGATACTGAGCTTCGCAGCGTAGGCCCCACGCTTGGAGAGAAAGCTCTTTCAACATCGCTCTGGGCAGCTTTTATCGGGCTGATTCTCGTAATGCTGTTCATGCTTGCAGTGTACCGTCTGCCCGGTCTCGTTGCAGATGTAAGCTTGGTGGCATATGTTGCAGTTGTATGTCTTATCATGGCGGGTTTCTTTATAGGAGAATCCGACGAGGCCTTTCGTATCACGCTGACGCTGCCGGGTATTGCCGGCGTTATTCTCTCAATCGGTATGGCGGTCGATGCAAATGTTGTTATCTTTGAGAGAATTAAGGATGAATTGCGCGCCGGCAAGACTGTAGGCGCCGCAGTGGACGCGGGCTTCAAGCGCGCGATTACGGCGATTATAGATTCAAATATTACCACACTTATCGCGGCGGTAGTGCTTTACTTCTTCGGTACTGGTACAATAAAGGGGTTTGCGACAACGCTGTTCATTGGTGTTGTAATCAGTCTTTTGACTGCCGTAACGCTTACCAAATTCCTCCTTCGCCAGATAGTGGGATTCGGAGTAAAAAACCCGGCTCTCTATGGAGTTTCTAAAAGGAGGGATGCGTAATGTTCAAAAATCCTACATCTAAGAAAAACGTCTTTTTTGTGATTTCGGGAGTCCTTGTTATCATTAGCTTAATTTCATTCTTCGTGCGCGGATTTAATTACGATATCGACTTTTCGGGCGGCACGTCGTTCCAAATCGCTTTGGGCAAAGAGTACACAAGCGATATGGAGGATACGGTTAATTCTATAATCAGCGAGATTTCCGGCAATACTGCCCAGATTCAAAAAACCGGCGATGGTACGGAGATGCTGATTAAGACCAGTGAGCTTACAAATGAGCAGCAGACAGAGGTTGTGGAAAAGCTTAAAGAGAGCTTCGGCATAGACCAAAGCGGTATCCTCAATGTTGAGAAGGTGGGCGAAACCGTCAGCAAGCGTCTTATCGGGGACTCGTTTAAGGCTGTCCTGATAGCCATTATCCTCATGCTGATTTACATTACGTTCCGCTTTGATTTTCAGTCGGGGACAAGCGCCGTTATTGCGCTTGCGCAGGATGTAATCCTCATGCTTGGCGCATATTCGCTCTTCCAGCTCCCGATTAGCACGAGTTTTATCGCGGCGGTGCTTACTATTGTGGGTTACTCGATTAATGCCACGATTGTTGTATTTGACCGTGTGAGGGAGAATACAAAGATGATGCGCAAATCGTCTTATAATGAGATTGCATCAAAATCTATTTACCAGTCGTATACCCGTGCAATTAATTCTTCGCTCACCACGCTCTTTACCATAGGCGCGCTTTATATTCTGGGCGTAACGAGCATACGTCAGTTCGCTCTGCCGATTATAATCGGTATCTTCTGCGGGACCTACTCTTCGCTTTTCATCGCTCCGAACTTCTGGGCGTTTTGGAAAGAAAGCGGCGTAAAGGGCAAGAGAACAGGCAGATAGAAAGCAAGCTGCCATGTTTTTAGCAACCACAAAACGGCATAGCCTAAAAGCTATGCCGTTTTCTTGTGCGCGCTGTCCGCAGCGCTGTTGCCAGTTATTATATTGAGAGCGCCGCCGTGTAAAGGCAAAGGCATCAAAACTCTTTTGTTCTACCTGCTAATAAGCTCGTACACGATTTTTGCGGCTTGTGCGCGGGTAGTATTTTCAAGCGGCGCAAAAATCGATGCTGTCATGCCATTGATGATGCCGGCGTTCTTCATGGAGTAGACTGACTCAATCGCATACGAAGCGATTGAAGTGTGGTCGTCAAAAATAACCGTCATATCGCTCACAGGCGCATCAGGCCATGCCCGACATGCCATCACAGCCGCATCCTGCCTGGTAACATTGGCAAGCGGGTTGAAAAGACCGCCGTAGCCCTGTACTATATTAGCGCGCTGCGCCTGCGTTACAACAGTGTAAAACCAGTCGTCCTGCGTAACATCGGAAAAGACAACGGCAGGGGAGAGCATCTCGACATCCAGCGCTCGGATAAGCATCGCCGCAAATTCCGCCCGTGTGACCGCACCGTTGGGGTTAAATTTACCGTCGTACCCCTGGACTATACCGCGATTTGCAAGAAACATAACAGCATCTGTTGCCCAGGCCGCTTCGTCCATATCCGAAAAAAGCGGGAAGGCATTCTCTGTAGGCTCGGTTGCCTCAGACGCTTCAGTAGCTTCAGTAGCCTCAGTCGTTTCGGTTGATTCTGTGGGCACTACAGCGGCGCGCCGTACGGTGACGTTAATTTGCGCGTAAAACTCGCCGACATATGCCCACACTGTTGCCGCGCCGACTTTTTTTGCCGTTATCGTGGCGGTATCTCCGCTGCCGGAAAGCGAAACAATGTCGTTATCCTCTGTAATCCACGAGATACTCCGCGTTGCGGCCGGCAAAACAGTTATTTTAACCGTTTCGCTTTCTCCGACCGCAAGAGTAATCTGAGGCTTGTCGGCAGTAACGTAGAGAGAAGTGCCTGTGTTTCCGCCGGAGGTAGTGGAGCTTGTGGCTTCTGTGGGTTCGTCGTCATCGCTGTTGTAGTATTCGTCGGGGTCAATATAACCGCTTACGCTTTCTTCTCCCAGCTCAAATTCAAAGGTTGCGCTGATATTTGAGGAACCGACAATAATGGTATAGGTTCCAATGGGCCAGGCGGCTAAGTCCGTGCCGATGTTGATTAAGATGCCGCGCTCAAAATCGCTTTTGGAAACCGATGTCATGTACCTTGTACCGCCACCGGCAGCTTCCGGTAAATTGAGCAAAACGTTTATATACGGGAACGAGGTGGTTCCCTTTACCACAACAGTATCTCCGAGTCCGTACGCCGCGTTCATTTCGTCCGAAAATACGATTTCGCCGTCCGCAAGGACCGATGCCGATGAAAACAGCATTATTACCGCCGTTATCAGACATATTGCACGTGTTCTGTCCATAAAATCACTCCTTAAATTTAAGTATATCAAAGCGTGGGCGCCTTTTCAAGGGAAGTTATTTTACAATGTGAGAAATGTATTCCTATATAGCCGTCTCCGCATTCTATGACCTTGGCGAACATTTTCTCATTCTCGCACTCAAGCTGTACATTTTTACCGTACTCAGCCTCAACCCCGCTGATACGCGCTTCGTTTTGACAGAAGTGCGTCACTTTTGCAGGACAGGCGCTTCCCGAAACATCTTTGCCGTCTATAATTCGCACCAGCACCCGGCAAGGCTCAAGCAATTCCTTCAGCTGCCCGCGTAAATTCGGCACTTCAATTTTGTCCAGCGCACCCACCTCGTAGATGGTAATGGTGTTTTTAACGCCTTTCGGGAGCACGCTGCGGGATGAGCGTATGCTTAAATCGCCCACGACCCCGTTTTTAGTTGCCTCGCTTATCAAAACCTGACCGCCTAACGTGTAGGTCTCGATTCGGGACGCAAGATTTACATTTGAGCCGATAATATCGTACTTGAGTTTCTTTTCGGAGCCTATATTGCCGATAATAACATCGCCGGTGTGTATGCCTATACCCATCTCAAGGTGTTCATAGCCCATTTTCAAGTTGTACTCGTTCACATCCGCCATGGCGCGCTGCATTTCTATGGCGCAGCGTACCGCATCGGTCTGTGCGCTGGGCAATTCTATCGGCGCGCCGAACACAGCAACGATGGCGTCTCCGATAAATTCAAGAATTGTCCCGTTGTGCCGCTGAATGACAGCAATCATGCGTTCAAGGTAGGCGTTAAGCATTTTTATTAAAGCGTGAGCCTCCATGTTCTCTGAAATAGAGGTGAAAGAGCGCAGGTCGCTGAACATAACGGTAACGCACTTCTTTTCGCCGCCTATTTTAATGTTGGTTTGCTGTTCAAGCACCTTCTCCACAATTTCATCTGAGAGGTAGCGTCCGAACATCTTTTTTATAAACTCATTTCTCCTTTGGAGCTCGCTGTTGAGCAGCTTAATGTGCTCCATGGCTTTGATGGCGTCCTTTAACGCTATCAGCTCGGTAACGTCGTTTATAACTGCGACAACGCCTATTTTGTTATCTCCGTCGTGCAGGAAAGAGGTTGAGACAAAAAGCTTTTTGCTCGTCTCGCCATTATAAAAGTCCACTATTTCGTTGTGCGCAACAGTGCGCTCGTAAACTGCGTTAAGTATGGTCTGGTTAAACGCATCGTTTTCTTCGTGCTTAAAAAACACTTGTGCAAAGGGCATGCCGCAAATATCTTCCTCAAGAGAAAGTATGCGGTTGGAGGCCGCGTTAATGCTCGTAATCCGTCCCTGCATATTTATTGTCAAAACGCCTTCTGTCATGTCCTTGACAATGCTTTTATAGATAAAGAACTCCTCGTGGTTCATGCTTTGCTTCCCTCCGTAAAAACGTAAGGCATATTTTCCTTTATGTACTCGAAGGACGCGGTCACCGCGCCAAAAGGCTTGACCTCAATCGTGTAGTCCGCTTTAAGACGATAAAACTTTGCCAGTCGGTCAAACTTTCCGCAATCTACGCTGCCGGTCCCGAGCGCGATGTGGTCATCGTAGAAAGCGTTGTTGTCGCTTAGGTGCACATGCACAATATGCTCATGCAGCGCTTCCATCCAGCCCTCAAGGCTTGTGCGCGAAAGATTTGCGTGCCCAATGTCAAGGCACACCTTGACGCATGGATGATTTGCCTCGCGCACCATCATGCTAATGATGTCCGGCGTCATGTCGAGCACGTTTTCAATGAAAAAACCGACATTGTACTCCTCCGCCACGGAGCGAAGCAGCACTGCCGCCTCTTCACTCCACATGGCGTAAAGAGGATCATCCCTGGTGAGTGTGGGAAAAAAGCACGAGTGAATAACAATTCCCCGAACCCCCATAGCATAAGCGTGAGAGGCGCATTTTCTAATGCGCCTCTTCGAAATTTCAAATATCTCATCGTCCCCTCCGGAATAGTTCAAATCCACAAAAGGGCCGTGAAAAGCACGCACCAATACGCCGTCGTACTTAGAATAAAGCGCCTGTGCCATACTGTCATTTTTCAAAATGACGGGAAAGGCAAAATCCATAAGCTCAAGTCCGAGAGAGTGCGTGCGCGCAAAGTTAAGATAGTCGCCGCGCGACTGTGCGGTGGGCTGAAGAAGAATCATCTAAAGTCACCTGTTTTACCACTGACCGAAAAACGATGTGTAGAGCATCGGGTTATTGAATGTGTGCGCCTGATAGTCGCGGTACATGTCTGAGTATTGGATAAGGCGATCCCATTCGGGATAAGAAAGATAGTTGCTCCTGTCGGCACGAATGAGCTCGTCTACTATACACAGCGTTTCAATATATTTATCGGTTGTGGAGCGGAGTGAGCGCGAGAGGTTGCGCAGTATTCTGAGCGCGTCCTCCGGATAAAGAGCAATAAACTCTGTAAGATTTGTGTTTGCCATTGCATAAAGCTCTGTTTTGTCTACAAGGGAAACCGCCGTCGCGTTGCGGCGTTCATCTTCAACAACGCCCATCTCACCGAAAATGTCACCCGGTTTGCAAACGGCTATCAAATTGTCGGCATCGGGCTCATAGGAGGAATAAAGCCCAACCTCGCCGGTCAAAATGCGATACAGCCTGTCAGACTTCTCACCCTTGTGAAATATGTATTCGCCCTTGCCGAATTTGGTCTTGTTCGCTTCGGCAACGGAAGTTTTGCTCTCTGCAAGGCGGTCGCGATAGCTTGCGGCGATGCTGCGCAGCTTGGACCAAATGCCGTCCTTCTTAGGCGAGATTTCCGTAAGTTCCGCAACAGCCTTCTGGGCATCTGCGAGCTGAGAAGATGTTGAACGGAGCGCTTTTGACAAGCCCTTTACGATTGTTTCGGCTTCGGAAGGATTCTGTTGGACAAATGTCGGGAAATCTTTGGCAGTAACTTTGAGCAGCTCCACATCGTTTACGGCTCTTGCCGTCGCACTGCGAGGCTCGCCCTCTATAACGCCCATCTCGCCGAAGAAATCACCTTTCTTGAGCTGAGCAAGCTCGGTTTCGTTGCCGTCATGGTCGGCGACTATGGCGACAGCTCCCTTATTGATAAAGTACAGGCAGTCGGCTTGATCTCCTTTGCTGAAGATTACAGAATTTGCTTTGTAGCTGATGGTTTCCATTGCGATTCCTCCTTTTAATTATAAAACTTTATGACTACATTATAAATCAAACCAATATACAATGCAAGAAAATTTTATATTAACGCAGCTTTGCCGCTGTAACTGTGTTTCGCATCAAAATGGCGCGGGTCATGGGTCCGACGCCGCCGGGTACGGGAGTTATGGCGAACGCTTTTTCTTTAACGCTCTCAAAGTCCACATCGCCGCACAGCTTGCCGTCCTCGCGGTTCATACCTACATCTATTACCACTGCGCCATCCTTTACCATATCGGCGGTAATAAAACGGCTCTTGCCTACGGCCACTACGAGAATGTCGGCCCTGCGGCATACATCTGCAAGGTTTTTTGTGCGGCTGTGGCATATGGTGACCGTGCCGTTTTCGTGCAAAAGGAGCATCGCCTGCGGCTTGCCTACAATATTGCTGCGCCCGACAACCACGCACTCTTTACCCTCTATTGATACGCCCGATTCCTTAATAAGCTCCATAACCCCGGCGGGCGTACACGGTAAAAAGCTGAAATTTCCAACCATTATTTTACCGACATTAATCGGATGGAATGCGTCCACGTCCTTTTGGTGGTCGATGCGCATGATAACATTTTGCGCGTTAATATGCTTTGGCAGCGGCAGCTGCACCAAAATCCCATCCACATCGCTTCGCGCGTTAAGAGAATCTATGAGCGCGAGCAGCTCCTGCTCCGTGGTGTCCGCACTTAAAGCGTGCTCCTCGCTCTTTATTCCGATTTCCGCGCAGTCGCGCTTTTTACCATCCACATAAACACGGCTTGCGCTGTCATCGCCCACTATTATTACGGCGAGTGTTATTTCCTTTCCCATTTGCGCCGCTTCTTCCCGAAGTGCGGTTTTGATTTTTGCTGCCAGCGCCTTTCCGTCCAAAATCTTTGCCATATCCTTTACTCCTTTCGGGCTTTATCAAACAGTGCGGACCGTAGCCGATAAGATCGGCGCGTCCGGCAGAGAGCAAAGCCTCTTTCACAAGCGTATAATTGTGCGGCGCGCCTGACTGAAGCAGCGCCCGCTGGAGAGCCTTTTCGTGCGGTGTTTTGGCAACGTAAATCCGTTTTCCGCTCCGCACATCAGTCTCAGTATAGAAATCTGCCGTGGCAAGTGTTCCGGGCGTAGGGTAGAAGTCCTGCACCTGCTCAGGGCGCATATTGTGCTCCCGCAGATACACGGCCAGCTCTATCGCGTCGAGTATAGTGCTGCCCGGATGAGCGCTCATCAAATATGGTACAAGATACTGCCGTTTCCCCTCCTGTTCATTGATGTCGTAAAACTTTTTCGCAAAGCGGTCATAGACCTTGCGTGAGGGTTTGCCCATGTAGTATAAAACGCTGTCGGACACGTGCTCGGGCGCTACTTTGAGCTGCCCGCTTATATGATGGCGGCACAGCTCCCTAAAAAACGTGTCGTCTTTGTCGGCAAGCAAGTAGTCATAGCGTATCCCGCTTCTTATGAATACTTTCTTCACCCCCGGCAGAGCGCGCAGCTTACGCAGCAGTTCCAGGTAATCCGTGTGCGAAACCGTTGCGTTAGGGCAAAGCGAGGGGTAGAGGCACTGCCTGTCCTTGCAGGCGCCCTCCTTGAGCTGCTTTTTGCACGCGGGGAAGCGAAAATTCGCCGTTGGTCCGCCCACATCGTGGATGTACCCCTTAAAATCACTCATATAAGTAAGCTCTTTAGCTTCCTGAAGTATGGAAGCATGACTTCGCGACTGGACAATACGCCCCTGATGAAATGTCAGTGCGCAAAACGCGCATGAACCAAAGCATCCCCTTGACGATGTTATTGAAAACTTAACTTCCTCAAGCGCCGGTACGCCGCCCATGCTCTCGTACATGGGATGGTATTCGCGGCGGTAGGGAAGCGCATAGACACGGTCCATTTCGCTCTGAGTAAGCGGAGGCGACATGGCGTTTTGCACCAAAAACATATCTCCATGTCTTTGTGCCAGCGCCGCGCCTCGTACGCTGTCCGCTTCTTCATACTGTAGTTTTGCCGCCAGAGCATACGCTCTCTTGTCGCTTTTGCACTCTTCAAAAGAAGGCAGTAAAACGGCATTGCCCGGCGGCGTCTGTGCCGCATAGCATACGCCGCGCAAACGATAAAGGTCGCGTACCGTTCCGCCCTGCGCGAGAGTGTCTGCAATTTCGACAATGCTTTTTTCGCCCATGCCAAACGAAATTATATCTGCTCCGGAGTCAAAAAGCACGCTCCTTTTAACGCTGTCGGAATGGTAGTCATAATGCGCAAAGCGGCGCAGACTGGCCTCGGTGCCGCCTATCACAATCGGAATGTCGCCAAACGCTTTTCGTACAAGGGCAGAATATACAATTACGCATCTGTCGGGACGAAGCCCTTTAAGCCCTCCCGGACTGTAGACATCCCGCGAACGTGGCTTTTTCGCGGCAGTATAGTGGTTCACCATGGAGTCTGCAACTCCGCCGGAAATCATAACGCAAAGTCTCGGCCGCCCCATGGCACGCACAGCGTCCGGCGTATGAAAATCCGGCTGCGCGAGTACCGCCACATGGTATCCCTCGCTTTCCAAAAGGCGAGTCAAAATGGCTGCTCCGAAAGAGGGGTGGTCAACGTACGCATCGGCGCTGATAAAAAGTATATCGTAGTAATCCCAACCACGCCTAACCATGTCCGCCTTTGAGACGGGAAGAAAATCTTTCACTTAAAACGACTGCTCCGTTCTTTCAATAATCTCGTCCTGAAGCGCCTTGGAAAGGTTGCAAAAATAATCGCTGTACCCCGCTACACGAACTATAAGCTCGCGGTATTCTTCGGGCCGCTTCTGCGCGTCAAGAAGCGTCGCGCGGTCGATAACGTTAAACTGTATATGATGCCCATCAAGCTCAAAATATGTCTTTATAAGCGCGCCGAGATTATTAATCCCTTCTTCACCCTTCAGCACGGAGGGCGTAAACTTCTGGTTCAAAAGTGTGCCGCCGGTTTTTAGGTGATCCATCTTAGCGCAGGAATTTATAACAGCGGTGGGTCCGTGCCTATCAGCTCCCTTTTCAGGGGAAATGCCTTCGCTGACAGGCTTTTGTGCCTTTCGCCCGCAGGGGAGAGCGCCGATAACAGAGCCAAAATACACATGGCAAGTGGTCGGCAGCATGTCTACTTTGTACACCCCGCCCTTAACTGTAGGCGTGCCGGTTATATAATCGCAGTATTCGTCAAACACCGCTTTCATGATGCTGTCCGCGTAATCGTCGTCGTTGCCGTATTTGGGCGCGTTGTTCACAGCGTCCAGTATGTCGGCCGCGCCTTCAAAATCGTTTGCCAAAGCCGCGCGCAGCGCGGAGAGCGAAAACATTTTTTTGTCATACACGCAGTAGCGCAGCGCGGAGAGCGAATCCGTTATCGTGCCGATTCCCACGCCCTGTATATAGTTAGTATTATAACGCGCGCCGCCGGCGTTGTAGTCAACGCCTTTTTTTATACAGTCGTCCATTACTATGGACAAAAACGGCACCGGCATATATTTGGCAAATATTTTTTCAATAATATTATTGCCTTGAATCTTGATGTCTATAAAATGGTGCATCTGGCGCACAAAGGCATCGTATAAGGCTTCGTATGTTGCAAATTCCGTTCCGGTGCGAAGGCCAAGCTGCTTGTTGGTATAGGTGTCAAATCCATCGTTTAAGGTGATAGCCAAAACTTTGGGAATGTTGAAATATCCGGTCAAGACATAGCTTTCCTTACCCAAACACCCGGTTTCCACGCAGCCCGTGGCGCTTCCGCAGCGCGCGTCCTCAATGCTCTTGCCGGCATTCAAAAGCTCCGCTACTATAGCTTCGGTGTTGTAAAACGCGGGCTGACCCCAGCCCTGACGCGAAATCTCACAAGCCCTGTTCAAAAACCGCGGCGGGGTCTTGCGCGAAATCTGTACGTTGGACGAGGGCTGCAGAAGGCGCATTTCTTCCATGACATCCAGAATAATGTAACTCACGGCATTAACGCCGTTTTGACCGCTCTCGGTTATGCCGCCGGTATTTATATTCGCAAAATCCGTATAGGTGCTGCTTTCTTTAAGAGTTATTCCCACCTTTGGCGGAGCCGGCTGATTGTTAAACTTTATCCACAGACATTCGAGCAGCTCGCGCGCCATATCATAGCCGATGGAGTCTTTCTCGTAAAACGGGAACAAGTGCTGGTCAAGTCTGCCCGGCGTGAACGCGTCCCACGGGTTAACCTCCGTTGTCACTCCAATGTGGACAAACCAATACATTTGGAGCGCCTGCCAAAACGTCTGCGGCGCTTTCGCCGGTACAACGCGGCAGTTTTCGGCAATTTGCAGCAGCTCGGCCCTGCGGACAGGGTCCTGCTCGCTCTCGGCCATTTTTGCGGCAAGAGCGGCGTAACGCTCGCCATATTTTATGATTGCGTCGCAGCAAATCTTCATCGCCTCGTATTCAGTACGCTTGTCATATGCGTCAAGGTCGCGCTTAAAGTCAAGACATTCAAGACACGCTTCAATCTCCGCCTTAAAGTCGGAGAAGCCTTTTTTGTATATATTGCCGCCGCAGCCCGTGTGACCGGGTCCGCGCTGCTCCATAAACTCTGTAAACATCCCGGCGCTGTAGCAGTCTTTCCACTCTTGCGACATGGAACGCATAATTTTTTCACGGATGCTGCGCATCCCCCAGTAGGGTATAATCTCCTCGCGCTGGATTCTGATGTCGTCCTCGCTTACCTTGAAATTTATCAGCTCGCGGTCGTTCATAACGCGCATGTCCTCAACGCTGTGGCAGCAAAGCTCCGGAAACGTGGGAGCGCATTGTGCACTTACGCCTTTCTCGCCGACAATAAGCTCACCGTCTTCAATGTGAATCTCACGCGTTGTCATATAGTCGTAAAACGCCCGCGCGCGCAAAACGGGCACATCGCAGGAGCCCTCATATTGCTTATAGCTCGCAGTAAAAGAGCGCGCCCTTTCGATAGAGAGAGTCGGCGCGGTAGAAACGCTCTTTTCACGAAGTTTTTTTGTCCTTTCGGTATATCCTCTCATAGCAGTAAACCCTCCAATATGCTGCGGTAGTGCGCCATCGCCTCATCGCTCGGCGCACAAAACGCGCCGCCCTTGTATTCTCTGCCCAACGCCGCGTATTTATGAACGCCGTAAGCGTGGTACGGCAGCAATTCCGCTTTCAGGCGGTATTCCCGCAAAATTTTTGCGATATCGTAAAACACGGCTTCATCAGCGTTTACACCAACGATTACCGGTACTCTTATCCGCACTGCGGCTCCTGCCGCGCAAAGCCGGCGCAGGTTGTCCAGGATAAGGGAGTTTCCCTCTCCCGTAAAGCGTTTATGAGCCTCATTATCCGGGTGCTTAATATCAAACAAAAATAAGTCGGTAAGCTTCAGCGCCCGCTCGAAATCCTCAAACGGCGCAAACCCGGACGTGTCTACTGCGCAGTGGAGCCCATCTTCGCGGCAAAGCCGCAGCGCCTCGCAGAGAAAATCCGCCTGCGCCATGGGTTCACCGCCGCCAAAGGTTACGCCGCCGCCTGAGTTTATGTAAAACGCCTCGTCGCGTTTTACAATTTCAAACACTTCGCGCGCCGTATATTCGCGCCCGCCAAGCTCGCCGCACTCTCGCTCAAAGCGCTGCGTTTCGGGATTGTGGCACCACTCACAGTGCAGAGGACAGCCTTTCAGAAAGACCGTAGTTCTTATTCCCGGCCCGTCGTGAACGGAAAACCGTTGTATGTTGGTGATAAGTGCCATCAATAGCGCCTCCGATATTTTCATACGATATATTATATACCCAAAGGCGAAATTTGTCTATATTTTTTTTGAAACTCCGACCGCCTTGTGACAAATAGCGCGCGGTGAGGGTGTTATAATGTGTGTGGTGATGGAAATGACTGTGTATATTGATGTGCTGTTCGCCGTCAATTTTGCCGTAAACTTTCTCCTCTTGGTTGCGACGGCTGTGGTCTGCTCGGCAAGAGTCAGCGCGCGCAGAGTTTTTGCAGCGGCAACGCTCGGCGCACTGTATTGCGTCTGTGTGTTCTTCCCCCATATGCATATTTTCTACAGTACTGCCGTTAAGCTGCTTGTCGGCGTGGTGCTGGTTGTTGTGGCGTTTGACGTGCGTTCTGCACGTGAGGCGTTGAAGAAGGCGGCAATTTTTTACGCCGTCACACTTGTATTCGGAGGCGGCGCTCTTGCCGTATTCACAATGAGCGGGGCAGGCGCCGGCGCAAATGCGCTGTACTCAAACGGCGTGCTCTACGCGGAATTGCCCATAAGCGTACTTGCGCTTGCAGTATGCGCGATATACGCGGTGCTTTACATAACGCAAAAGCTGCTGCGCGACAACGCCATGCGGACGCGCTTCATGCGTACTGTCACAATACACTGTATGGGAAAATGTGTGGAAATAACAGCGCTGCTTGACACAGGAAACTCCCTCTGCGACCCCTTTGACGGTACGCCAGTAATTGTAGCCGAATACGAGGCAATAGAGAAAATAATTCCTGAAACAGCAAAATGTCTCTTTAAGGGAGGCGGAGATTATTGCGGCAAAGCAGCGCCGCTTCGCATCATACCGTTTCACGCGGTGGGCGTACAGGGCGGAGTTTTGCTCGGTTTTTTACCCGACGAAGTGTTTCTGGACGGACAAAGTGCGCCAAAATGCGTAGTGTGCGCATACGAGGGCAGACTTGCTGCGGACGGAAGCTATCGTGCGCTTATCAATCCAACTTTAACGGGAGGAATGGACAATGATTAACATGAGAGCAGTTTTTGAGCGCATTGCGCGGATAATGGGCTTTGGCAGGGACGTTTTTTACATAGGAGGCCCCGATACGCTTCCGCCGCCGCTTGACAAGGAGGAGGAAGCTCGTCTTTTGAGCGATATGTCGGAAAAAAGCGTCCGCGATACGCTGATAGAGCGAAACCTTCGCCTCGTGGTTTATATTGCGCGGCGTTTTGAAAACACGAGTGCGTCTATTGAGGACCTTATATCAATCGGCACAATAGGCCTTATAAAAGCAATAAACACTTTCAAGACAGACAAAAATATCAAGCTTGCCACATATGCAAGCCGCTGTATAGAAAACGAGATACTAATGCATTTAAGAAAAATCGGCGCGCAAAAAAGCGAGGTTTCGTTTGATGAACCGCTTAACATCGACTACGACGGGAACGAGCTGCTGCTGTCCGATATTCTTGGCACCGAGGAGGATGTTGTGAACAAGAATATTGAGGAACAGATAGAGCGTGAGCTGCTTCGCAGCGCAGTACGCCGGCTGGAGGAGCGGGAGCGGGAGATAGTTACGCTGCGCTTCGGGCTGGCGGGCGGGGAGGAAAAAACGCAAAAGGAAGTGGCAGATATGCTCGGTATAAGCCAAAGCTATATTTCACGTCTTGAAAAGCGTATTATTTCACGGCTGCGAAAGGACATCGCCAAAAACATATAGGTTTTAACGAATTGTAAAGTTTGATTTGTGCGGTTGACAATTTTTTTTTTGTGAGTATAATATGGTTTGAGGTGATTTACATGCCGAAAAAACAATTTAAGGCAGAGTCTAAAAAACTTTTGGATTTAATGATTAATTCCATCTATACCCACAAGGAAATCTTTTTGCGCGAAATTATTTCAAACGCTTCCGACGCGATTGACAAGCTGTGCTATATGTCATTGACCGATGAAAATGTCGGACTTTCCCGCGCGAATTTTAAGATTGAGATTGCGTTAGACCCCTCGCAGCGTAAGCTTACCGTTTCCGACAACGGCGTAGGCATGACACGCGAGACGCTTGAGCAGAATTTGGGGACGATTGCAAAAAGCGGTTCGGGCGAGTTTAAGGCAACGCTTGAAAATGCAGAGGATATTGATATCATCGGGCAATTCGGCGTTGGCTTTTACAGCGCGTTCATGGTCAGCTCAAACGTGACGGTTTTAACGCGTGCATACGGCTCGGACACGGCATATGAGTGGTCCTCTAACGGAGCGGACGGATATACGATAAAAGAGGCGGAGAAAGAGACTGTCGGAACTTGCGTTACGATGATTCTGAAGGAAGACGACGATAATGAAAAGTATTCGGACTTTTGCGAAAAGTGGCGCGTAACCGGACTCGTGAAGAAGTATTCGGACTATATAAGATACCCGATTATTTTAGACGGTGAAACATTAAACAGCATGGTTCCGCTTTGGCAAAGGCCCAAGAGTGAAGTTACAAAGGAGGACTTAGACAAGTTCTACAAAGATAAGTTTGCCGCCTCAAGCGATTATGCGAAAGTAATAAGAGTGGACGCCGAGGGTACGGTGGAATATAAGGCGCTGCTTTTCGTTCCGCAGAAAGCGCCCATGGGCTACTACACCACGGAGTACAAAAAGGGACTTGAGCTGTATTCCTCCGGCGTTATGATAATGACTGACTGCGAAGACCTGGTGCCCGAATGCTTCAGGTTTATACGCGGGGTGGTGGATTCGCCGTCGCTGTCGCTTAACATATCGCGTGAAATGCTTCAGCACGATAAGCAGCTGCGCGTCATTGCAGCGAACATAGAGAAAAAAATAAAAGCCGCGCTTGAAGAGATGCTCCGCGAGGACAGGGTGCGTTACGAGGAGTTCTTCACTCAGTTCGGACTTCAAATCAAATACGGCATGGTTTCAGACTACGGTATGCGCGCGCAGGAGCTCAAGGATTTGCTGGTGTTTCATTCGTCCCGCGGCTCGTATGAGACGCTTAAAGAATATGTCGATACAATGCCCGAAGCTCAGGAGTATATATACTATGCCCGTGCAGCGAGCGTTGAGAGAGCGGCGGATTTACCGCAGGCGGAAATGGCAAGGGATAAAGGCTACGAAATCCTGTATCTTACGGACGATGTGGACGAGTTTGTGGTTTCGATTCTGGGCGATTTTGACGGCAAGAAGTTTAAGTCGATAAACGATAAGGATACCGCGCTCGAAAGCGAGGACAAAAAAGAAGAGGTCGAGAAGCAAACGCAGGAAACACAGGATGTTCTCACCTTCGCCAAGGAGACTCTCGGCAGCGCCGTTACCGATGTGCGGCTTTCGCACAAGCTGAAGAGCCATCCGGTTTGTCTTTCGAGTGACAACGACGTCACAATAGAAATGGAGAAATATTTTGCCACCATCCCGAACCAAACAGAAATCAAAGCGCAGAGAGTGCTTGAGATAAACGGCTCTCATAAAGCGTTTCGCGCACTGTGCGATGCATTTGACTCGGATAAGGAGCGCGCTGCGACAATAGTGAAAATTCTCTACGGCGAGGCGTGCCTGATTGCGGACTTGCCGATAGATTCGCCCTCTGAGCTGGCGAATCTCATAAGTGAGATAATGTGATGAAATACATTCCGAACACACTCACATTCCTGAGAATAGCGGCAGCGGCGGTACTCTTCTTCGTACCGCCGCTTTCCGTAATTTATATCGTATTCTATTTTATCTGCGGCGCAAGCGATGTGTTGGACGGACTTTGTGCGCGGGCATTGCATGCTCAGAGCAGTTTCGGCAGCAAGTTAGATACCTTGGCCGACGCGGCAGTAATTCTTGCGGCGCTTATAACGCTCAGAGATTTAATCCCGTACAATTCGCTCCTTGTAACGTGGGTAATAATAATTGCCGTATTAAAGGTACGCGCCTTTTTCAAAAACAAGCGGTTTGACTCGCCGCATACAACAGCTGACAAGGCAGTGGGAGCGCTCCTTTTCCTGTACCCGTTTACACTCTTATTTACACAGAATATTTGGATAGCGTATTCTGTCTGCATGGCGGCAACGTATGCCGTGTCGGGCGAGCTGCGCCGAGAGTAACCTATTCCAGCCTCCACAGACAGACTCCGTGCGGTGGTATTTCTGAGCAGAGCGTTTTGCCAACAGCGGCGCAGGTCCCGTCAAATACTTCGGTGGCTTTTGTGCCGGAAATCCCCAAAAGACTGAGCGGCGTCTCGGCGCAAAGCGGGATTGACGAGGTGTTAAACTGTGCAACGTAATGCTTGTCGCTGCCTTTGGCAATCCAGACTATGATGCCGCGTTCGTCGCGGTATAGCTCGCGGTTGCCGTGAGAATGCTGATTTATCCATATGAGCTCGCGGTTTGTAATGAGTTTTTCGGTTTCCGAATCGTTCTGAGGCATGTCTCCTCCGAAAAAGAGCGGTGAGCGAAACATGCACCACAGCGCCATCATCGTGCGCTGTTCGTCGGGTGTGAAATTGGTATTCCTAACACCGCCGCGGGAACGGATTCCTATTTTCCCCAGCGGAAGCATGTCGCAGTCCGGCCACGCGCCTTCTGTGCGCAGGCTTTGCCAGTTGCGGCACAGTTCAAACATCTGGTGCAGCTGCTCCCATGTGTCCCAAAAGTCGTCTGACATGCGCCACATATTTGCGTGTTCACAAAGGTGCTTCGCGCCGGAAAGCGGCGCCGCTCCCGGTGAAAAGGAAAGCACGATATCGCGTCCTGAATTTTCTATGGCGCGCCGGATAAGCTCCGCCTCTTGGGAATGGTACGGGCGGGTGATGTCGTCCACCTTCACAAAATCTATTTCCCACTGCGCATACATTGAAAAAATCGAGTTGTAGTATTCCTGCGCGCCCTTTGCATTGGGATTTACTCCGTACATGTCTCCGTTCCATTGACATGTGCTGCTTGTGTCGGCAATGTCCGCCGCGCGATAGGGCGTGCCTAAAATGGGCGTGTTAAGTTTTACTGCCTGGCGCGCTATGCCGCGCAGGATGTGTATGCCGAATTTAAGACCCAGAGAATGCACATAGTCCGCCAAAGGGCGCAGCCCTTTGCCGCCTGCCGATGAGGGGAAACGGTTTGCCGCAGGGATGAGCCGGCTCCATTCGTCCATCTCAAGCTGCGCTCCGGTATTATAGATATCGCTTATGGCGTTCGGCTCGTACCATTGTATGTCAACGATTATGTATTCCCAACCGTAGCTTTTGAGTTTTTGCGCCATGTAATCGGCGTTTGCCATAACCTCAGATTCTCTTACCGACGCGCCGAAGCAGTCCCAGCTGTTCCAGCCCATCGGCGGAGTTTTGGCCAGTTTCAAATGCTGCATAAAATCACCCTTTCGCGATGAAGTTTAGCATATGTTTTCCCAAATTGCAATAAAAAACTTGACAGAAGATGAAAATAGATATATCTTTATAATGAGGAAGTGGAAAATGGGATGTCTAATACTGAAAAGACGAAAATGTACACTCTCGGCGAAGAAATTTTTTCAAGCGTATCTCACGGCATCGGAGTGTTATTAGGCGTAGCGGCAACAGTGGCGCTGTGCGTTGTCGCGGCGCTAAACAGCGATACATGGGGAATTGTGGGCAGCGCCGTGTACGGGGCGACACTCATTATCCTCTACGCTATGAGCACGCTGTATCATTCAGTAACGACGCCCCGTGCGAAGCGTGTTTTCAGAGTAATTGACCATTGTTCGATTTTTTTGCTGATAGCTGGCACATATACCCCTATAATGCTGTGTACTATGCGTACGCAGGCCGGAGCGGCATGGGCGCTGTCACTTCTATGCGTCCAGTGGACCACAGCGATAGTGGGCATAATCTTAAATGCGATAGATTTACATCGCTTTTCAAAGCTGAGCATGGTACTCTATGTGATGCTCGGCTGGTCGGCGCTGGCAAGATGGGACGTTCTTTGGGCGATGAGCCTGCCGGCGAAGTCGCTACTGCTTGGCGGCGGCATAGTTTACATGCTTGGATTGATATTTTACGCTTTGAAAAAGCGCTATGCGCACGCGATTTGGCATTTGTTTGTTCTTGGCGGAAGCATACTGCACTTCTTCTTCATATTGCTTTACGTCGTGCAATAAAATTACTTAAAAAAGGATGATGATAGTGGACCCGCTACCTGCGTTATTACTTCAGATTGTACTGCTAATCTTGTCCGCGCTTTTCACAAGCGCGGAAGTTGCGCTCATATCTTATAACGATTATAGGATAAAAGCTCTTGCCGAGGACGGTGACAAGCGCGCTGTTAAGCTGCTGTCCCTCTCGCGCAGGGAATCAAAAGTTATTGGCGCCGTGCAGTCGTGCATCTTGTTATGTACTGTGCTTGCGGGCGCATACGGGGCATGGAGCTTCGTAAAGTATTTCCCCTTTACAGAGGCGGTTTCAGCCGCGCTTCTTGCTCTGATTATTGCAACGGTGACGGCAGTTTTCGGAGAAATGGTGCCTAAGCGCCTTGCGCTGAAGGACCCGGACAAGCACGCATTGGCGCTTACACCGTTTATTGGTGCGCTGCGTATTGTGCTGACGCCGCTCACGGCGGTTATAAACGCGGTCTCGTATATAACGCTTCGCTTGTTCGGGATAAACCCGCATGATGAAGCCGAAAAGGTAACGGAAGAGGAAATCCGCATGATGGTGGATATAGGCAGTGAAAAGGGAGTCATTGCGCCGGAGGAGAAGGTGCTCATTCAGAACATATTCGAGTTTGATAATATGCGCGCCGAAAATGTTATGACCCATCGCACAGAAGTCGCTGTACTCATGGAGAAAGACACACCGCAGGAGTGGGAGAAAATTGTGCGCGATACGGGATATTCGCGCTTTCCCGTGTGCGGAGAAAACATTGACGATATTGTGGGAGTTTTGCACGCGCGCGAGCTGTATGAATTTTTATACGACGGCAGCGGCGACGCAAAGAGTTTGATTCGTCCGCCCTACGTTGTGCCGGAGACTGTGGCGACCGACGTTTTGTTCCGTAATATGCAGCGGGAAAAAAGCCATATGGCGATAGTTGTGGACGAGTACGGCGGATTTTCCGGTATTGTCACGCTCGATGATTTGCTTGAGGAGATAGTGGGCGAGATGGATGATGAGTCTGACGGCGAGGAGGATGTTCCCGAGATTATTCGCATTGATGAAAACACATGGAAGGTGAGCGGCACTGCGCCGCTTGATGAGCTGGAGGAAGAAATGGGAGTGACGCTCCCGACGGACGAATTTGATACGCTCGGGGGACTTGTTTACGATAAGATAGACTATGTGCCGGACGACGGAGCTATGTTTGATGTGGAGACGGACGGAATCTCGGTGCATGTTATTAAAATCCAAGACCGGCGCATAGAGCGCGCGATTGTGAAAAAGCTTCCGCCGCACGAGGAGGACAACAGCGGCAAAAGCGAAAAGGAAAAGGGCGCGGAGGAATGAGACCGAGCCCGCAGCGTCCGCTGCGGGCTCGTTTGTTATTTAATATTCGGGGACTATATAAAAACCATCATTTGCATTTTCGCCGTCTGTCAGTATCACTCTGCGGCGGTGTACAGTAAGCGCTTTTTTCGTATGTGCATTTACAAGCTGAACGGTTTTGCCCAAAGCTTTCGCTTTCCAGCGCTGCGCGGGCGAATCCCCGCCTTCGGATACGATACCCTCGGAGGTAAGGTATTTTCCGCTCTTTATGTGGCGAAGGCGGAATCGCTCACCTTCGTTCTCAACGCTCCAGAGCAGCTCCTCGTTGGCATATCCAAGAGGAAAGCCGAAAACATCATATCCGTCCGAAGCAAGATATTCTCTGTAGTTTGAGCAGGACAACCGCACCGCGTCCGAGGTGCCTACGATAGTGCGGACATCTTTCTTTTTCACGTCAATGGTCGTCTCTCCCGCCCATTGTATAAAGCAACTGTCAGGAGCGTCAAACTCAATCGGGAGGAAAGCGTATGTCGAATTATTGTAGTCGGCGGGGTCCCAGCGGTCTCCGACATATATGTAGCTGCCTCCGAGCTTGATAACGTAGGTGGGCTGCGTGTTAAAGGCAGTGGCGGGGCCAAACGGCCTGAGCGATGACCAGCGCCCGTCTATTTTCTCCGCTACGGCATATGCGCATTGATTCGGAAACCAACCCGTACACATACTCGTTATCATGAAGTAGTATTTACCGCGCTTGAAAATAGCTGGAGCTTCGCGATACTGTGAGCTCCAGAGCGTTTTTACCTGCTCGTCTATCGCCATATAGTCGTCTGTGAGACGGTAGATTATCATGTCCGCGTTGTCTCGCGCGGCGGATATGAAGTAAGCCGTTTTATCATCGTCTACAAAAAGCGTACAGTCGCGGCTCATATTGCCTACGGGATTGAATGAGCCGTGATACGTGTACTCGCCATCCGGCGTATCGCACGATGCCACAGCGCAGCGCGCGGCGTTGTAGTCAAGTCCGTTTTCATAGTGCATCCACATCACATATTTTTTGGTCTTTTCACAATAAATAACCTTGGGCCGTTCTATATTTGCCCCGCACTCTCGCTCTTTAAGCGAAAGCGTTGTCCGCACATAGTACGGTTCCGCGTGAGAATCGAGCGAGAGCACACACGCACGAAACTCCCAGTTCATCAAATCACGGCTGCGATAGCAGTTAACACGCTCGCTCTTGTCCCGGACTTCACCGAACATGTAATAATACCCGTCCGCTTCAAGAAAACCCGCCCCATGCGCGTGAAGGACGCTTCCGTCTGTTGCGTATAAAGTTTTTCCGTTAAATATACCCATCTTTGCACCTCCGTTTTCAATATGATAACATAAAAAACTTTATTTGTGAAGGGGTAATTGTGTTTTTGTATTGACAAAATTGCGACTTATTGATAGAATAAAATAAAATGGTATTGGAAGGGGATTTAATGAGTAGAAAAAATGCTCTGACGCAGCTTTATCGTGTCCTGGGGATAATACTGGCGGACACAATTTTAATAGCTGCTTCGTTTTGGTTCGCCGTGCTGTTGCGCTCAAGTGATATTTTTACCGGGACAGGCGGCACACTTGCCACACATTGGGACATTGTCCTCTGCTGTGCGCTTTGCAATGTGCTGATGTCAATACTCACACGCGGGTATGTGACATCTTGGCGCTATGCCAGCGGAGTAGATTATATGCGCCATGTGGCGGCTGTTACGGTGAGCGTTGCGCTGACATACCTCGTGGTCAGGCGCGGCAATTTTGTTGTATTTGCTTTTTCGGACAACGCTGACCTTACGCACATGTTTTATGCGATGTGGCTGCTTTTGACGCTGTTTTTTACAACAGCGATGCGTATATGCGGAGGGCAGCTAAAGCACCGCTACAGCCGCAGTACCTTTACCAGTTCGGGGAAGCGTAAGCACGTGATGATTGTCGGCGGCGGTGATACGGGACTGGCTCTTATAAAGAGCATGATAACCGAAAAAAACACATTCAGGCCGGTTGTCGTAATTGATGATGATATGAGCAAGCACGGGCTGCGCCTTATGAACGTTCCGATAGGAGGGGGCAGGAACTATATCCCCGAGTGTGTGGAGCGTTACGATGTGGAAGAAATAGTTATTGCAATCCCCTCGGCAGACGAGAAAAACATGCGTGAGATAATGGAGATATGCTGGCAGACAGGCAAGAAAGTCCATTCGGTGCCATCGCTCTTTGAGCTTCTTTCCGGCGCAAAGCTGAGCCAGCTAAACGAGGTGGATATAAAGGATTTGCTCGGGCGCAAGGAGCTGCTCGTTGACTCGCAGGATATTTTTGACTACATACGTGATAAAACAGTTCTTGTAACGGGCGGAGGCGGCTCGATAGGCTCTGAGCTCTGCCGCCAGATAGCCAAGTTTTCGCCAAAGAGGCTGATAGTGTTTGATATATACGAGAACAATGTCTATGAGCTTCAATATGAGCTTTTGCGCGATTATCCGGACATGCTTAATCTTATCGTCCTTATCGGCTCTGTACGCGATAAGGAGCGGCTTGACGAAGTGTTTGACGAATACTCGCCGGAGGTTATATTCCATGCGGCAGCCCACAAGCACGTGCCGCTGATGGAGGACAGCCCCAATGAGGCTATAAAGAATAATGTGTACGGAACCTATAACGTGGCAAGCTGTGCGGCAAAGCACGGTGCGGACCGGTTTGTGCTGATTTCGACAGACAAAGCGGTGAACCCAACAAATATAATGGGTACAAGCAAGAGGCTTGCGGAGATAGTGGTTCAGCAGCTTGCCATGGCGTCCGCAAAAACGATTTTTGCAGCGGTTCGTTTTGGCAACGTGCTGGGTTCAAACGGCAGCGTTATCCCGCTTTTTAAGCAGCAGATACGCCAGGGCGGCCCTGTTACGGTAACGCACCCGGAGATTAATCGCTTTTTCATGACGATTCCCGAAGCGGCGCAGCTTGTAATGCAGGCGGGCGCATATGCTACAGGCGGAGAGATATTCATCCTCGATATGGGACAGCCTGTTAAGATAGTGGATTTGGCGAAGAACCTCATCAAGCTCAGCGGTTATGAGCCGGATGTGGATATTAAAATTGTATATACGGGACTCAGACCGGGCGAAAAGATGTATGAAGAGCTTTTGCTTGACCGCCAGAAGCAAACGGCGACAAAGCACGACAGAATTTTTGTGGAGCCGCCCGTAGAATCCTGTGACGCGCTGATTCGCGAAATAAATGCGCTGCGGAAACGTCTGGGCTGTGACTGCACAATGTATTCTGAAATGTCGGACTGGCTCGTAAACACTTTCCATTTGAAAGACGTTCAGGAAGCGGCAAAATAGCGACGGCGATAACGCGCGCAGCCATCGGACATTACAAGGATAAATGCAAAGAGAGCGCCGAGAAAACTGTAAAAGTTTTCTCGGTATTTTTTGTATAACAAAGCTCCGGCTCATCGGCTTGAAAAAGACGGGCGCGAGGGCTCCGTCTTTTTCGTAAAACGCCGCAAAGACCGCAGTATAGGACAGCGCGCAAAATTGCAGAGAATCGCTCAGCGCGCGGACGTTTATAATCTCGCTGCAGGTTTCGCCTTTCGAATCTCACATCGCCTCCTTAAAACCCGAAAACCTTCACTTCATACAGCTGCGGAGTATATGTGTTTGTACTGCTGTTGCGCAGTTTGGCGTCTAATATGTTGAGCCGTACGTATCTTCCGCTGCCGGAAAGTAAATCCGCGGTGAAGCCGTAGTCACTATAGGTGGAAGATTTGTCAAGAATTGTCCTGTATTCAATGCCATCGGCGCTGACTTCTACGGTGTAGTTGTAATACGCCTCGGAGCCGATTTTGGTGTACCATGAAATTTGTATTTCTGAGAGTGAATACACCTGTCCCAAATCCACGCTCCAAGAGGTTGGCCATTCATTTTCCGCACTCCAGCTGGTCTGATAATCTCCGTCATTTACCAATCCCGCGGATGAGGAATTGCTCGGAGCCTCGGCAGGCTGGCGCTGTGAGAGCAGTTTGCCGCTTTGGACGGGGACAAGCAGACTGTCCTCCACGTTATATAAAACCTCATCGTAAAAATCGAAGAATGCGTACCCGTTGGATGCGGAAATAGGCAGCAGCCTGTTGGAATTGCTGCGCGGCACAGCGTCGCTCCAATGCGACTTCCAGCGATAAGTTATCATCAGCGGACTGTTGGCAAGACCTCTGCGCAGATAACTTACGGAGCCGGACTGTGCCGAGAAGGTGCTTCTGTTTCCGACTCTGCGCAGCCCCGACCACGGGCCGGCGATATTTGTTGCAACGTTGTACATCGACTGCGTAGGATACCAGCCCGCCGTGCCGGAGGAAAAGAGGTAGTATATGCCGTCCTTTTTGAGAATGTTAGGCAGCTCACGCCAGTTGTTGTCGTTTACTATCAGCAGCCTCTTTTCCACGTTTGTCCAGTCCTCGGTCAGCCTGTAGAGCGCCAAGTCGGCGTTGCCGTTGATTGCCGCTATCAGATACGCGCGGTTATCATCGTCGATGAAAATATTCATATCCCTGGCGTCATCACCCATAGGCCGGAAAGAACCGCCGTAGATGAAGGGCTGCCCGGGCGTTGCATAGGCGACCGAAACTCTGGCAGCGCTGTAGCCGGAGGCTTTTTCAAAATGCGCCCACCAGTAAAACTTGTTGGTTTTCGGGTTGTATATAAAGTTGCTGCTCTCAAACTTACAGTCCGAAAACTCTGTGTTAGTCGGATGTGTCAAAATGTCCTGAATATTGAGTACCTCGGTCGAGTTGCCGTAATTAACCCCGTCAGTGGACGTAGTCATCATCAGCCGACCGAACCCGCTGCCTCCGTCCGTCCGGCTCTGGGACGAGAAACGGTAGTACACGCCGTCTACACACAGTGAATTGGGCCTTTGCAGGCTCGATGCCGTCAGATTGCTGTATGTCAATAAGTTGCCGGGCAGAATGAACGTCACAAGCTCTTCGGTTTCCTCTGAGGCGATGAGGGAATTTTGCTTGTACGCCTTTACCGTATATTTGTAGCTGCTGTCAAGGTTCAAATCGTAATCATCATATGTGCAGCCTCCGGAAAGCTTTGCGACAGATTCGTAGTCGCCTCCGTTTTCCGAACGCAGAATCTCATATGCTGTCGCGCCGGAAACACTGTTCCACTGAAGCTTTGCATTGGTCGCTTTGTTTTCTCCGCGAAGCGCAAACAATTCGGCCGCGGCGCCCATGGCCTTATCCAGGTTTTTGGCAACAAAGGAGACGGTGAAGCGCTGGCTGTCCTCGCCTGTAAAAACGTCTTGAACCAAGAAATTGTCCTTAACCGTGAGGTAAAGCTCTGAGTGTTTTAATTGGAACGAATATGTCCCGTCAGAGTTTTTAATAGCTTTTACCGTTTGGTTGGCATTGTTGTTGGTTGTGTATTGAGTCAAACCCACGCCTGCATTTTTGCTTGCGGCAGGCAAGTCAAGCGACTTTCCGCTGCTTTTGTTCGTAACGGTATAGTAGTGGTTGCCATGTGCCATAAACGCCCAGCGCTGTGTGTCGGAATATGCAAAATCTGCGAGCGCTATTTTAGCGCTGTTTTCCGAAGAGCCACCTTCAACAGCCACGCTTTTTTCCGTACCCGCCTGCGTTAATCTGTAGTAGTTTCCGCTCAGTGACACGTTCGCCGCATCGGGAATCGTCCAATTTTCGTCCCTTACGTAGAACGCAGTTTTATTGTCCGAAAGCACAAGGGCGCCCGTTTTGCGGTTGACTGTGCTGTCAAAGAGATTCCAAGACCGATCTTGGTAAAACGAATAAGATGCTGACGAACCTTCGTAGTATCCGGCGGTTTGCGCATAGCTGAGATAAAATGTCGCTGCGGATTTGAAATTAGCAGTATTCTCAAATTTCTGCGCGATAAAACCGCCTTGTGAATAGGCGATGAAATACCCCGGCAGATTCACAAGCTCAAACGATATGCCGGAGGCGTCAATCAGTCCGGAGCGCTCCACAAACAAAGTGTTTTGCCTGTCTATGCCCGATTCAATGTTAATCGCCTTGCCGGCTCCGTTGTGATAGACGTATCTCCCGAAATACGCTTCACTCATTTCGGGGTCGCCCGCAAGACGCGGCGACTCCAGACGCACAAGCGAGTGCGAGGCGCGGACATGTTTGAATTCACTGTCGCTCTTGTGCGCAATCGTCAGATTGCTTATGTAAAGCTCACATTTGCTGTCCGCACCGGTATGAAAGATTATATGGTCGGATATCGTCCCGCGCCAGGTGGTGCGTATTGAGCCGTCTGCGTTTGAATATGAGTAGTACAAGAGCTGTGTTTCACTTACTTCACCGTCCGATACGGTTATCTCAACCTGACGTGCAGAAGGCGAAACATCTAAAACAAACGACCAGCTGCACCCTGGTGTGAAGCTGCTTTCAAACAGCTCGTCTATGCTGCCCTCGCCAAACACGTTGGAGGATAGAGCTCCTATCTTTACCTTGCCGCCGCTGTGTAAAAACCTTAACTGAACCGCGCTGTGCATATCGCTATTTATAGGCCCGTCGGTCAGGGCAATTCCGCCTATAGCTTGAGAATCGTCTTCAAGAAGGGGGATGTAAAGATTGAAGGATATCTTATGCCCAACGTCGCTGTCAAGTTCGGGGCGCGTTAAGCTCGCAAAGACACCGCCCGTACCGCCTGTGAGCAGGTCGTTGGTGTAAAATGCCTCTATCTCTGAAAGCTGTATCCAGCCAAAGTCAACGTCTTCGCGCCCGTAAACGGTGAGGCGTATATATCGGCCAAGCGTAGGCTCGATATCGTAATAGACTATTGCGTCCGAATTTACCGAAGATGTGTGGTCGAGCACATTTGTGTAATTTTCGCCGTCGGAGCTTATGTCCACCGAGAAAATATGCGTTCTGGAAGAACCTAAGCCAAAGGCGATTCCAAGCCGGTCAATTTTCACACTGCCGGCGAGAGTGGCGGTAATGCTTTGGGGCGAGCTTTCTCCAACATTGCTTGCCGTCCATTTGGTGGACAAATCACCGTCCGCCGCCATTAAAGCGCTGTTTTGAGGTTCGGGTTCAGCAGTGGCGGACACGGCGATAACAGCCGCTTTGCCGGAGGCCGTATTAGAATAGTTGGTGCAATAGTCGTAAAGGCGTAGACTTTGTGCTTCGTCTTGCGGCGAAGGGGCGAACTCAGCTCCCAAATCAGTGCCTAAGCGCGGCTCAAAACCGCCGAAAATTCCATCGTCCGCCGCCGCTATCACCCAGCCCTCTTCATTAGGTGAAGAGGACAAAGGCGCTTTATAGGATATGGTAGCCGATTCCCTGAGAGATATGCCAAAGGCTTCTATCTCGGAGACGCGAATCCAGGCAGGCTCCATAGAGTCTCGCCCCAGTACGGTATATTTTATATGGCTCGCGTGAATGGGAGCAATGTCTGTATATTGGATGTCGTTTGTCCTCTTTGCCTGAAGCGTGCCGGTTAAATCGGTGTATTCTATACCGTCCGTGCTTGTCTGAACGCGATAGTAATGCGTTCTTTCATTGCCCATTCCGAAAGCGATGCCGACTCTTGTAATGAGGTGTTCTCCGTCTAACACATAGACAAGGCTTTGCGGCGAATCGGGCGAAACGTTGCTCGCCGACCATACGGTTGACAGGCTGCCGTCCGCCGTGTTCTCGCATGGGTTCCACGATTCCGCCTCCGAGCTTGCCCAGACGTTTGCGCCGGTAAGCGGCAGCTTCGCCCCCAGGTATGACCTTTCGGCGCAGTCTGACGAGGAGAGAGGGGCAGCGAGCGGCGTTATGTCATAATCTAAAACAAACATCCGGACAGCTTCGCCGCCCGCTTTATCAAAAGGTATGCTTATATCGTAGTTTTGCTCATCAAGCATAGCCGCAGGAAGTGTGATACGCTCCGTTGTCACCGATTGCAGTATGTCGCCCTTCATTACGGCGGAATATATTTTTACGCTCGCCGCTTCCTCCGACATGTTTTTTAATGCGGCGACAGCTTCGAGAGCGCTGCCGTTCACCACGCCAAAAAGCTTCGCGTCAATTTCTGACGCGAAGCAAGGGGTAGAGAGAAAAAGTCCGACGAACAAAAATGATAATGCAAATAACGCTAAATGTTTTTTCGTGGGTGTGCCCTCCTTATAAACCGAAAATCTTGACCTCGAATACTTCGGGCGTATAGGTGTTTTCAGAAGAGTTGCGGGGATTGGCGTCCATTATGTTGAGCCGCACGTAACGCGCCGTTGCTTTGTAAAGGTCATCTACGGTAAAGCCATAGTCACTGTAGCCGTCAGCACGGTCTAAAATGATGGAGTAGTTTACGCCGTCCTCACTGCCTTCGAGCACATAGTTGTAATAGGCCTCGGAGCCGATTTTGGTGAACCATGAAATTTGTATTTCTGAGAGTGAATACACCTGCCCCAAATCCACGCTCCATGTAGAAGGCCATACATTTTCTCCTGCCCAGCTCGTTTGGTAGTCGCCATCGTTTACTCGATATGCGTTCTCCGCGTTGCTTGAGGCTGTCGCGCTCTTGCCTTGAGAAAGCAGTCTGCCGTTTTGAACCGGAATCAAAATATCATTGTCTACGTTGTACAGGGCCTCGTTATAAAAGTCGAAAAAGGCATATCCGTCAGCAAAGGTCAGAGGCATAAGCCTGTTGGTAGTACGTTTTAGCATAGCGTCTTTCCAATAATACATCCAGCGGTAGGTTATCATGAGTGATTTGCTTGCGCCCTTTTTCAGATTACTTACAGAGCCGGACTGTGCTGAAAATGTTGACCTGTTGCCCATCCTGCGAAGCTCTGACCACGGGCCGGCGAGATTGGTGGCCGCGTTGTACATTGACTGCGTAGGATACCAGCCCGCCGTGCCGGAGGAGAAGAGATAGTAAACGCCGTCCTTCTTAATCATGCTCGGAAGCTCTCTCCATTTGCCTTTGTTTACGATGGTCAGCCTTTTCTCAACGTTCGTCCAGTCCTCGGTGAGCTTGTAGAGAGCCAGGTCGGCGTTGCCGTGAATGGCCGCCATTATATACGCAGAGTTGTCATCGTCGATAAAAACGTTCAAATCGCGCGCATCATCGCCTTCCGGACGGACGCTTGTACCAAAAACAAACCTTTCTCCCGGCTTGCCGTAGGCAACGGACATTCTTGCGTAGCCGTAGCCGCTGCTTTTTTCCATATGCGCCCACCAGTAAAACATATTTGTTTCTGCGTTATAGATAAAGTTGTTGCTTTCAAACCGGCAATCTTCAATGCCTTCGCTTGCGGGGTTTGCAAGAATGTCGGCAACGCTGAGAACCTCCATATCGTTGCCGTATGTAATGCCGTCCTCGGACGTCGCAGCCATGAGGGAACCAAAACCGGCGCCGCCGTCCGTCCTGCCCTTGGTGTAAAAACGGTAGTACAGGCCGTCTGCGTAAAGTGAATTGGGACGGTTCAGACTCGAAGGAATGATGTTGCTGTATGTTTGCAGCTCTACATCAGGCAGCTCGTAGGGCACAAGCTCGGCGGATTCGGAAACGGCTATTATACGATTTTGCGAGGTGGCCTTTACTATGTATTTGTATACGGCGCCAATTTCCAAACCATAGTCATCGTAAGAAAAACCTGAGAGAGAGTCAAGATACTCCTCCGCTTGGCCGCCGACGCTTCGATACACCATATACTCGTCTGCACCCGCAACAGCGCTCCACTGCAGCTTCGCGTTTGTTACGGTCTGAGCGCCCTTGAGCATGAACAGCGTTGCCGAAACAGCGTTCAGCTTTATATCGCTCTTGCCGATATAGTGAAAGGCAAACCGCTGGTTCTCGCTTGCTCCAAGCGCCTCTTGAGTTATAAATCCGTCCGAAACCGTAAGATAAAGATTGGAATGCTTCATTTGAAGCAGATAGCTCCCGTCATCATTTTTAACAAGCCTTATTTGCTGGTTGTCATCTCCGTTGGTCGCGTACTGAATAAGGCCTGTGCCCGCTTCCATATTGGAAGAAGGGACATCGATGGAGCGAAGGCTGTTATTGTTCGTCAGCGTGTAGCAGTTATCGCCCTTTGAAATCAGCGTCCATATTTGCGAGTCGCTTTCGTTTGATTCGGCAGCCGTTATTTTGGCGCTGTCCTCAACAGAGGCGTTTTCAACATCAATGCATTTGCCCGTTGAAACAAGCGAAATCCGAAAGCAGTTCAAATTGAACTCATCCTCTTCGTATTCGGGCTCCGCACCGAAAGCGGCGCAGCTGAGTATGAGCGACATAATTAAAGCAAAGCGCAAAATCTTTTTTATATTCATTTTCATTTTCCACTCCTCCCTTTTACTCTATTATAAATTTCGCTCCGGCTTTTAGTCAATGAAAGTTTTAGTATGAATTTGTGTTTTTTAGAACAAATGATTTGACAAACGTAAATTCGTGAAGTATAATTTAATTGGGTCGAGGAAGAATGAACATAGATTTTGCGGCAGGTATTTTTTAGCGGTACTCGAAGGCGAGAGAGGGAAACGGAGGAAGCGATGGAATTTGTTATAGATGAAAATTTTCATCCGCACGTTATGTATTCGCTCTACAATCAAACGCATTCGTCCAAGTGGTATGTTGACCGGTATTTGGCGCACTGGACGGTTACGCTGCTCCAGGGGGGGCTGTTAAGCTACGCTCTTGATGAGGAGAAGTTTGTTTTGCGTCCCGGGCAGCTTTTATTCACTGCGCCTGCGCAGTATCGGATAATAAAACCGATTGCTGACGGTGTTAAGCTTTCGTGCCTGGATTTTTACACTCCCAACCACGGCGAGGCGGGGTACAAGATTTTTAATTTGAGCGCTACAAGCTCTGTCAATTATATGATAGGCGAGATAACGAAAGAGCGAATGAGCCGGCATTCTTATAATCAGCAGATGATAGATTCTCTCGCTATGCAGATTGTGGTCCGCCTTATGAGAATAACCGCCGGTGAGCAGAACGGGGCGGTTGAAAAGATGAAAATGTATGTAATCGAAAACTATATGCACCCTCTGAGCGCGGAAGAACTGGGGTTCGTTGTCGGACTTTCTCCATCGTATTGCGGAAAGCTTTTCAAAAAATATGAGGGCTGCTCCATCCCCGCATATATAATGCGGATTCGTCTTAACGTCGCCTGCGAGCGCTTTTCCTCAGGCGATACGTCTATACATAGCGTGGCGATGCAATGCGGCTTTTGCGATGAGTACCATTTCAGCAAAGTCTTTAAGGCGCATATAGGAAAATCGCCCTCGGCATATATTAAAGAATTAAAATAAAACACGTGTGTAAAGCTAAACACTTTACACACGTTTTCGGCTAATACTTTGGCGCGAATTATTTTTCCGCGAAATTCGTTTCGATTAAGTCCGCAAGCGCCGCAACCGCCTCTTTTTCGTCCGCGCCCTCGGCTTTAAGCGTAATTGTCATACCGCGGTTAACGCCCAAAGAGAGCACGCCCAAAAGGCTTTTTGCGTTCACCGTTCTGTCATCGCACGAAACGGATATGCTGGAAGAAAACTCGCTTGCTTTCTGTATAAAGAAAGTCACGGGACGCGCGTGAAGACCTACCTGGTTCTGCACGACTACATCTTTTGTTACCATATTTACGCTCTCCTTCGACAATTAGATAAATTAATTTTAGCTTATAAACAACAAATTTGTCAACCGTCACTATGCATAAATCAGAGCCAGTTTTTTTTGACTTTTGTGTACATTTAACAATTAAGGCATCATGTTGAGCACTGTATCTGGCGCGGTTTCGGTAGTCCCTGTGACGGAGGTATACGTTGTCGGAACTTCGCCTACGATGAGAGTTTGAGCTATAGGGATGTCTGTTGTGACTTTGACGACGGAATTCAGTGTTGGCATCAGCACCGTAACCCGCGTTTCTACATTGAGGTTTATGATGTGCAGCGTTTGGTTTATGCCGCCCGAAATAAATTCATCGCTCAGCGAGGTAACGGCGTTTGAAAGCAGCGTGAATTTCATTGGTATGCGCGGTCCCAGACCCGAGAACAAATCGTTTCCGAGGAGGTTTCCGAGCGGAAGTGACGCGTGCAGCGTGTCCATTTGTGCGATGCTTTTTGTAATCTCGCCCTCAAGCTCGCTTTTTAATACGTTGAGCGCGACTACGTTTGCGGAAAGCGACATTACTCGTCCGTCGGCGCTTTCTTGTATATTTGCCAAATCGGAATACCGCGCGCCGTCGGTAAGCATTTTTTGCGCCACGATTTTGTTAATGTTTATTCTCACGAGGTTTGTGGCGTAGCTTTGCGAAACGGACTTCATCATCGGACGAAGCCGTGTGAAAAAGCCCAAGGCAGTGTAAATCAAAACAAAGGCGAACACAGCGAATATCACGCCGCGCCAAAAGCGGCGGCGGGACGAGTCGGAAAAATACATGCGCCCGCCTATACGCATACGCATATTATCACCCATATATTTATATTCATCAGCCCGCTGTTTGGTGCGCATATTCGATGAAATTTCCTATTGCAATTTCAGCAGAGATGGTATATAATAAAGATACCCGAAAACGGGAGAAGTATTTGTTATATAACGTTAAATTCAATGTTATTGTTTTGTAACATTTATGCGCTATAATATATATGGTATCAGAGGAATGCTTGAAATTATTTTTGGAGTTGGCTTATTATGAAAAGGCTGTGTGCTGTTTTAGCCGCCCTTTTTGTTCTGGCAGCGGCGCAAACGGTTTTTGGCGCGCCGGAGATGATAACGCCGGGACAGAGCGGAACGGCTTCTAATTTAATAGTTGTGCGCAAGCCCGAATCTTCTTCAAGCGCAACGACTCGCACTGTGTACGGCATAACCGGTATAGGCAGTGCGGGCGTAAAAGTGTCGTATTACAGATTTGATGGTGCAAATTACATCGCGATAAAGAACAGCGAGGGTAATGTTTTTGAGTCATCGATAGGTGCGGCGGGCGTGTTTTATAAGCAGGTAACGCTCGGTGAGGGACATAATTATTTTTGCGTGCGCGCGGAGGATGTGTACGGCAACAGTCAGATTGTTTATTTCGACATAAACGTACTTAATCAGGACATTCTTGAAAATATCAAGGCGTTTACGCAGGATGTGCAGTCTGTATACAACGGTTGGTTAAATTAGTATTTAGAGGAACGCGGGCGGATAAAACCGCCCGCGTTTTTTGAAAAAAGGGGTCTGTGCGTTGTTTAAGGAACGTATTAAAAGTGCGCTGATAGTGGCGTTGATTGCGAACGCTCTCTTCCTCGTTTCGCAGCTGTGGCTGGGAAACATGGTGTGGCAGGATGCCGAGAGCGTTTTTTCGTCTTGGACAAACAATCCGGTTTTTCGTTTTTTTGCGCCGCGTCAGGCAACGCTCAGCGTGCCGAGGGAAAACCTTTCGCGCCCAAGACGTCTTGTAATAAACGATGGCTCGCTTTGGGTGGCATATTATAACACCGACTCGTCGTTTGATGCGTTGGCGGCCCGCGCCCGTTTTTTTGTCAGCGCATTCCTGAGGGGAAGTGCGAAGCGGGAAGGTTCGCTGACATATGCCCAGTGGCTCGACTATATGAGCGAAAGAAGCCTTTATGCCGAGTATCCCATTGCCATGGCGCCCACACTGCTCGCGCGGACGATGGGTATAACGGCGACTGATATAGACGATGATTTGTCGGCGATAAAGGAGATGCTGATTCTGCCGTCAGACGCATCAAACGGTGTGCGGCTTCTGGCTCGTAATGAGGACAGAATCATCATGTATTCGTTTGACAGGACGCTGTACTCGTTCCCCGAAAGCTATCTGGTAGAGTACTCTCGTACAAACCCGTCGGACGGGTACTATGAGTTCGCGTTTTCAACTTTGCTCGGCTTGTCGGAAGAGAGGCAGGTGCAGCTTGATGACATGGTGCTTTTCTCGGATACGGAGCAGACGGCGAGCGCGATTTATCCTATGAGCGTTATATCGGACGGCGACTATTCTTCGATTTTGAACGCGTTTTACTTTAACGCGCAGCCGCTGCGCCATTATACGGACAGTGATATGAGTGTTAATTTTGTGGAAAACTATGCCACAATCAAGATATACCCCGATGAGCTGCTGGAATACAGCGCGATAAGCCCACAGCGCGGGATACGCCTGTGTGACGCGGATGCGCCGCTTTACGAAACGGTAAATGCCGCTATCGATTTTGCCGAGAGAGTTTGGGCGGCGTGCAACACTCAAACAGCGCTCAATGTTCTCGTGTCCGGAGATTTGCTCGATGAGGAGAACGACGGAAGGCGCACCATAACGTTTGACTATTATTTTGATGGGCGGCCGATTGTCGTGAATATCGAGGGCGCAGACCGTGAGGCAATGAAAAGCGGCATAGAGCTTGAAATTTTGGACGGACGGCTTGTAAGCTACCGCCAGCTCTTGAGAAACTATACCAAAACTCAGTATTCAGAACGCAGCGTGAATTTTGTCACCGCGCTGGACTATTTTGTGTCGGAGTTTTCACAACGCGAGGAAAGCGTTGTTATTGAGGACCTCTTTTTGGGATACATGGATAGCGGTACGCAGGAGCAGCTTACCGCCTCGTGGGTAGCGCGCCTTCGCGGCGGGGAGATATATGAGCGGAGGATTGAGCAATGAACTGGAGAAGTGTAAAAAGCATTATGATAGGTCTGCTTGTTGCCGTGAACGTCTTTTTGCTTGCGAATATATTTACGTTGAATTTTGAACATACGAGAGTTGACGAGCGGGTGCTGCAAAGCGCCGTACAAGTCCTTGCGGATAAGGGAATAGAATGCTCGATGGATATAATTCCCAAATACTACGCTGCGGCCGATATTTTAAGCGTGGATTTTTTCACTATCAGCGAGCTTTCGCAGATGTTTTTTGAGAACCCTGTGAGCTACGGGAGTGACGGCAAGAACGTAGTAATTTCGGAAAATGGGACAACGCTCACGATTGACGGGAATTCATTTTCATATACAAACGGCTCACAGCTTCGGATAAATTTCGGAGAGGCGGAGCTGCGAAAAGCGCTTGCCGCAAAAGGATTTGACATGGAAGACGCCGTTTATGACGCTATGCAGGATACGTTTTACCGATATCACGACCGCCGCAAGTGCGAAGGACTCTATATAAGAGCGGCGTTTGACGAACGCGGAGATTTGTGTGCCGTGAGCGGAGTCTGGCCTAATGTTGAGGTGCTGAGGGAGAATGAGGACGTGGAACATATTGCGCAGAAAATTCCGCAGATAGAGGCGGCCATGGGACAGGGCGGAAAGATTACCGGCATATCGCTTTGCTATAAGCTTCAGCAAGATGCCTCGGATGTAACCCTTGTGCCGGCATGGCGTATTGAAACCGAAGAAAAAACTATAATATTGTAGGAGTTTTTTACAAACCAAGCTTTGTTTGAGGCAAGTTTTTGTACAGTTTAAGGCTTGATGTTGCTTTGAAATTATTATATTCTTATCATGTAATTAAAAAACGAAAGGGTAGATTTCATTGAAAAAGGGATTTAGAGAGTACGTTTTTGTTATCAACAAGAGCGAAGCATTCGCTAACGTACAGGAAGAGGTTATCGCGGGTTTTAATGCGATTGTTGACGCGCAAAAAAGCAGCGACAAGGAAACGGCGTTTACTCTGGCGTTCTTTTCCAACGAGCCGAGAATAAGCGCAAACGGCAAGCCGATGAGCCTGATGAGAAAGTACAACTCCAAGACGTATGCTCCCAAGGGCGGCAGCGCGCTGTACGATGCTTTGGGTGAGGTTATTGACTTGGTTGGTGAAAGGCTTGACGCGGCAGAAGAAGCAGAGCGTCCGGAGAAGGTGTCGGTGTTTGTTATAAGCTCTGCCGATGATGCAAGTACGGTTTTTACCCGTGAGGCGCTGTATGACAAGGTGGGATGCCAGCGCTTTACATATAAGTGGGATTTCCGCTTTTATGGCACAGGCGGAGAGGATATCAATATTGCGGACGGCATGTTCCTTTCCAAGATAACAAAGAAGGACATTGCGAAAGCTTTTGAAGCAATTAACAAGGTTATTACTGCGGAAAGATAACAGTTTGCGGCAGTTTTGTGAAAAAGTGAGGACGATTGCGATTGCAAAAGTCCTCACTTTTTCAAGTTTTTGGCCGTATGTTTTTGCGGAGGTTTTTACTTTACGATTCAAAAGCCACCGCGTGGGCTATGGCGGGGATGCTTTCGCCCTGCATGGAAGAAACAGGACTCATAAGCGCGCCCGTAGCGATGAACAGAACCTTTTTATATTTGCCGCTCTCAAGGCGTGGTAAAATATACGAGCAGAGTACGCTTGCGCTGCAGCCGCAGCCACTGCCGCCTGCATGAGTGTCCTGGGTTTGAGAGTCGAACATTAAGCAGCCGCAGTCCTCGTAATTTCGGGACAGGTCTATGTTGTCGTTATGCGCAAGCTCTATAGCTATATCCTTGCCCACAAAGCCCAAATCGCCGGAAAAGATAGCGTCGTAGTAGCCGGCGCTGCGTCCGGAAGCGGCAAGGTGCGCTTCGAGAGTATCTATAAACGCGGGCGCCATTGCGCCGCCCATGTTGTTGGCATCGCTTACCCCCATGTCGGTTATCTTTCCGGCAGTGGCGTGAGTGATACGCACCTTCCCTCCGTCTTCGCCGAGGATTACGGCGCCGCTTCCGGTAACTGTCCATTGCGCGGTAGGAGTGCGCTGACCGCCGTATTCAAGCGGGAGGCGGAACTGTTTTTCCGCGCCGCAGAAGTGGCTGCTTGTGGCGCAAAGCGCCCTGCGTGCGCTTTTTCCGGAAACGAGAGCTGAGCCGACTATCAGACTTTCCGCCATGGTGGAGCACGCGCCGTATATGCCCAAAAACGCGCAGTTCATCCCGCGGATGCCGTAGCCAGAGGCGGTACACTGGTTGAGCAAATCACCTGCGATAATGAAGTCGGCGTTCGCCGTTTCGCTTTTTGAGAGCGCGCCTTCTATTGCCGCCTTGAGAAAGGAACTCTCGCCCTTTTCCCAATTATCTTCACCCATATAGGGGTCATTTTCAATGCGGTCAAAAAGGTCTCGCAGCGGACCCTCCCCCTCTTTTTTGCCAACCACTGCGTAGTGGGAAAGAATGTGCGGCGGGTTGTCAAAGCAAATGGTTTGGTTTCCTTGATACATAATATGAGCATTCCTTTCCGTCGAACCGCAAGCTTTGCAGCGGTTTCGGCTTTCTGAAATGACGGTCTGTGACCGTCAAGACACAAATTTACAGCTTGAAAGCTTTTTCAGACTGTCCGCTATCTCAAAAAGAAATAGTATATAAGTCCAGCAGCTATGGAGGAGATTGTGCCATAGGATATTACCGGCCCCGCTATTGCGAACATCTGAGCTCCGACGCCGAGAACCGCGCCTTCGGACTTGTGTTCCATTGCGCTGCTCGTCATGGCATTGGAAAAGCCGGTGATGGGAACCAGGGTGCCTGCGCCGGCAAACTTGGCTATTTTGTCAAATACGCCAACGGCGGTGAGAAGCGAGGCCGCAAAAACAAGTGTTACGCTTACAAGCGCCGAGGCGTTTTTCTCAAGTTCAAACAAAGGGAGATAAATCGTTTTCAAAAGCTCGCCGAGCGCGCATATAAGTCCGCCGACGACGAATGCTTTAAGCGTGTCCGTAAGGGTGGGTGAGGGCGGTGAGTGCTTCTTTACGACCTTGTCATATTGCTGTTTGTTCATATAAACATTGCCGCCGCGCTTTCGCCGGCAATACCGCAGGCAAAGACACGCAGCCCGATAAGAGATACAAAAACCAAGAGCAGTGCGAATATGGCAAGCTGTTTTTTCATCTCAATCAGTCCTTTCAAAAGTAGTATTACCCGAAAAGAAAATAATATAAAAAACTTTACGGCATTTTTTCGCCATAAAGTTTTTTGAAAAATTTTCTATTATCAGTTATTGAGTTCGGCTATATCGTTTGTCAGGATTTCCGCTGTCCGCGTCGCTTCGTTCCAGGAAACCGTAGCTCCAAGCGATTGCGCGACAAATCTAAGCGGAACAAAAGTGCGGTCGTTTACAAGTATGGGCGGCGAATCAAGCGCAACCGCCTCATCGTTGAGATACGCGGTATCGCAGTCAATCCTAAGGTCAAGAAACGTATCTTTTCGTATGCATGATATGGAGCGCGTTTCCCCGTCCCATTCGACAATGGCGCCGAGCGCTTCAAATATGGCGCGCATGGGAATCATGGTCCTGTCATTTTGGATAAAAGGCTCGGCGTTTGACTCAATCGGAATTCCGTTCAAGGTGACGTAAATTTTTTGCGCGTCCGCATTCACGGGAGTATCTGCGTCAAAAAGTTTCACAGCTTCGAGCGACCATTTTTGGTTTTCGCCGAGCAGATAACGCCACTGTACGAGCGCGTCTTGGGCGGCGGCGAAATCAAGAACTTTGTTATTGTGTACGGCGGTAATTCTATAAAAGCCGTCCTCAACGGGAATGAACGCCCACTTTTGACTTTCAGACGCTCTGTAGCCGTCTAAGATTACCGCTGCGCCGTTATCAAAAGAGTAGTCTTTGACGCCGAGTACAAGCGAGCTTGCTTTATCGCTGATGGCGTACTGTCCTCCGCCAAGATGGGCAACTACCCATTCCGCGGCGGTGTCTGAAACAATCAGAGCGCTGTCTTTCACAGCGAGAAATTTGCCGCCGCTTTTCAAGCGGATTTTATATGTACCCTCTTGTATGTTGCCATCGGGAAGTGACGCGGTGGAAACAATTTCACTGTCCCTGGTGTACAAAAGCGTTCCGAAGCCCACCTGGTCAAAAGTTGTGGCGTGACCTCCGGCCCCGCCCTCCGGACGGCCTTTTTCGGCGCGCTCTTTTATGCTCGGAACATTCATGCCGCGGCGGTTTGCATAGTGGTTATAAATCATTTCCCAAATCGGACGTGATTCGCCCCGCGTGATGGACGAGACGGATTCCTGGTACTGCCAATCCCCCTTTTGTCCGCTCCCCCAGTCGTATGTTACAAACGGCACGTCCTTGCCGTTGTTGTAACGGGCCACGTATTCGGCGGCGTACATAAAGCGGTTGTTTGCCCATCCGTAAAGGTCGTCTCCCTGATTCCACGCCATTTCGCAGGTGGCCGCCATAAGGCCTATTCCGAGCTGCGCATGTCCCTGGTCGCGGCCGGATTCCTGCCACTGCGCCAGCGAGCCGGGATATAGGTAGGGAATGGCATTATAAATAGAGCCGTTGCCCGCGCCGTGCTTGAAATACTCTACGCCGATATCGTATATATCGCGCCTGTCGCAAAGAACGCCGACAGCCACAGCGCACGCCATGTTGCATAAATCCCAGTTGGCCCAGTAGTTTGTGATGTAAGCGTCGTTGTGGTCGCTGCCAAATTCATTTGATATTAAGAAACGCTCCGAAAGCGGCTTGTAAAAAACCTCAAGCATCATATTTTGCATACGCTCAAGCTCAAAGCCCTCGTAATCGCGCATCAGCTCCGCAGCGCACGCCAATTCATAGCCATATATGCCCGCAGCAAGAAAGCGGTCGGCATTTCCGGAAATCGCTTTGAGCGTAGCGGACCACGCGTTAAGAATATCGCGCGCTGTATCTGCGTGCGCAACGCTGCCCGTTATCTTCCAGCGCAGCGCGCACTGGTACGCTTTTGCAATGTCCGTATAGAGCAGTGAGTAGTTGGAACCGTTGCCGCCGCGGACAATGGTTTCAGTGGCACGATTGCCCTGGCCCGCCTGAGAAAAACTGCTTTCTTCAAGCTTCTTCCAGCCGCTGACGTAAGGCTCCTCTCCGGCCGCAAGCTTTTCACGAATGCGAGCCAAGTCCTCCTCTGTGTGCAAAAGGCCGGGATGCACAAACTGTGCGTCCTGTGCGGATGCGCAGTACGAAGCAAAGAGCATGGCGGCAAGTGAAAACAGCGCCAGTAAACATTTCATGTTCATTCCTCCTTAAGCCCATTATACAATACGGCGGAAATATCAGTCAATGGTATACGCGTGCCACATTGTTGCTCTTTTGTGACATTAAAATACGCAGACTCCGATTTTGGAGTCTGCGTATTTAATTACAGCTTTTCGATTGACTCTAATACTTTTTTATACATTTCACGGTATTTTTCGGCCTTTTCACGTTCTGCGGCAATTACCTTTTCAGGAGCTTTGGAAACAAAGCCGTCGTTCGATAGCTTTTGGTCCACCCGCGCTATCTCGCTCTCAAGGCGCTCCTTCTCCTTTGTAAGTCTTTCGCGTTCTGCTGCGACATCTATGAGGTCGGAGAGAGGGATAAATATTTTTGCGCCCTCCACTACAACGCATACGCAGCCTTCGTGCAAAGCTTCCTCGCTTTGGATAATAACGCGCTCCGCGCCGGCCAGCTTCTCAAAGAACACGGCGCCTTTTTCAAAAACTGAGCTTTCGTTTGTTACTATATACATATCGGCGCGGCGGGAGGGGGCGACGTTCATCTCGGCGCGGCGGTTCCTCACTGCGCTTATCGCATTCGAGATTGTGCGCATTTCGCGCTCCTCCTGCGGATAGGAAAGCTCTTTCGTGTAGACAGGCCATGCCGCTGTCATTACAGTCTCATCGCCTGTGGGAAGCGCGCAGTATATCTCTTCGGTAATAAAGGGCATAAACGGGTGCAAAAGCTTCATGGTATTTGCAAGCACATAAACCAGAGTCCTCTGCGCGTCCGCCTTGCTGCTCTCATCTTCACCGTAAAGACGCGGCTTTACAAGCTCTATATACCAGTCGCAGAATTCGTCCCAGATAAAGTCGTAGAGCTTTCCAAGGGCAATGCCGAGCTCAAAGCGTTCAAGATTTTCGGTCACGGCTTTAACGGTGTTGTTAAGACGAGACAAAATCCATTTGTCCTCAAGGCGCGGATTGCAGGGCAGCTCGCATTTTTCCACCTGAAGATTCATAAGCACAAAGCGGGAAGCGTTCCACACCTTGTTGGCAAAGTTGCGGCTCGCCTCTACGCGCTCGTCGGAAAAGCGCATGTCGTTGCCGGGCGAATTGTTTGTGGCAAGCGTAAAGCGCATAGCGTCCGCCCCGTATTTGTCTATAATTTCTATCGGGTCAATCCCGTTGCCGAGCGACTTTGACATTTTCCGCCCCTGCGAATCACGCACGAGCCCATGAATAAATACGTGCTTAAAGGGTATTTTACCCATATGCTCCATGCCGGAGAATATCATACGCGCTACCCAGAAAAAGATGATGTCATAGCCTGTGACGAGTGTGGCCGTGGGGTAGAAATAGTCCAGCTCAGGCGTTTTTTCGGGAAAACCCAGCGTGGAAAAGGGCCACAGCGCAGAGGAAAACCATGTGTCAAGCACATCCTCCTCCTGGCGCACCTTAGCGCCGCAGCCGGGACAAGCAGTTATATCCGTTTTTGAGACGGTCATCTCGCCGCAGCTATCGCAGTAAAACGCGGGGATTCGGTGCCCCCACCACAGTTGGCGTGAAATGCACCAGTCATGCACGTTGTTCATCCAGTTGAGGTATATTTTTGAAAACCGTTCGGGGACAAATTTTATTTCGCCGTCCTCGACAACGCGGATGGCCTCTTTTGCAAGCGGCTCCATTTTGACAAACCATTGGTCGGACGCCGTGGGCTCTACTACAGTATGGCAGCGGTGGCATTCGCCTACGTTGTGCTTGTGCTCCTCGACTTTAAGCAGCAGGGAGAGTTTTTCCAGGTCCTCAACGATTTTTTTGCGCGCCTCGTATCTGTCAAGCCCTTCATAGGCGCCTCCGGCCGCATTGATACGGGCTTCGGAGTCCATAATCTTTATGCATTCAAGATTGTGGCGTTTGCCCACCTCGAAGTCGTTGGGGTCGTGCGCGGGAGTGATTTTCACTGCGCCCGTGCCAAACTCCTTGTCCACGTATTCGTCCGCTATAACGGGTATCTCGCGGTTGACCAGCGGAAGAACAAGCGTTTTCCCCAAAAGGTGCGCGTAACGCGTATCATCGGGGTGTACAGCAACGGCAGTATCGCCCAGAAGCGTTTCGGGACGCGTTGTTGCGATAACGATATACTCGTGAGAATTTTTAACAGGGTATTTTATATGCCAAAAATGACCCGTGTGCTCCTCGTACTCTACCTCCGCGTCAGAAAGAGCGGTAAGGCAGCGCGGGCACCAGTTTATGATGCGGTAGCCGCGGTAGATAAGCCCCTTGTCGTAGAGGTTGACAAACACCTCGCGTACGGCGTGGCTGCATCCTTCGTCCATCGTGAAACGGGTGCGGTCCCAGTCGCATGAAGAGCCGATGGCTTTCAGCTGCTCTATGATTCTGCCGCCGTACTTTTCCTTCCAATCCCAAACGCGCTCAAGGAACTTCTCGCGGCCCAAATCAAAACGCGTCAGTCCCTCCTCTCGCAGAGCCTGCTCCACGCGAATTTGTGTGGCGATGCCTGCGTGGTCAGTGCCGGGTAGCCACAGCGCGTTAAAACCCTGCATACGGCGAAACCGTATCAGAATATCCTGCAGCGTTTCGTCCAGCGCGTGACCCATATGAAGCTGCCCCGTTACATTGGGCGGAGGAATGACGACTGCGTAGGGCTGCTTTGACGTGTCAACCTCGGCATGAAAATAGCCGCCTTCCTCCCATTTTTTATAAAGGCGCTTTTCCACGCTCCGAGGCTCGTAGGTTTTTTCTAAGTTTTTCAAGGGAAACACCTCCGTAGAGTTACATTGATTATTAAGTATAGCACAAGCGGTGCGGATTGTCCACAAAAATTGTTAAAAGTTTTGACATTCTATATAAAAGGGTATATAATATACATAATATAAAAACATAAGATACATTAAGCTTAATGTCGAATGGAGTAGTATGCAGATGGAACAGGCTCAACAAAAGGCGAGCTTCCTCGGTGAGGAAAAAATTTCAAAGCTGCTGTGGCGCTTTTCCGTTCCTGCGATAACGGGTATGGTGGTACAGGCGCTGTATAATGTGGTAGACCGCATTTTTGTGGGACAAGGCGTGGGTGACGATGCTTTGGCCGCGCTCAGTATATCATTCCCGTTTTTTTCGATTCTAATGGCCTTCGCTATGCTGGTGGGCACTGGCGGCTCAAACCTTGTTTCCCTCAAAATGGGCGAGGGCAAATACACTGATGCCAAGCAAGTGCTTGCGCACATGCTTGTTATGCAGCTTATATTTGCCGCCGTGGTAACGGGTCTGGGTCTGCTTTTCATGGAACCGCTGCTGGCGCTTTTCGGCGCGAAGGACGCGGCTGTGCTTGAGTACGGCATACAGTATATGACAATAATTGTGTCGTGTTCGGTTTTCCAGTTCGTGGGTTTTGGACTTAACCATGCGATACGCGCCTCAGGCTCGCCGAAAATGGCGATGGTAACTATGCTCATAGGCGCGATTATAAACACTGCGCTGGACCCGCTCCTTATTTTTGTTTTTGACTGGGGAGTGCGAGGCGCTGCCGCCGCAACGGTATTTTCGCAATTCGTGTCCATGATATGGGTCCTTTTGTTTATGACGGGCAAGAAAAGCCGGATACAGCTTTCTCTCCGCAGATTTAAGCTTCAAAAGAGGCTGTGCGGCGAGATGATAGCGATTGGCATGTCTCCGTTTTTGCTGCAGCTTGCGGCAAGCGTGGTGCAGACAATATCTAACAACAGCCTTTATACCTACGGTGAGGCGGCGGAGGTCGGAGGCAGCGGAGCCCAGAGTGCGTACACGGCGATAAACAGCGTTATTCAGATGATTTTGATGCCTATTTTTGGAATAAACCAGGGCGCTCAGCCGATTATAGGATACAATTACGGGGCGCGTCTTTACAAGCGTGTACGCCGCAGTTATTTTATGGCAGTGGCAGCGGGGATGGCCGTTGCCGCGATTGGGTTTTTGATTGTGATGATTTTCCCGCAGGCGTGTATCGGGGTGTTTACGAAAAACGAGCGGATTATGGGTTTTGGTGTGGAGGCAATGCGAGCTATTTCGTTCTTTTTGCCGCTGGTGGCGTTTCAGATTATTTCCGCAAACTATTTCACCGTGGTCGGGAAGGCGAAGATTTCCATTTTTCTGTCGCTGCTTCGCCAGGTGATATTGCTGATTCCGCTTGTTATCCTGCTTCCGATGCGCTTTGGAGTTATGGGCGTGGCGTATGCTTCGCCTGTGAGCGACGCTATAGCTATTCTTGTGACGGCGGCTCTGATTTGGCGGGAAATGCGGAAGCTGAAGGAGTGATTGTATGCAGGAAATTGTATCCAAAGGTATAACGTATATCTTTGTCATCGTTGTGTACTTGTTTATATATGCGATTATACGGATGATATTTCTTGACATTCGCGCTATGGCGAAGAAGAAAACCGTTATCGCGTCCGACGGGGCGTATCTCAAGCTGGTAAATATACGCCGCGCGCTTCCTTTTGCCGTATCCGAGAGCTACGAATTGAAGGACAGCGTTATTATAGGGCGCGGCAAGGGCTGCAGCATAAAAATTGAAGATGATACGCTTTCGCTAAAGCACTGTCGAGTGTTTGAGCAAGATGGCAGCTACTACCTGGAAGATTTGAAAAGCACGAACGGCACTCTCCTCAACGGTGAGAAGATAGAGGGCGATGCGATAGAGCTTTTGGACGGGGACAAGGTAGCTTTTGGGCAGATGGTTTTTCTGTTTGTGAATAACGCTGCCGCGGAGGGAAAGTGATATGCAAGACAATCTGCGCACTGCCCGACCGCTTTTGTATCTTGTTTTCATAACTGTAATGGGCGCGTTTTTGCTGTGCCTTGCAGAAGGTGCGCTCAACACCACGGTATGGCTCCTATTGGGCTCGATATGCTTTGTCTCGGCGCTGATGTATTGCATCATATGGGGATTTGAGCTTGGCGACAGATACATATTTTTGATTATGACCATGCTCTCGCTGATGGGAGTAATAATGCTGCTCAGACTGAAAAGCGAATATGGTACGCGCCAGGTGATATGGTTTGCGATAGGCACGCTGTGTTTTCTTGCGGTGTGCCTTGTATACCGCAGCACAACGCTTTGGAATAAGCTGTGCGCGTTTTACGTGGGTCTGTCGGTGGCGCTCTTTGTCGTAACCAGGTTTGCGGGTACAGTGCGTAACGGCTCCAAAAACTGGATTATGCTGGGCGAGGTGTCGTTTCAGCCGAGCGAGCTTATCAGAATCCTGTTTGTGTTAACTCTGGCGGCGGTATTTACAAAGCCGCTCACGGTATACGAGGGGAAAAACTTACGCGCGGTTTACAATACACACACCGGGCGCATCGCGGCGGCAAGCGCTGTTTCATATCTGTATGTCGGATTTCTGGTGCTCCAGCGTGACTGGGGTCAGGCGGCGCTGTTCTTTATGATATATATAGTATTCTTGCTTGTATATGGCTTTGACAAGCGCTTTCTTTTGGCGAACGCCGCGTTAGCGGCAGCAGGTATTACGGCGGGTTATTTGCTTACTCCGCACATTAAAACCCGCATAGCCACATGGCTGCACCCGTTTGACGACCCTTCGGGCACAGGATACCAGATTACACAGTCGCTTTTTGCGATAGGCGAGGGAGGTCTTGCGGGGCGCGGCATAGGCAGCGGAAGCCCGCATTATATACCTGAGGTTCACAGCGATTTCATATTTTCGGCGCTTTGTGAGGAAACCGGAGTCCTGGGCGGACTGGCCATAATAATGCTCTACTTTGTGCTTGTGTACAGGGGCTTTAAGATTGCTCTTTCGACAACTAACGAGTTTAATAAGGCTGTAGCCATGGGTATTTCTGCCATGTTCGGTTTGCAGACGTTTATTATTATCGGCGGAGTGATAAAGCTCATTCCCTTAACGGGTATAACGCTGCCGTTTATAAGCTACGGGGGCAGCAGCCTTGTCACAAGCCTGGCGGCGCTGGGTATTTTACAGGGCATAAGCTCACGCGGAGGTGACATTGCAGATGAGATATAATAACCGAATAATAACTCTCATGGTTGCTATATGCGTGCTGTTCCTTTCGCTGGCAGTGTATTTGACGTATTATACGCTTGCAGAAGCGCCGAAGGTGGTGCAGTCGAGCTATAATCGCCGCTTATTTGAAGCGGAGGACAAGGTTATTCGCGGCTCTGTCACAGACCGAAGCGGTACGGTACTTGCAAAAAGCTTTATGGAGGACGGCAAGCAGGTACGCGAGTACACTCAGGGCGGTCTGTATACTCATACTATAGGCTACAGTTCGCGCAATTACGGTAAAAGCGCGCTGGAGCTGCGGTACAATAAGGAGCTTTTATATACTGATGTTGTGAGCGAGGTGTTCTCGCCGGATGTAAAACAGACAGGCGCAACGCTGCGCCTGAGTGCGGACAATGAGATGACGAAGAAGGCGGCGTCGCTTCTTCGCGGACGAAACGGTTCTGTTATAGCGATTGGCGTGAAGACCGGAGAGATTTTGTGCATGTATTCAAACCCCACCTTCGACCCCAATGAGAGCAAGCTGGCCGATGAGTGGGCGAACCTTGCCGATGATGACGATTCGCCTTTTGTGGCGCGCGCCACAAGCGGGCTGTACGCGCCGGGGAGTACGTTCAAGACCGTGATTGCTGCTGCGGCGGCTGAGAACGGGCTTGCGGATTTTTCGATGGAGGATACCGGCGTGGTGAGGATAGACGGCAAGGACTTCAAAAACAGCGGAGAACATGTCTACGGAAGCATTGACCTGAAATCCGGGTTCGCAAAGTCGTCCAACGTGATGTTTGCCACGCTTGGCGTACAGCTTGGGGAAAGCGTGCTTAGAGATGTGGTATCACGTTTTTGGATAGGTAACGAAATAGAGTTTGATATTTCGACTTCCAAAAGCCGCTTCCCTTACGATACGGCCATGAGCCGGACGGATATGGCAAGTGTAGGAATCGGTCAGGGCAAACTCTTGGTTACGCCGCTTAATATGGCGCTCATCGCGCAGAGCATAGCGAACGGGGGAGTAATGATGAAGCCGTATCTTGTGGAAAGCGCGACGCTGTCATCGGGCGGGATTCTGTATCGAGCCAGACCGCAGGCGCTCACTACCGTGTGTTCCGCCGCAGCGGCGGACAAGGTGGGCGAGCTTATGCGAGAGTGCGTGGTAAGCGGCACCGGCGCCAGAGCGGCGCTTTCCGGCACAGCTGTTGCAGGGAAAACGGGTACCGCCGAGAACGAGCGGGCGGACAAGGAGCACGCGTGGTTTATCGGCTACGCGCCCTATGAAAACCCCACGGTGGCGGTGGCGGTGATGTGCGAATACAGCGGTTCAGGCGGAGGAAGCGTTTGCGCGCCCATCGCGCGGGAGATACTCAGGATGGGGCTTAAAATTTTATCGGAGTAGGCGTTTTGGAAGGAGGGAAAATACGGTGAAAAGATTTGCTGCGGTTTTGACAATATGTATGATGCTTGGGGCAATGCTGCCGCCGGCATCGTCCGCTGCTTTGGTGCCTGTGCGCGAGTCGCTTTGCGGCGAGTGGAGCGTGGCGCTTTCAAACGGGGAAAGCGGTATGATTGAGGTGCCTTCGTGTTTGCAGATGCAAGGGTACGACTATCCGTCTTATATTTCAATGCCCTCTGTTTGGGAACAAGAGCGCATTGAAGCGGGCAAGGTACCAGAGGACGTTCTCAAGGCGGTCTATACAAAAGAGTTCACACTGCCCGCTGCGTGGGACGTGTCAGACGACATATATCTTTGCTTTGACGCTGTTGCGGGCGGCGCGCAGATTTCACTCAACAATACTCAGGTTGCCCAAAGCAGCATTATGGGCAGGCAGATACGAGTTTTAGTAAAGAACATAGCCGTAAAAGGCAAAAACACGCTTGAGGTGAGCATTGACAAGTACGGGGAGTTTTCGTATATAGAGGACTTTGACGGCTTTAACCTGACAGGCATATACGGCGATGTGTACCTTGAACGCTCCCGTATCAGAGACGTGGTGTTTTCCGCCTCGGCGAACGGAGCGCTCAGCCTCAGCGCCGTGACTACAGGCGATGTCAGGGCGAGTCTTTACGACGGCAGTGAGAAAAAAGCGGATTTGTCCTTCGGCGAGAACACCTTAGCGGATGTTGAGCTATGGAGTGCGGAAAATCCTAAGCTTTATACTTTGAGAATTGAAGCTTGTGACATACGAGGCAACGTGGAGGAAACAAAGGAATACAAAGTCGGGTTTCGCACTTCGGAAGTGCAAAACGGCCGTCTTGTACTCAACGGCGTTCCGATAACCCTTTTCGGAGTGTGTTATTCGCCCATTTCTCCGCGTGGCGCGCTTGTGATGAGCGCTGAGGAAATTAAGCGTGATTTTGCGCTGATGAAAGAGTACAACATAAACGCGGTGCGCGTCATTAACGGTGCGGCGACGGAGGCTCTTTACGCTGCGGCTGATGAGGCGGGGCTCTATGTTTGCGTACAAAGCGCGATAGATATAAACAGCAGCTACGCCATTTCTCCCCAAGAGCGCGAGGCGCGGTTTAGGGCGGCATATGATATTGCGCAAAACCACGCGAGCGCAGTGGCGGCGAGTGACGAGGCGGAGTTTTGCGATTTGCCGACACTTGAGCAGATAGCCGTTGAGCCGTATTACGACGATTTTTCCGGCTTCGATTCAGAGCGCGGCGGTTTTTATAGGGAGTTTGCCGACAAGCTTTTGTGGACAAAACGCAACCTGTGTACATTTACAACGCCGCTTGGCGCTGGACGCGGAGTTATCGGCAAGCTGAACGGTGTGCCGAGTCTTAACGAAGGCTACGGTACGATGGGAAAAAGCGGCGAAGCCTTTACGATTGAGGTGTATGTGCATCCCGCGTACGAAGACGATGTGTTTGCGAGTGCGGACGGCGCGTTTTTGAGAATGCAGGACGGACAGATAGAGTTCGCCATGGGGGACAGTGTTATTTCCGCGCATGTGGGGAATAATTTTTACGGGAGAATCCAGCACATAGCCGGAGTGTACTCTGACGGCGAGATGCAGCTTTTCTGCGAGGATGAGTTTTGTGCAAATTCCGTTGCGGCTCCCGCTTCTTTTGACTGGAGGATGGGCGGCGAGCAGCATAAAAACGGTGCGATAGTAGCGTGTGCGCTCTATGATAGGGCGCTTTCCCTTGACGAATTGATAGAAGGCGCCGTAGAGGCGGCTGCGGAGTTTGATTTTTCCGCCGTAAACATTACAGAGGATTTGTCAAGTGAGTTTTTGGGTTATGGCGGTGATTGGGGCGACTACCCATCCAACGGGTCGGAGTGCGCTTTTGGAATTTTCAGCGCCGAACGCGAACCTTACGAGGAAGCGCGGGCGCTTTGGCATCTGTACCGCCCGATTACAGCCGAGCTTATAGGAAGCGAGGGAACGGTGAGAATAAAAAACAGAATGTCCTTTACCGACGCTGCGGAATATACGGTAGAATGGGATACCGATATCGGAGGGACTGTCACTGAGAGCAACACCGTACACCTTTTGCCGATTTTGCCTCATACCGAGGCGGAGGTTACTTTGGGCGCAAATCCCGCACGGCCGCAGTGGGGCGATGCATATTTTAACGTCAGATTCATGCGCGGCGGAAAATGCTTCTCCCATGAGCAGTTTGTGTCTGCCACGGCGCCCAGAAAGGCGGACGCGCGTCCGGAAGGCGCGCTGAGCATAGACGGAATGCGCGTTTTCGGAGAAAACTTTACCGCCGTGTTTGACGAATACAGCGGCGCGCTTTTGTCGTACGTTTTCGACGGCGATGAACTTATTTCGGGTTCGGAGATTGCCTTCGGAGAGAATGACGGATGGGAACAGCGTTACTTTGAAACCTATGAAGTGGAAATTGAAAATTCCGCCGACATGGTGCGAATCAGCGCATTTTCAAAAAATATCTACACGGGTGCGGCAAGGCAGGATACGTACGACGTTTATCCCGACGGCACGCTTGAAGTTTCAGCCGTGACAGATACTGCGGGAGTGAGCGGACTTTTAGGAACGACCTTTAAGCTGCCGCGGGAGTATGAAGAACTGGAGTATTTTGGCTTCAAAGACGGCTTTGCCGGCAAATACAGCTCAAGCTTTGCGCAGGAGTTTATTTCACATGCCGAGCCGCGCAGCGTTAATACGCGGCGCAGCGCGCAGTACGTCAAGGCTCAGAACGATGACAAAGCTTTGCTTATCGCCTCGGATGTGCCGTTTGATTTCACCGCCTCCCCATACAGTTTTGACATGCTTGAGTACGCGAGCCACAGGGAGGACTTGAGCGATGACGGGTATCGCTATATTGCGGTTTCGGGCGAAGGCGCGTTTTCGTTGAGAATAAAGGGCGCTTTGACAAGCGACAGCACAGAGGCGGATATAGCCCGCGCTTCGCACGGAGCATTGTGTTCCGCGATATTTGCGGGCGGCGAAAAATTGAATTTCGCGGTCGGAAGAAACGACTACGTGGTATATGCCGATTCGCTTTTGGAAATTGATGCAGCCGTCTGCGAGGGAGCAGCGTGCAGCGTGCAAATGCCGCAGTCAATACCCGGCACCGCCGTGATTTCGCTTGTATTGGACGACAGGACAGAGGAGTACAGAGTTCATTTTGTGCCGAAGAACGTATACCTTTCGGATATTGCCGAAGCTCAGGAGAATGTGGTGTTTGACAAGAGCAGCTCCGGAAGTCCCATAACTTTTATGGGCGACCGCTGGAGAGGTGAGGAGGATACGGTTTACGAGAAAGGCATCTGCGCTACGGGAGAATCAGAGGTGGTAATTGACGTATCATCCTACGGCGAGCGTACGTTTGAGGCAGTTATAGGCATTGATACATCGATATTTGCGTCCATGCGCGGCTGGGGCAGAGGTATGTTTGACGCTGTTATTGACTACCTGGTCTATCTTGACGGCGAGGAGGTCTACGCTCGGCGCGGCTTTTCGTTCAGGGACGGGAGCGTCAGAGTCAGCGTGGACGTTACAGGCGCGAAGGAGCTGAAGCTTGTAACCAAGCCCTCAAGCGAGGAGCTCAATCTTGCTGTTTGGGCGGACGCGAAGCTCGTACCCAATGGACCGCTTACATTTTACACGGCTGCGTCAAAGGTGTCGCGCGACGCCACTGCGGTGGTGGTCAACACTGACCGTGACACAGTGACGGCGCTTATGTGGGCCGAGACTGATGGCGGCATAATTGCCAAACAGGCCTCGGTGCCGCGCGGAGGGTACAGGGTAATTTATCTCAGAGACGTTCCGGACGGCGCGCAGGTAAACATGCAATGCGGCGGATAAAAATTGTTTTATTAAAAACTAATTAATTATAAAAAAAATGCTTGCAATTTCACTGTGACTGTGGTAACATATCAAAGCACAAAAAATACTCACACTCGTTGAGCGCAGCCGTGTGCCGTGAAAATCGCGGTGGGCAGGCGTGTTGAACCGAGTGGCGGCGTCGGTGCGTTTTGACATGGGTGTGCCGGCGAAAAAACAAATAATATGGAGGTGTTGATACATGTCGGTTATATCTATGAAACAGCTTTTGGAAGCAGGTGTTCATTTCGGACACCAGACAAGAAGATGGAACCCCAAAATGGCGGAGTACATTTTCACGGAGAGGAACGGTATCTACATTATTGACCTTCAGAAAACGGTCAAGAAGGTAGAAGAAGCATACGACTTCATCCGTGAAATCACCGCGCAGGGCGGAGAGGTTCTTTTCGTTGGAACCAAGAAGCAGGCGCAGGAAACCATTCGTGAGGAAGCTATGCGCGTCGGTATGCATTTTGTGGACGCGAGATGGCTTGGCGGAATGCTTACCAACTTTAAGACGATTAAAAAGAGGATAGAGCGCCTTGAACAGCTTCATACAATGGAGACGGACGGAACGTTTGACCTGCTGCCCAAAAAAGAAGTCATCGGGCTTCGTGCCGAAATGGAGAAGCTGGAGAAGTATCTGGGCGGCATCAAGAATATGAAGAGACCCCCGGCGGCTATCTTTGTTGTAGACCCAAGGAAAGAGAAGATTGCCATAGCCGAAGCGAAAAAGCTCAACATTCCCGTTGTTGCCATCGTTGACACAAACTGTGACCCTGAAGAGGTTGACTATGTAATCCCCGGAAACGACGATGCTATCCGTGCCGTTAAACTGGTTGCCTCTACAATGGCGAATGCTGTTATGGAAGGAAAAGAAGGCGTTTCCATGGCGAAAGAAACGGAAGAAGACGGCGACGAAGACGGCGAAGAGATAGATATTACATTATAATATTAGGAGGATAAAACCAATGGGAGTTATCAGTGCACAAACGGTTAAAGAGCTCAGAGAGATGACCGGCTGCGGAATGATGGACTGTAAAAAGGCGCTTTCCGAATCCGGAGGAGATATGGACAAGGCCGTGGAATATCTTCGTGAAAAAGGCCTTGCTTCCGCTCAGAAGAAAGCGGGCAGGATTGCGTCCGAGGGTATTGTGGACGTTATCGTGGAAGGCAATGTGGGCGCGGTTTTAGAGGTTAATTCCGAGACCGACTTTGTCGGCAAGAACGCGGACTTCCAAGGCTTTGTAAAAGCGCTGGCGAAGCAAATTATCAAGGAGAACCCTGCCGATGTAGACGCGCTTTTGGCGTCGAAGTATATAGAGAACAGCGCGCAGAGCGTTGACGAGGCTCTTAAAGAGAAGATAGCCACAATCGGCGAGAATATGAATATCCGCCGCTTCGTGAGATACGAGGGTACGCTTGTCGGATATGTCCATGGCGGAGGCAGAATCGGCGTTCTGGTAAAATTTGCTCTCGGAGATTCTTCCAAGAGCGAGGACGAGGCGTTTAAGGCGTACGCAAAGGACGTGGCTATGCAGATAGCGGCGCTTTACCCGCGCTATGTGAAGAGAGAGGATATTCCTGCGGACGTACTCGAAAAGGAGCGCGAAATCTTTAAGGCGCAGGCAATGAATGAGGGCAAGCCTGAAAACATTGCCGAAAAGATGGTGCAAGGGCGCATAGAGAAATACTACAAGGAGTTTTGCCTTGTTGACCAGGAGTTCGTAAAGGACCCGGAGCAGAATGTTGCAAGCTACACCAAGGGTATTGCGAGCCAAATAGGAACTTCCATTGAAATCGTTGAGTTTGCGCGCCTTGAAAAAGGCGAGGGTCTTGAAAAGAAAGACGATAACTTTGCCGACGAAGTCGCAAGCATGATAAAATAAGCGCAACCGCTGTATGAAGCGGCATCCCCAACGGGTGCCGCTTTCGCTTCTGAAAAGTTTTTGTGATTTTTATAAAAAAACACTATCTTTTTATAAGAAAATAGTGTAAAATAAATAAAAACACTTTTTACAAGGAGGTAATAAACCCCAATGGCTAAAAAATATGTATACTTATTTTCCGAGGGCGACGCATCTATGCGTAATCTTCTCGGCGGCAAAGGAGCAAACCTTGCCGAAATGACCAAACTCGGATTTCCGGTACCACAAGGTTTTACGGTTTCTACAGAGGCTTGTACGCGTTATTATACGGACGGCAAGAAAATAGGCGATGATATTATCAAGGAGATTTACGCACAGCTTGCTGTTACGGAGAAAAACGTCGGCAAAAAATTTGGAGATAACGAGAATCCGTTCCTTGTTTCCGTGCGCAGCGGCGCCAGAGCGTCGATGCCGGGAATGATGGATACCATATTGAATCTCGGACTTAACGATATGGCGGTTGAGGCGCTGGCGAAGAAGACGGATAACCCCCGTTTTGCGTATGACAGCTACAGGCGCTTTATCCAGATGTTTTCAGACGTGGTTATGGAGCTGCCGAAGAGCAATTTTGAAAAAATCATCGATGAGATGAAGGAAAGCCGAGGCATAAAGCTTGACATCGAGTTTTCAGCCTCCGACCTCAAAGAGATGATTGTGCGTTTTAAGGACTATTACAAAGCGCAAAAGGGCGTTGAGTTTCCGCAGGACCCCAAGGTGCAGCTCATAGAGTCGGTTAAGGCGGTGTTCCGCTCGTGGGACAACCCACGCGCCATTTACTACCGCCGCATGAACGACATCCCTTCCGACTGGGGTACAGCTGTAAACGTGCAGGCGATGGTGTTCGGAAACATGGGCAACACATCCGGTACGGGCGTTGCGTTTACGCGTAACCCTTCTACAGGTGAGAAAAAGCTCTACGGTGAGTACCTCATCAATGCGCAGGGCGAGGACGTTGTGGCAGGCATCAGAACGCCACAGCCCATTGAAACGCTTAAGCAGGTCATGCCCAAGGTGTACGAGCAGTTTATCGACATCGCAGGCAAGCTGGAGGACCATTATAAGGATATGCAGGATATGGAGTTTACGATTGAAAATGAGAAGCTCTATATGCTGCAGACGAGAAACGGCAAGCGCACAGCCCAGGCGGCGCTTAAGATAGCGGTTGACCTTGTTGCCGAGGGCATGAACACAAAAGAAGAGGCAATTCTCAAAGTTGATCCCAAGCAGCTGGACACGCTTTTGCACCCTGGCTTTGTGCCCTCGGCGCTTGCGAGCGCCACGGTTATCACACGCGGGCTTCCGGCCTCTCCAGGTGCGGCGTGCGGCAAAATTGCCTTTACTGCGGACGAAGCCATTGAGCGTGCGAAAAACGGCGAAAAGGTCGTGCTTGTGCGTCTTGAAACTTCACCTGAGGACATTGAGGGAATGGACAGCGCCCAGGGTGTTCTTACGGCGCGCGGCGGCATGACGTCGCATGCGGCGGTTGTGGCTCGCGGAATGGGAAAATGCTGTGTTGCGGGCGCAGGTGAAATTAAGGTGGACGATGCGGCGAAGAAGCTTGTTATAAACGGAAAGACGTATACGGAAAACGATGCCATTTCACTTGACGGCAGCACCGGCAACGTTTACGCGGGTATGATAGACACGCAGGACGCTGAGCTTACGGGGGATTTCGGCACGTTTATGGAGTGGGCGGACGACATCCGCACTCTTCAGGTCAGAACAAACGCCGACACTCCGCGTGATGCCAAGCAGGCTGTTAAGTTCGGCGCAGAGGGTATAGGGCTGTGCCGCACAGAGCATATGTTCTTTGAAGAGAACAGGATTAGAGCCGTTCGTGAAATGATAGTCGGTAAAACGGTAGAGGAGCGCTCAAAGGCTCTCGATAAGATACTGCCGATGCAGCAGGGCGATTTTGAAGAGCTTTACCGTGCTCTTGGAGGCAGACCTGTCACAATTCGCTTCTTAGACCCGCCGCTGCACGAGTTTGTGCCGCAGACGGACGAGGAGATTGCGGATTTGGCAAAGGAAATGTCGCTGAGCTTTGAAGAGCTTAAGACAACGGTTGAGAACCTGCACGAGTTTAACCCGATGCTTGGACATCGCGGCTGCCGCCTTGCGGTAACATATCCCGAAATTGCCGCGATGCAGACCACTGCTGTAATTCAGGCGGCGATTAAGGTTAACAGCGAAGGTATGAATGTTGTGCCGGAGATAATGATTCCTCTTGTGGGCGATATCAAAGAGCTGGCATATGTTAAAAAGACCGTTACCGATACGGCGGACAAGATTATTGCGAAAAATGGTGTCAAGCTCAGCTATAAAGTGGGAACTATGATTGAGATACCGCGCGCCGCTATTACGGCGGACGAGCTGGCAAAAGAAGCTGAATTTTTCAGCTTTGGCACAAACGATCTTACGCAGATGACATACGGCTTTTCGCGTGATGACGCGGGCAAGTTCCTCGGTGAGTATTACGATACAAAGATTTTTGAATCGGACCCGTTTGTGAAGCTGGACCATGTCGGTGTGGGCCGCTTGGTAAAGATGGCGGTTGAGCTTGGAAGAAAAACGCGCCCTGACATCAAGCTCGGAATCTGCGGTGAGCACGGCGGAGACCCATCTACGATTGAGTTTTGCCACAACATAGGTCTTAACTATGTTTCCTGCTCGCCCTTCCGCGTGCCTATTGCACGCCTTGCGGCGGCTCAGGCAAAGGTCAAAGAGGGTAAATAAGCAATAAGAATCGGAAAGGCGCGGCGCTAAGAGATAATCTTTGCGCTGCGCCTTTTTGTGCTTGTTTTTTTTGCGGATGTGTGATAGTATTATTGGAAGAAAAAAGAGGTGAGCATATATGCACTTGCAGGAATCGGGAGAAATGTATTTGGAAACCATACACATATTGAATAAAGAGATGACATTTGTCCGCGCCATAGACGTCGGCGAGTACATGGGTTACTCCAAGCCGAGTGTGAGCCGCGCTATAGGGCTTTTGAAAACGGGGGGCTATGTTGTCGTGGGTGAAAACGGAAGCCTTTCGTTGACGCAAATCGGCAAAGAGATTGCCGAAAAGACATATGAGCGGCACACCATGCTTACGGAGTTCTTCAGCCGGCTGGGTGTGGACAGAAAGACGGCCGCGAAGGACGCGTGCAAGATTGAACATGTTATAAGCGATGAAACATTTGAGGCGATAAAGAGGCATGCTCAAAACACAAAAAGGAATGGTGATATAAATGAGTAAAACAAAATTTATTACAACGACAGCGCTGATGATAGCTGTTACGGTGGTTTTGCAGCTCACTACAAGCAACCTTCCGCTTGGTGCGGCAAAACAGTTTGTGACCGGTTCCTGCGTCAATATGTGCCTTATCATATCGGCGGGACTGGCGGGACTTTGGAGCGGAGCTGCGGTAGGCGTTGTGACGCCGTTTATAGCGCTCGCGTTGAGCTTATCACAGCCGTTTTTCACTCCGTTTATAGCGATAGGCAACGCCTTGCTTGTAACGCTTTATTCTTTGTTGAAAGAGAAAAAGATTCTATCGCTCATAGTTCCCGCAGCGGTGAAGTTTGTGTTTTTGTTTGTGTCTATAAACATTATGGTGCGCGTTATGCAGCTTCCCGAACCAAGCGCGGCGGCAATGAGCTTTGCATTTGGCTGGCCGCAGGCGGTTACGGCGCTGATAGGTACAACGGCGGCAATGCTTATCCTTCCGGGAATCAAAAAAGCCATTCTGAAATAAATTGATGGAAAGACGAGGTTGTAACAATGAACATCACGCATCATTCGCGCAGCGCAATGTATAGGAATCCTATCGGCGCGCTGCGATGCAATTCGTCTCTGATGCTCAGAATTTCGATAGCGAGCTTCAAAATTCCCGATTCCGTCGTGGCGTATCTGGACGAGAAACCGATACCCATGTATTATGTGGAGGATTTTGGTACCGCGCGCCTTTACGAATGCAACGTGAAAATGCCTTCAGAAGGTAAGCTCATTTGGTACTATTTTGGGGTTGAGGCGGACGGAGAGACGGCGTACTACGGGAATGACGAAACGCTGCTCGGTGGTATCGGCGAGATGTATGAAACCGTACCCAAATACAGATATCAGATTACGGTGTACGCCGAGAGTTTCAAAACGCCCGACTGGATGAAGGATGCGATTATGTATCAGATTTTCCCCGACCGCTTTTGCAGGGAGGGAAAAACGCCTATACACGGCACGGAGCGTAAGTGGGGAGAGGAGCCGTTTTACACAGCGCAGCAGTTTGGAGGCGCTTATTTGGCAAATGACTTTTTCGGCGGCAACTTCAAAGGTATTGAGCAAAGGCTTGACTATTTGAAGACGCTTGGTGTCAGCGTTATCTATCTAAACCCGATTTTCAAAGCGTTTTCAAACCACCGTTATGACACTGGGGACTATGAGAACGTAGATGAAACGCTTGGCACAAACGCGGATTTTGAGCGCCTTTGCGCCGAGGCGAAAAAGAAGGGAATCCGTATTATTTTGGACGGGGTATTCAGCCATACCGGTTCGGACAGCCGCTATTTTAACCGGTATAATCACTATGACAGCGTAGGCGCGTACCAGTCGCCGGCCTCGCCCTTTTATTCGTGGTACAGCTTTACAAAATACCCCGATGAGTATTCGTCATGGTGGGGATTCAAAACGCTTCCCAACACGAACGAAGCCGACGAAGGATTTCTCGACTATATTGTCAGGGGCGAAAACTCTATTATAAAGCGATGGGTGCGCAGCGGAGCTTCAGGCTGGAGGCTGGACGTTGCGGACGAATTGCCGGATGAGTTTATCGTGCATTTGCGAAAGGCGCTGAAAGAAGAGGATTCTGACGCACTGTTGATAGGAGAAGTTTGGGAGGACGCGTCCAACAAAATCAGTTATGGTAAGCAGCGGGCGTTTTTTTGGGGTAATGAGCTTGACGGCGTGATGAACTATGTGTTTCGCGGCGCGCTGCTCGACTATCTCACCTCACAGGACGCGCAGCTATATGTGCGCCGCATAGGAAGCATAGTCCAGAACTATCCCGCTGAGGCCTTGTACGCATCTATGAATCTTATATCTTCGCACGATGTACCGCGCGCATTTACCGTGCTTTCCGATGCGCCGAGCGTCAAATCGCTTTCAAGGGAGGCGCAGCACAGCTATAAAATACCGCCCGATAAGCGCGCGACTGCCGCAGCGCGGATGCGCATTGCCGCAGCCGTTCAGATGACTATGCCCGGTGTTCCGTGTATATATTACGGTGACGAAATTGCCATGGAAGGATACGCAGACCCGTTTAACAGAGCTTGTTTTGTACCCGGCAGCGGCGACACGGACCTTTTGAATTGGTACAGAGAGCTTGCCGCCCTGCGCAATTCTCATGCCGCTTTGCGTACCGGAGATTATTCCCTGGTGTACTATTTTGAAAGCTCCGTCTGCTACAGCAGGGCGATAGTGGATGGAAAAGATGTGTTCGGCCGCCCGTTCAAGAGCGAACGCTTTTTTGTCGCGGTTAACGCTTCAACGCATGACAGCTGTGATTTGGCGCTTGAATTAGGGCGCTACGGCGTTGAAAAGCTGCGCGGCGTGACGAGCGGCGAACTGCTTAAGGCGGACGAACATAAGCTGACAATATCTTTAAGTCCGCTCGATGTGAAGATTTTTATTGTGGAGAATGGAGTATGAGAGTAGGGGATATTTATGAAACTCGCATTGACGCTATGGGCGCGTCCGGAGAGGGAGTATGCCGTCCGGAAGGCTTTGCGCTTTTTGTCCGTGGCGCAGTGGAGGGAGATTTAGCACGCGTCCGAGTGACAAAGCTCAATAAGAGCTACGGCTTTGCAGCTTTGCTGGAGATTGTGGAGCCATCGAAAAGCCGTGTCGAGCCGCAGTGCAGCTCATTTGGTGTCTGCGGCGGGTGTGCGATGCTTAATATCGGCTATGAAAAACAGCTTGAAATAAAAGAGCGCATCGTACGCGATGCGCTGGAGCGCGTGGGCGGATTTTCCGAGCCGGATGTTTTTCCGATAGTACCTTCTGTACCAAACACACATTATAGGAATAAAGCCCAATATCCGATAACACCGCGCGGAGCGGGTTTTTTCATGCGCGCGAGCCACAATGTTGTAAGTGCGCAAAATTGCGCCCTGCAGGACATAGTCTCGGCTGCGGTACTCAATGTTACAGAAGAATATATGAAAAAATTCGGCGTCATGCCCTACGACGAAAAGAGCGGGGACGGGATTGTGCGGCACGTGTGTACACGCTCGGGAAAAAGCGATACCATCGTTGTTATAGTCACAAATACCTCTGTTTTGCCTTATGAACATGAATTTGTAAAAGCGCTTACCGAGAGGCTGGGTACGCGTCTTTGCGGCGTGGTGCAAAATATTAACAAAGAGCGCACTAACGTGGTTTTTGGCAAGCGCGATAAACTGCTGTTTGGCAGACGTTTTATAATGGACAACATAGGAAAAATTAATTATAAAATCAGCTACAAGTCATTTTACCAGGTAAATCCACATACGACGCTTCCGCTGTACGAAAAAGTCCTGGAACTTGCCGCGCCGCGCGGTGAAACGGTGTTCGACCTTTACTGCGGCTGCGGCACGATAAGCCTTTTTCTGGCAAGAGCCGCACGTGAAGTTATTGGAGTGGAGATTGTTCCTTCTGCGGTAAAGGACGCAGCCGAAAACGCTTATATAAACAACATAACGAACGTCCGCTTCTACGAAGGCGCCGCTGAGGAGATTGTTCCTCAGATAATATCCGACAAGCCCTGCGGCGTCGTTGTGCTTGACCCTCCACGCAGAGGGTGCGACAAAAGCCTCTTAGACTGTGTTGTAAACGCCACGCCCAAGCGCATAGTATATGTCTCTTGCAACAGCGCCACGCTTGCACGGGACGTTCGGGTCCTGTGTGATGGAGGCTATACTCTCAAAGAGGTTCATCCCTTTGACCAATTTCCGCATACCATGCATGTGGAGACGGTTGTTCTTCTTTCCAAGGGAGAAATCGACTCGAAGAAAGTGCGTGTGGAATTCTCTTTGGAAAACATGGATATGTCCGGTTTCCAGAAGGATGCCACATACGGGCAGATAAAAGAACGTGTGCTGGAACAGACCGGCTTGAAAGTGTCCTCCCTCTATATCGCCCAGATTAAGCAGAAGCACGGCATTATCGAACGCGAAAATTACAACAAGTCGAAGTCTGATAATACTAAACAGCCGAAATGCCCTCCTGAAAAGGAAAAGGCAATTACAGAGGCGTTGCGGTACTTTGGGATGGTTTAAGGATGGTAAAATGAGGTGTTTATTTTCCTGTGAGTTCAACATAGGCACTGCCTGTGTTGAACTGTGTTTTGCAGACGGTACGATGATTGCCATTGACACCATTGCCGTGGAGAAAGAGATAGCCGATAATATGTATGAACGCTCTGAACTGGGCTATATGATTTATAATGCGCAGTGGGAATATGCCGACCTGATATTGAGCAGCGATCCAGTGAAATATCTGAAAGCGGTCACGTAGTATAAACAGTTAGACAGCTAATTATGCACCGCCGCCCGCAGGGACTGTAAAGCCCCCACAGGCGGCGGTGCATAATGTTGAACTTACATTCGCTTTATTCAAAGCCCTTAATTACAAGGCAATCAAAACCATCCAGTATAATCAGTGAGCGGCAAGAAGTTGAACAGCACAGAAAGGAAACAACAGTCCAAATCATTCATATTCATCATCCCAGTTGATTGTTAAGAGACTCTCGCCAATATTACCCCGAACGTTTTTAATGGAAAAGAGCCATGCTTCGGAACGGTCAGCATCATAGGTGTAGTATGCTTCACGATACAGGAAATATATCCTGTCGGTATATGGTTCCACGTTCCTATAATTAGGGATATCTTCCAGCCGCGGGATATGGTCGTTTCGGCGTTCAATTCTTCTGGAAAGATTAGATGTAAGCATAATAGGGGTTTCGGTTTCTTTTGCGATGACTTTGATTTCTCTCATTAACCATTTGGCTTTATTGTCAAACTCCTTAACCAATTGGAGCGTGTCAATTATCGCAAGATCAAAATCTGTTGTTCTGATTTTATCTCGGATCGTATCAATACTCATGGGATTTCCTGCGTAAATTGTAACTGTGGGTATCTTCATCCATCGTGCTGTTTCTTTGGGTTCGGTAAACACAATTATCTTTTTATCTCCGTTTGCGGCAATATGTTTGGCAATACCCAATGAAAGCTGCGTTTTCCCCATGGCGGGTCTTCCCCCAAGAAGAATGACATCTGTTTTGTCAATGCCTGAAAGGCTTCTGTCTAATTCTGAATACCCTGTTGTCAATCCATGCTCTGTCTCTGGGAGAACCATTGCTTTCAACCAAAACAATATATACTCAACGGCGTGAGACTTGGGAAATAGATATGCTATTCTCTCGCACCGGTTCAGCACCCATTTATCGCGGGAGATTTTCATTTCATCCGTGACAGCACGTAAATTATTGCCCATGCGTACTCGATTCATTTCTCGCCACGCATCTTTTTCCAGAAAATTATGCGCCAGCAGATAGTGGTATACATCATCCCGAAATGCAATCATATCGGACAAACTGTAATCAAGGTAGAGGTTCATCGCCGATGCCGCCTCATCCCATGTTCCTGTCGAATGCATAATACCAAAAAGTGAAATCAAATCTGCAAAGGAATCCGGCGGCGGCATCACTTCATCATCATAATGCTCTTTATAATACTCTGTGTATTTCAAAAGTGTCTGCCATGCATTTAATGCTAATTCGACACAGGACACATTTAGAGCCTTTGTGTGAAACGACTTGTGAATCAATACATTGTCCAATAAAAATATGAAGTTAAGGTTAAAGAAGTGCTTGCTGATTTTACTTGTATCATTCGGCATATCATGCTCGGTATCAGATTTATACTTGTTCAACCAATGTGTTTCTACTGCACTCACGAAATCATCATACAAGTATGCAGGTAAATCAATATCAAAAACCGGAATATATTCGCCATATCCAAAAAGCGTTTGCCACGGAATATTGTGACCATCGGAAGTAAGTTGTCTTCCATCACGTTCACACACTTTGCCCTGCGGCAAATCGAATCCATCTAAGTGGTTTGTGGCCCAATGAATTGTGTGGCAGTGAGGACAATGATAATGGGGCGGCATCGGATTCCCGAAAGTGACACCCAAAAGGAACAGGATGAAACTGGAGCCTCCACAGCCACGAACCATATATGGAATATTGTTTTCTTTCAGCCAAAGAGTTAATTCAAACAATGCAGCTACATCAAGAACGCTATTGCTTCGTTCCATGGCGTTCCATTCTTGACGCACTCTTTCGGTAATTTCTGAGTCGGGAGTATTACCGTACTGATCAGACACTGCGGATTGAACAGTATCCCATAGTAGAGAGAGTATTTCTTCTGGGGATTTTTCTTTATAAATAGTATCAAATTCAATCGGCATGGAACCTCACTTGCCTTTCTGAAGGAGTGCCTGCTGGTATATTCCAATCAAACCATAGTAATTCATAATGTCTGGATAATGATTGGAAGGATGCCAGTAATCCAAAACGATAACATCATGTTTGTTTAGCGTCATGTGGTAATATAGATTAGAATTGGTTTTGCCGTAATTTTTGATATCATGACCCATAATAATATTGAGTGATGATATAGTGTACCCGCAGACAATAACAGTCGGGTCGATCAACTCAATTTCACACTTGAGTTCAGATGCATCTGTTCGGGCATAATTATTGATGCATTCCATATTGGATGAAGGTGTACCACCACTCTTTCTTACATTTACAACAGCGATTTTTTTCAAGCACTGATTTCCATAGCAGTTTGCGGAGTCATCAGCATACGGTTCAATGTAGCTGCTTGAGGTGGACAGCAATCCTCTTGTCCATTCTGTAACACGACGCCAGGTACCTCGTCCCATTTTGCCAGAGGTAAGCAGGTGGTCGGCAATCAAATCCCAATCACCATTACCACCATAAGCTTCTTTCAGCAAAAACATTGGTCGGGTCTCTTGCGAATACCATTGCTCTGGGCATACGATACCATCCCTGACAAAAATACTGTTTTGATGATCAATACCATTCTTTTCGGGCTTTGCTTTCCATTCGTTAAACAGACTCTGAATTTTGGCTTGATACTCCATCGCTTGATTCATAAATGATTCCTCCATTCCAACAGTGTATACGATTGAGCAGCTAAATTGCCTCCTCAATCATTACAAAAAATTCTTATTTCAGATGGTCACCAAACAAAACAGATATGCCGCTTTGCAGTTCCCATCCCTTTGATGCTGTATTGTACTCAATCCACTCCCCCGTTGCTTGCAGGGTTGCGATATACCGCTGGACAGTACGGATAGATTGCTCCGTTTTTTCAGCAAGTTCCCGTGTTTTAATTCCCGGATGCAGACGAATCAAAGAGAGAATGAGCAAACTGTCAGCCAATCTCTTACTAAAATCTTTTATCTTTTTAGCTTTGCCCTGTGCAGTCAATAAATGATATTTTAGATTGACCGCCAATTCACCGAAGTTTTCATAGCACCGAAACTTGATGCGTAATGGATGCGGTGGCTTCGGATAGCCCAACCAAAAAACGGTTTCACCCATATGGTCAATTACTTCGTTATAATACTCAAACAGCAGTTCCAAACCATCTGCATCCAAAGCGGAAGCATTGATAATTTGAGATGTAGCATAAACGGCAATCAAATCGGTAGGTGCATCGGTATCTAAAAGCTCATAATCTTTTGTGGGAAAAGCACCCCGGATCAGTTCGTTTTGTTCCTCAGTCAAACCGAAAGTCGTTACCCTGCCTGCTGGAATGGGTATGTGCTTTCCATTCGGTGCAAGAAAATATTCCATAATGGATGTTCTCCTCTGTTCATTTATCTGAATTATATCATAGCAGTACGACAGCAGTATGGCGTGTAAAAAAATAATATAGAAAATGTGCCAATGGTTTGTCTGTATAGCTTGGATTTTATCAAGCATAGTTCCCTATATATCATTTTGATACATAGCCGCTCCTGCCACAGCAGCGTGGCGAAAAAATATTCTGTGTCGATGGGCATAGAATTTTCATCGGCACACCACAGCGCAGCTTGAAATTTTTGCATAACTCATGCAAAATGGAGAGCGTATGCTGTGCCATTTTTGAGAAATGTACGGACATGGAAAAACACATTTTTCCGATGTGGGTACCATTTGCGAGAAAATGATGGGGTATCCAAAGGGGAGGAATCCCCTTGGCTCTGGGTTTCCAATAGGGGCGAGAGCATCCCTGTTGGCACACGATTTTGCTTGCAAAGTCTAGTGTGTTATACCTTTGTTCCGGCTGACGCTCAAAGGGGTGATGCCGCACGTTGGGCAACACGCCTTTGAGCGTCAGTAGGGCGGACATAAAACTGCGAACGGGAGTGTGCAGATTTGTGTTCGACCGGAAGAGGAACAATGGTATATATAAGCCCCCGTCCCGCCGCAGCGACACGCTCTAAAACCACCACGGCAGCTCCAGCCATAGGTTGTCCATGGCCTGTTCCTCCAACTGCTTTGCGCGGCTCTCCCGCAAATGGAAATGGAGCGCCGTACCAATCATTGGGTGTTCGATTCCGTCTGTGAAGCCATAGCGATACAGCAGATAGGTTTGCTCTCGTTCTTCGATCCTGTCCAGACCCTCATAGAGTTCGCGCAAGGTTTCCCGCTCTATATAAATCTGCTCCGGTGACTTGGCAATAGGGTCTGCAATCGCTTCGATACGCAGCATCCGTTCCTCGCCGGGGACAAACTCATCAAGACGGATTTTCTGAAAAGCAAGTCCGTCTGTGGTATTTGTTATCCGTTGTTCGTATTGAGAAAACGCATCCCGTATCAGGTCGGTCATGGCGTTTCGGATGGATGTTGCAGCATAGGTCAGAAACTTAATGCCTTTGCTGACATCAAAGCGGGGAATGGCATCCAACAAACCAATACAGCCTTCCTGTTCCAAATCGTCCTTGTCGATACTGAGTTCGCTTTCGCCGAGATTCATACTAAAATAAAACTCATTGGCAGTTTTGCGAATAAAGCCTAAATTGCTTTCCAGAAGAAGATCACGGGCGTTCACATCTCCCTTCTGAGCCAGAGCGCAGAGCTGTTCATTGCTCCGGTTTTTCATTGTC
>JAUNBL010000043.1:11789-17554 GCA_030527235.1 Clostridia bacterium | reverse complement strand
AGCTAAATTCGGGGAAATGCATCACCGCTGTCTGTGCCTGTGTGTACGCCGCTGTCGGCGCATCGGATTCTGTTTTTGCCTCAACCGCCGTACTGAATCCATAGCCGGATTTAATCGCTGCTGATATTGCTGTCGGAGCTTTCTCTGGCGTTATGCTTTGCACAGTGGCAAGGCTTGCCCGATACCGATTGAAAGTGAAATCATACCAACCGTTATCTACCCACTGACCGTTATCTACCCATCTGCTTCCGTTCCACTCCCAGTCAGATACCCACACCCAATAGGCATGCCATGCAGCCGACCACACACCCCATGAAAGCGTTTCCGTTTGCGGTTCCTCCGGCACAGCAGGGATAACAAATGCATCGTTTCTGTCATTGGCTTTAGGATCGGGCGGCTCATTTTCGGTCAATTCCTCAATTCTTGCAGTTATATACTGCGTTCTGCCGCCGACCGTCACTCGAATGCTTATATCCTGCGGCTCCGGAGGCGTCCGCCATTTCACCCACACAAGCTGCGTTTCGTCCTCCGGAATTACGATGTTTCTCACAATGTAGGTATCCCCGCCGATTTTAAACCGCGCAGTCAGCGGATTATCCGGATTATATTCTCTGTCGGCAGTAACCGTCACCGAGGTTATCACATCGGTATCTGTTCTGTAAATATACTCGGGCGGCGCAGGGCTTCCTTTTGCCGGGAATCCATCTCCCGTCAGAATTTCCTCATCGGAAAATTTAACCACCCCAAGACCGAGATAGTTGATAATCGTGTCATTGGACACCGTTCTTGATGTTGTGCCGTTCCATGCGGCATAGCCCAGGTCAGGTCTTTCCAAGAACATTGCAAGCGGCAGATTTTTATGCGACAGGCTCGCCATTTTAGCCCGAAGATTACCGCTTACCAATTGGTCGTACAGCGCCGCCTGATGCGCCGACATTGCAAAGTAATTTCCGTTGTACAGAAAATATGCCACAGGCTCAATCAGCACCTTGTATTCGCCGTTTATTAAGGTGTTATATTCTATCCCTGTTTGATTTGCCACAAGCTGCACTGCATACTCGCTGCAAAAATACCGCTTAATTTCATCAATGCTTGCGGCGCTGCTCCCTGTAGATATGATTTGCGGCATGGTTATTGTTGGCTTTATTACCGTGTAGTCTGCCGCTTCAATTACAAGCTGTACTCCGTCACGATATTTCAGCTTGCTGTATATGCCGAATGTAAAAACATTGCTTCTAATGCTTGCGCTTGTCATGTCAAACGATCGTGACGCCTGTGCATTGTCGGCAGTTCTGATTACCGTAACACGGACGCCCTCCTCGCCGGGTATCCACTTGTTTTCTGACGTACCCGAACCCATGCCGCCGCCTCCGCCGTCTATGTTGCCATCTCCGACAGCAAACACATCTGCCGTCATGCAAAACAGCATGATGGCAGTCAGCGCCAACGCAATAAGTCTTTTCACCAATTTCACCCCCTTTGCAGTCAACTGTTTTCATTAGTTCATCTCCATCTCACTTTGTGATTGCGATTCATCAAGCTTATCTTTCAAATATTTTCCGAATGTCATTTCCTCGCCGTTGAAATTAGGCGCTGTATCATCGGTCAAAGGTATATGGTCTTTGTCTGCAAAGTCCAACTGCCAATCTGTGATAACCGTTCCTCCGTAATTGACTCTTGCATTTGGCTCTATCGCTGCAAAGCTTTCGCCGTCATCGCTGTGACGCAAATCATAACGGAATAATCCAATCGGCATTTCATCATCGGGTATTCGATTACTGCTAAATAATGCCGGTTTGCCAAACAGATCGATAACATCGTACTCACTGCCCTCGCAATAAATATAGTCGGTACCGGTAACATTCTCAACTAAACCAAAATCAAGAGGAGCAACCCTCATAACCTCGGCTGCAAACTCAACCGACCTTTTCCCGTAATCGGGGAAGTATTCGTCTATAACGTTTCCGCCGAGATAGATATGTTGTCCGCAATTTTGACCAATATCCTCGTCAGCCCATTGATGTCTCATCGTAATATCCGGATACATTTCCGACAATTTTTTGATAATTGTATGTGGGGCGCCCCAAGCTGTTTGAAAGCAAAGCTCGCCGTCATTGCTGTAATCATACCCGTTTTCATAACCGTAACTATTCCATTTGGTACCCCAATTTCCGATAGCCCATTCGTACCAGGTGGGCGCTCCGTGATTTTGGATGTTGTTCCATGCAGCTTTCCCAAGTTCCCATTCATCCGGCTTTATATCCGTGCGCTGTTTTAGAAATATTTCTTCGCTTTTAGCAGGAATGTTTGAGAGTTTATCCATATTGATGGTACCGCCTAATGTATAGACAGCAACAAAGTCCCGATAAATTTTTAAGCCCCTGTCTGTTTGGCTTCCCGCTTCAATATTCAAGCTTTCCGGCATCGGTATAACTTTATTGAAATCAACTGTTCCGATGCCGAATTTATCATTTTGAATTGCTTTTAACATTTCCTTGATTCTGTCATCGGCTCCGGATAATTTCAAACGATTTGTTACATGGTTTGGCATAAGTATTCCTCCTTCATTTTGCAATAAAAAAGCCTACCCTTTTGGATAAGCCCGTATGTTTTGTCTCACGGCTCGTTTATGACTGCATATTCATTCCGGCCATCTCCTCGCATTGCTCCATATCGTCAGCAGACACAATGTTTACATATTCACCGATTATATTAAGCGCCTCCGGATAGCTGCCGCAGGACATAACCCGGCTTTGCATCTGCTTTGCCTCCTCTGGCATACTGTTTCGTTTCAACGTTTTTGCCGCAAGCCCCATCAAATTAAATATGTTTCCGTCCTCTCCAATCAGCGGACAATCCGGCTTTTTTATTTTAACTTCTTCCGCAAAGCCGCCCAGCTTGTTCGGAACATAGTCAGAAAGCCAGGTTCCGCCAAAGTTATCATGAGTCTGCAGTCTCCATATGGCAAATCTGCCCATATCCATTTTCATATCCTTTTCAAACTCGAACAGTAAACAGGTCAGTCCATCATGCTGAAACCGTATAGCGCTGTCAAATTTTGTTCCGTCCAAAAGTATTTTTTCATCGGTCAGCATTTCATTGATTCCGTCTATCCATTCCTGCGGATCACCGCCGCACCCCTGCAGCACAAGTCCTTCGGCATTCTTCATTGTTTTCAGCTTCGCTGCATCAAAATCTCGTACAGCCATTACATATCATCTCCTGTTTCATTTTTAATCCATTGAACCTACCATTTTGTTAATATCACCATCCGATACGCCTGTCTGTGTTTTTGTTTCACCCGCTTTTTCAACATAGCCGAAGCCCTCGACATATACCTTTCCGCTTGTGTTTGCGCTTGACTGCGGTACAGATTTCTTTTGCGGCTCCGATTTGGTCTGCTCCTCCTTATACACGGGCGGCGCATCGGGATTGGTGTAACTGCCTTCAGCCTTTGGCTTTTCGGGAGGTGTTGTCGGCTTTTGCTCTATCGGCTCGTTTTCCTGTACCTCCGCTGTTACAAGCTCGCCTGTTTCATCATCTGTGATTTCCTCGTACACAGGAATTGTTTCCTGTTCCCTGTTAATGCTTACCGTAACGTCGGAAGGTTCTGTCTGTTCTTCTGCCTGCTGCGGCTTGACAGTATCGGTCTGTCTTGGATATAGCGCAATTACTGCCGCCATGCACATAGCTGCTGCTCCTACTGCTATCGCAATTCTTTTTGTACTTTTTCGCATTGAAAATTCCTCCTTAGAATAATCTCATTTGTCCGTTTTCATCTTCTGTGAGTTCGCAAAAATCCTGTTCGCTATCTGCCAATGCCGTCTCTTTTTCGTGAACTGCCTCTGAAATATCGCTTATGGTATGTCGTTCCTTAAACGCCCAGCCCTCTATCATATACATCGGCGTGTACCACCTTGACCATTCCTCCGATGTCAGCGAATTGCCATGTATTATAATTGCCGGAATGCCGTATAAGCTTAATTGCAGATATGCCATATGAACACATTTTAAGTCGATATCGCATGCGGTAACGAGCAGTCTTTGCTGAAAGTTTATTTTATTGTGGTGCATAGCTGCGGCAGCTCCCAAGACCATTCCTCCTGAACCCACGCAAGGCTCACACAATGATATATATTCTTTTCCGCGGCTTTGCTCCAACAAGACGTCGGTCATGTTGATTTCACCTATAAACTCACATATGTGAAACGGCGTGAAAAATTGACCGTGATATCTGTTGTGAAGCTGCAGACCGCGAAACACCTCGCCAAGCACATCGCACGGCCCCCTTGTTTCAAGCTCGTGCGTCAGCTCTTTAATCAGCATGGCAAGCATTTCGGTCAGCTTCGTCTGCTCATCGGGCTGATAGCTGCGTATGGTTTCTAAATATTCCTTTTCCCGCTTGGCGGCATTGTTCCAATCCACCGTGTTGCTGATTGATATTGCCGACAGCTTCAGAAAGTCCTGAAACACTTCCCAAGCTTGATGCTTTGGTGAAAAGTCTTGTATTGCCTTTATCAGCTCATGTCCCTTTTTTGCGCAAACCGCATTGGATTTAGCCATTGCGCTCACCTCCGAAACGAACAATACCACAAGATTTTATATAAATCTACGAAGAACTCAAACTTCTGCAAATGAAATAAAATATTGTTTTTAATTTGTGCAATGCCAACTAAAATTTCGGTATGTATGAGGCTTTTATCCGCATTGTGTATCTTATCGGCACAAGCTCTCTGCCGCCGTATCTCACAGGGATTTCAACATCGACATATGCTGTTGCGTTAAGATTTTTTATGCTGTTTCCCTGTGCAAGCCCGGCATTTTCAAAGTCAAGCCGCAGATTGGATATACTGTACTCTATCACGCTGTCCGCCTTGTATTTTATATGCTTACCTCCTGTTTCCGTGAGCGCCAGCAATTCATCAAGTCTTGTGTATATGTTCCAGGTATCAATGCTTTCCCGAAACCCGTCGTCAGCGTACAGATAGCTTCCGCTGTAGCCCTCACGAAGCTGACTGTAGGCTTCGTCATAGTTTGCGTTAACCGCCGACACAACCGCCGATTCCACAGCGTTTCTGATCCCCGTTGTAATAATCAGCATTTGCATATATTCAAAGATTGCGCACATGATAAAAACCATACCAAGACAGACCGACACGGCAAGAATTGATGCGTTTGCAGAATTGCTTTTCCATTTGCTCATTTGTGGTACACCTCGCTTTTTCCTGCCGCCTTTGCGCTCAATATCACGGGGAATGAGGCAAAGCCGCCAAATCCTATATCGTATTCAATTTCAAGTGTTACGGAAAATTCCTCGTTCAGCTGTATGTTGCCTGTCTTTGACCATGAAACCGCTGGCGTAATACCAAGCTTTTCCCTAAGTACAATTTCACGGCTTGTTGTTTCGCTCCCGATTCTCCCGCAGATTTCAGCTTCTCTGCAAAGCTCCTGCGCAAAGGTGTCGAGCTGTGATTTGGCTACATACACAGGAAACACACTGACAGCCAAAGCGAGAACGAGCATCGCAGACAGGATGATGACTACAACATCAATATATCCGCTTGCATTGTTGTTTTTTAATTTTTTCAGCATATATCCATCCCGCCTTGCTTGTGTTCCTCATGCTGCTTCATGCGATATTCTTTGGACAGTGCTTCCATAACTGCGCATATTTCTTCGTGTAATTCCTCCTCCAACGGATTGTAATTATCGCATATCTGCCGTATGGGATTATCAACCTCCATCAGCTCCGGGCAGTATTCTGC
>JAUNBL010000043.1:0-11779 GCA_030527235.1 Clostridia bacterium | reverse complement strand
TGCATTAACCGGTCTGAAATCGGTCAGGTATGTATATATACTCTGCATTTTTGCTATTCTGCCCGATTCGCATAAAATCTCATTAACATCATATCCCTCAAGCTCTTGAACAAAGTCATCGTATTCATCCTCAACACGGTTATAAAAGTCCTGTTCTTTCGTCATTTTCACTTCACCTCCGTCTAACTCATATTCATGCCTTCCGTAATGCACCCTTGCTTGCTAAGGAACTCATCGGCGTCCGACCGATTGCCCTCATACGATTCATCAAAATAACCATAGCATGCAAGTGTAGGTACTTTTAGAATATCGCCGCCGTCTGCCAGATATTTTGCCGCTTCAACAAACTCACGTTCAAGAATTCTATCGGCATTGCCCATTTCATACAGACTTTGTAATACTCCTTCGCCCTGTTCACTCTTAATCTTGTTTAATGCGTCTATAAATGTTCTGTACGGATCTTCAAGCTCCGCACCTTCTTCAGCGTCGGCTTCATGAAGCTCCCTGAAAAAATCAAGCCAATTCATGGTTGTTGTGAAATCATGGCTTTGCACGATACCGATAATACTGTTTATCGCGTCATGACGCTGCACTGTTTCCGGCAGCACATTGTTCAAATCAAGCTTATACGGCATGGTAAACACATCACTCATTCTCACATAGTGAGCGGCTTCATCCATTTTGGTGTTGTATGCGCGGTAATTCCCATCCCTGTCAATAAGGAGCTTTAATGGCGACTCAAACTGCATAAGCGTTTTTATGCTTAAATCATTTGCAAATTCCAAATTCAGCCTAACATAATCAAGCATTATATAGTCATTTGTGATGCTTTTTTCTGCAGGGCTGTCCTTTATGCTTTCCTTGTAATTCTCGGTCACTCTGTCAAGGAACCTTGCTTTTAATTCACTATAGTTTTTATCAAATATTTCCTTGTCGCCGATTTCGCATATGGTACGATTTAAAGCATCATAAATCGGTGGCTTGTCTTCCTGATAGCGCTCGCAAATTGTTCTGATGGGATTGCTCATCCGCATATAATGATCAAGATATCCGCCTTCTCTGATTGGTCTGTCCCTCATCAAATACTCATATATATTCATATAGTCTGCTACGAATTCGATATTACTAAGCAGTTTATCACTTTTCCATGTCCCAACGGTTTCCATAAATGTATCGTATTCGTTTGTTATCTTTTCGTAAAAATTGTCTGTTAATGGCATTGCAGCTACCTCCTAAAATAAAATTTCCGCCGATTGTATCACCTGTATCGCAATAATAACCAGATATGTTGCCAAAAAGCACATCAGCATTACCATTGAAAAGATACGGATTTTCGGCGGTATCTTCTGCGCCTGCGCTTTCAGCCTTCGCAGCTCTGTCTGCTTAAACTCGTGAGACAGCATTTGAAAATACATAACGCCGTTATCACCGCGTATTACCGAAATCAGTCCACGGACAACATCCGAAAGCTGCGGCGAATTCACTCTTGCCTCCATTCGCATGAGCGCCGCCTCGTATCCTCCCGAGTGCATATCGGCGCATGTGATTCCCAGCTCGTCTGCAAATTCGGGAACGGTATTTTTTCGGAAGCTTTCAAGCATTGACAGCACATCACGGCTTGATTGAAGCTCTTGTCCGATGCTGAGTACAAACCGTGTGAGTTCGCCGTCTATAACCTCTTTCTTTTTTTCAAGCTGTTTTTCGGCTCTTTGGTATTCCTTGAAATACATCAGAACCGCCAATGTTAAAACCAATGCCGAAAGCAGCGGAAAGACCGCAAGACACGGAATAACGAGCAAGCCTACTGCGATCGCTTTTATGATCGCATGCGCCTGATAGCACTCTGCCGTCATTTTTATTCCGGCGGCATTAAGCGTGCTTTGCAGACGATTTCTTTTATACTTGTCCATAGGAATAATCCTCGAAAGCCGCATACTCATATCCATGATTACCGTCTCGATAACGCTTGTCAGTCTGCGGTCGGTTCTTCCCATGTTCATGATTGCCTTTGATGTTTTCAGATACGGGATTTTCAGTCGATCTGCAATTATGAAATACAGTCCGAAAGAAAGTCCAAGCATTAAAATTATGATTCGCATATTCCACCTCTGTTCTTTTTCACAAACACCCAGAAATATGTATGGATTTTTCTAAAATGTCTTTGTGTGGTTTTGGGGTTGGATATTTTATTTGCCCGTATTAATATCGCAATGTCTTTTGCATAAAACCCAATCATAGTTGCCCAATTATACACAAGGCAATGCGTCATTATTGTTTTTGAGTCCGTGTAATCCTGACATTTAAAGATTAAAACGCCGTTTTGCCGCAGCACTCTGTACGCTTCTTTGAGAATTGCTTTATAGTGTCTTTGCAGTTCATCAAAGCTTTCTAAAATTCCCATGTTCTGCGATATACAATACTGCCTTGTCTTTCCATGAATTCCAAACAGAAATAGCGGATCTAAAATCATACACGATATCTGACCGTTTTCAAACGGAAGGCTTTCGGCATTTCCTTTAGGACAGTATTCTTTCAACGGATTTATGTCAAAAATGTATTTGGGACGCTCAACCAGGTTTTTGTAAAATCCGCCCTTATGAAACATAGGATCAAGCTCTATCGGGCTGCCGTTATTATGTATTTTTAATATAGATGAGAGCAATTCCTGTTCATCGCTGAAAGCAGATTTAATGTGTTCGTTCAATATTTTTCACCTCCGTAAGCATAAATGTCAGGCTTTTGCCGTTCCCTTTAGGACGGGAATATACATGGAGCATGACTCACCCTTATGGCATACCATAAACGGACACAGCGGTTCCCGCTTGTCAAGCCTCAGCATATCAAGACCTGTCTTGCAGCTTGGGCAAAGCTGTTGTTTTTTTTTGATATTTTCCATTTTTACCTCCTGATTTCTATCGGCTTTGTCAGCCGTATTACAAATGCGGCCGATATAAAGATAGCTGCCGCATCTATTGCCAGCACAAGCTTTCCTACTGTCGAATACATAAGAATGCTGTACCAGTCCTTATTTAGAAAATACATGATAGGGATATTGGCAATAAGCAGCAGCGCCATAATAATAAATTCCTTTCTCGGTTCGGCAATCATCAGCTCAAGCTCCGAATTTGCAACTCGGATGTCGGACAGCTTTGATACAATCGGCGTGAGTGCGCTTTTAAGGCTTCTGTCCGTCTGACATGCAATGAGCGCATCGCACCATTCGTGAAAAACCTCATTGCTTACTTTCTCACTCAGACTGCGTATTGCTTTCGTAACATCGGAATCTATGTGCTTTAGCTGCATGGCAAACTCTGCAAACACTTCCTTTATCGGCGAGTTCAGATACGGCAGATTTTCCTCCGCCGCCGTTACAATATCCTCGTTTCTTAAATATGCCGTAGTTATAATCGACATTGCCGTTTCCAGCTCTCCGGCAATATCCTTTTTGTAATGACTTGCCGTGAGACGCACATACCATACGGGAATAAACATACAGCCGATCCCCAGCGCAGGGATCAGAAATATGTTGTCAAGCAGCGAGGCTATCACCGTCCCGACCGCAGCGCATATCCCACAGGCAAGAAAAATGACGGGGATTTTATCCGCCCGTCCTGTCATTTTCAATATTTCCGTTATTTCTTCAGCCTCTCGCCGGACAAAGCTTTTCTTTTTCCCTGCTGCCTCGTTTATCTGTTCCTTTATGCTTTTCGGTCTGTCGGTAAAGCTGTCAATTAAATCGGATACCCTTATTCCCAACAGGCAAAACATACCAACCACCGCTGCCGCAAATGCAGCAAGCCGCATTGTCAGCATTTAGAATCACATCCCTTCGTTATTCTTTCAAGCGCCGCCTTCGGCATTCCGTTCTCTATAAACCGTTTTTTCAAACTGTCGGATATATCGTTTACCCGCTCGTGAAACCCCTTTATAACAAGCTTATCGCCCTCATAACGGTTTTCTGTGATGTTATAGCGGAAAATCGTTCTGTGAACACGTTCCCCGTCAGGCTTTATCTCGCACTCCGTTATCTCCATGATTTTGCGTTCCCTGTTCTCAAGCTGCTTGGTAAACACCAAAATCGGAAACGCCTCCGTTACCAAATCCAAAAGCGTGTTGTCCGCAATATCATATTTCCTCTTGCACAGCGTAACCATGCGCCTGTAGGTGCTTTCACAGGAATTGGAATGTATTGTCGTAAGCACGGTATGACCTGTCCTTGACGCCTCCTGCGCCGCATGCGCCTCCGGTCCGCGCATCTCACCCACGCAGATTATATCCGGATTAAAGCGCAGGGCATAATCAAGCAGAATATCCTGATCAATGTTCTGCAATGCATTTTCGGACGGACGAGTCAGCGTGTGAATAACGCTGTTTAAAACCTTCCCGTCAGCTTCTCTGACAAGCGCAAGCTCCCGGCTGCCGTTTTCAATGGTGAATATGCGTTTGTTGTTTGGAATGGTATTGAGTATCCAGCCTGCAACGGTAGTTTTTCCCGAGCCTGTCGAACCGGCAACGCAAGCGCTGACGCCGTACCGCAGACTCTGCGAGAGAAAGTCAAGCATCTCACCTGTCGCCGTACCGAATTCGGTAAAATCCTTTTTCTTGAAGTTCTGCGGATTGACAATACGAATAGAGGCGCAAACGCCCACATCCTCATCTACAACAGGATATTTCATTACCGATATGCGGATATTCTTTGACAGATGCCCCAAAACAACGGGGGAGGCGTTATCAAGCACCATGCCCGAAACGTGCAGCATTCTCCGCACAACATTGATTGCGTGCTGCGGCGATTCAAACCGTTCGTCAAGCTTTCTTTTGCCGCCATTTGAGAAGTAAACCTCTATATCCTTCCACGAATTTATGTTTATTTCCTCAACGCCCTTGCCGAATATGTATTTCGTTAAAAACGAAAACTCCGCCATCTCACCGTACAGCCGTTCTGTCAGCTCCGCCTGTGAAAGCTTTTCAACGGTAATTCCGTTATCCGTTAAATATTTTTGAATGTAAAACATAAGCTGCTGCTTTATATCGTCCTTGTCATGCTCGACCATTAAGGACGCATATTTCCCCGATATATATTCCTGCACCTCACTCAGCACACTGTGGAAATCCTTTGCTGACGGAGCTGCGAAGAACAGATCGTTTGTGTTCTTTTCTCCAATCATAGTTCAAACACCTCCGCTGTTATTTCTTCAATCACCCTGCGAAATTCCTTTGTTTCCCTTTTAACGGGTGTATTTTTCAGAAGCTCGCCTGTCAGATATTGCTGTTCAATTATGTCGCTGTGGGGAATAGTAAAGCTCACGCCGCCGAGAACCTGTTCGATGTTTTCTCCCGAATGTATGCTTTTTAAATTATTTGCCGCTTTAAGCTGCTTTTCCACCTTGAACTTACTGTCTGCCAAAAGCGGAAGCTGTGAGGACAAATATGATATTGATTTCAAATCACAGTTAATCAGCCGCAGCACACAATCCGATTCAATCAGCGCCAGGGTGGACAGCACATCGTCCGACAGATGAGCGGAGCAATCGATAATTATATAGTCCGCAATGCTGCGAAGTCCGTCCAAAAGCTGCTTTGCCTGATCCGCCGTATATTTGGGATAGGTAAAAGCATTCTCGCCCTTAAGCATTCCGATAACGGAAATATGCCGGTTTTTCTTCAGCGTAATCGCATTCTGCAGGATCAATGTTTCATTTATTCTTGCCGCCGCCAATATGCTGCCGAGGGATTTCTCGTTTTCAAGCTCTGTCGGAGGGACGAGCAGGGGCAGAGGAGGAGCGTCGGTATCGCACAGCAGCAACACCGCATCCCTGCCGCTGCCGGAAAGCTCGCCTGCAAGCTTGGCCGCTATCGTTGTTTTTCCGCTTGACGGGCTGCCCCATACCGCAAGCATCTGATTGTCGTGCATTATTCGCCCTCACCGCCTTCCGAGACCGCCTCTGCCGCATTTTCCTCCGGCTGTTCGGCTGTTTCCTCCGGCGGGTTTAAAACCTCCTTTTGCGCCTCTAAAAACGCTTCTGCCGTCTTGCGTTCTCCACGATACACCAGCGACAGATGAAGCGTTCCGTTTTTCTCCAAATCAGCAAGTATTTTTGACTGTGTCTCGGTTGACATAAGCGTTACGGCGCTTGGCAGCTCCGAATCCTCACCGCCTACCGTTTCCACATCGGCGCCGCTTTTACCCGTTACCGCAATCACCTCTATATACTGCAGCTCAATCGGGATAACCGTCATACCCGATTTTTGATAATCCGGCGCAATCACCGACACAATATCGCCCGGCTTGAGCTTTCCCGAAAGACCGAGTGCAAAGGATTTCAGTGTGACGGAAACCGCCCTCATTTCGCCGTTTAGTCCTGCAAGGTATGTATTTTCAACATAGGGCGTATCGGACAGCTTCCCCGTCAAAATATAATCGCCCTTTGTCATATCCATAACCGCATATTTTCCTATCACCGCTTTGCTGTCGGATACTATGTCCTCCGGCTGATTGGTGTTTGACATTCTAATCTCTGCTATCATGTCCTTTGTAATTTCATCACCGCTTTTGATTTCCGCCGCCGCTCTTATAACCGTCACGGTTTTTTCCGAGGTACGGCTGATCAGCGGCGAAATAACAAAGCAGATCAAAAATGCAAGCACGATGCAGGAGATTCCCAGCGCCGTCCTGTTTTTAAATAAATTTATCAGCTTCAAGCTATAAACACCTCCAAAATATATATTACTCCATAGCCAAATACAAGAAAGGGTATAAACGCCATCGCATTCACACCCCTTGCTTTTCCGTAAATTATAAATGCCATACAGCCGATTACCACGGTTGCCAGCATTGAGGGAAGACCTGTAAGTCCTCCCAGCAAAAGCGTTGCTTTTGCATCGCCCATTCCCATTTTTCCGTTTTTGAAGGCGAGAACGAAAAACGGCGCCGAAACAAGCATACCCCACAGCTTTTCCGGCTGAAATCCGAGCGGATAGATCAGCAGCATTAAAAGCTGACAATAGTTCGGAAACTCTCTGCGCCGGATATCCTCCGCAGCCGCACAGCATAAAACCATAAGCGTGAGCGTTTTTGATATCATTTCAGCGCCCCTTTCTCTTTACATTGACTGTGATTCGTTAATTGGTATAATTAAACATTTCGGTTATGCGTCTTTGGAGTTCAGGCATCACCGTGTCATCTAAAAGTGCATATAGCCCGGCTAAAATGAGGGCGCCGAGTACAATTGAGATTAGAACAATAACTGCCGTATCCAAAGCCCCCTGACCGCTGTTATTCTTCAGCTTTTTCTTGATTTCATCAGCCTTAAACGCCATTTTCAATAGGATTTTTTTCATTATGTATTCCTCGCTTTCATAGAAATTACTCTTGCTTTTGTGAACCTTCCTCAATTTCCGCCTTATACGCTTCAAGCACATCCGCTGAAATTTGTTCCCGCATTTCACGGGTAATGGGAAAGCAGATGTCTGCAAACTCGCCGCTTTTCTTGCGTCGGCTCGGCATTGCCACAAACAAACCGTTTACCGAATCAATTACCTTGATGCCGGTAATTAAAAACTTCTCGTCAAAGCTGGCTGTTGCATATGCTTTCAGCTTTTCGGCGTCAATCAGCTTTACTATTTTAACACGCATATTCATGTTCCTCTGTCACCTCCGTCCTACATTGTAAATTTGAACACGACCGTTTCCTGTTCATCGTCCGTCTCTTTCTCTGCTGTTTCCTGTCTGTCCGGCTCCTCCTGCTGCTTTTCCGGCTTGACGGCAATGTCCTCCGTCTCGTTTTTAAACGGTATTTCCGTGAAACCGAATCTGTCGACATAGTAAAATTCGCTTTTCTCATCATCATAAAGCTCTATCACATCCGACATTGACAGTGAATGACCTTTGTATTCGCCGGGCTTTTCATCCATATTGAACTTCATATATATTTCATCGAGATCTTCAGTCCCGGGATTCCCGTCATACACCACATGATAGTTTTTCGGCTCCGGATTGCCCAAGTCTCGTTTTTCAAGCTCCTCCGTGCCGATAAATTTAAGCCGAACGTCAGCCTCCGGTCTTATCTGATATATCCGGCAGCGTCTGAAGTCTGCCGTTTCCGGAGGCAGACTGTGGATCAGCCTGTCATATATTCCGTCCTGCACGTGCGTTTTAAAAGACTGTTCGTTCAGATAACCTATAAGCTCGTCTCTTTCAAACATTGAATCGACATAAGCCGATTGACCTTTGACATATCCGGCCTTGTTGCCGTACCATTCAATAATGCCCTGTTCAGTAATATTCACCGCCTTCATTCGCCGTCACCTCCTGCGGCATCTCAAAATTCCTGTTCCTCTGCGTCCTCTTGCTCCGGCGTCGGTATGAAACTCATATCGGTCTGTTTCAGCAAGCCGTATTCCGTCATGTAGATATGCTCGTCACAAAGCCTGTCCCTCGTATATTTTTCAAAATCAAAGTATTGCAGCATATCCTCCGGCAGCGTAACCTCCGACGCCAAAACCGATTTGCCGTAATCTGCGTATGTTACAAAATCAGCGTACAGCCCAAAGCAATCCATATGCTCGCAAAGCATAAGTGCCTGTGATATGTCGTGACAATTCACAGCCGTCAGTATTGCCTTTAGCTTGCTTTGCTCATCTCCAAGCCGCTGCATGGCTTGTGCAAGGGAATTAAGCAATTCGATCTGCTCCGTGCTTTCTATGCAATACTGCATATTCGGTATAATGCTCTGCACTCCGCACAAGACGCATTCAGACGGGCTTTCCGCACCGATAGCGCGAAACACAGCTCTAAGCCTTTCGCTGTCTGTCGGCAGACTTATCCATATACCGTCTATGTTTTCTGCAAGCTCGCTTGTACACCGTGCTGCCTTTACCCTGAAAATATACGGATCACTCTTGGTTTTTTCGGGAAGCGTACTGCCATCGTAAACAGTACGAAACTCGTCCGTTTCGTTATAGAAATATCCCTCGTCCACAAAGACGCCCTGCTTTTCGCTATGTATTTTTCTGCCGATTTTCCCGTAGTCGATAAACTCCAATACTTGAGGCGACGCGTCGTGCAGCTCGGGGATATAACCCTGTTCAACGAAAAATTCACCGAGCTCCTCAAAGCCTGCAACATTGTATGCCATACGGCAATTTTCAAGATTGTACGTTATATTTATAAGCTGCGCCGCCGACAAGTCCTCCTCTTTGCATTTTTCCATATACCCCTTGCACATAATACGATCCTCGTCAGTCATTTTATCAAGTCTTTCCGCAAGGAAGCTTAGCTCCTCAATTGTGGAATGCTCTGTCAGATGCTCGCTTTTTGTATATTTAACTCCTAAAATCTCACACCATACAACGCCTGCTCTGTCAGATGTGGTTCTCGCTCTCTGACATGCATCCGCAAGCTCGTTTTCCGCAGCCGGAAAGGATATTTCAGCGGTGACTCTCTGATCTCCGCACAGCTTTTCCTTGTCTGCAATTGCAGCCGTCACATATCCCTGCGAATCGTAATACTGCCGCACATATTTAAGGTTTCCGGCAAGCATCACATCACGCCCTGCATCATATGTATCGAAATACTCGCCGTCAACGGATATGTCGATCCGGCCTTTCTCCGTTTGCTCGCCTGTTATCGTTTTGCCTTCGGGTACGCACAGTAATGCAAGCAGCTCTTTTGTTCTCTCTGAAACATTCATATCTGCATTTCTCCTAATTTTCTACCCGTTTTTCAAAATCAAACGGCGCCGCATGAAGCGACGCCGCTGTTTTGATATTGCTATTTGTTGTACATTTGTATGAACCTGTTTAACAGCTCTATAATTCTTTTGATTTGTTCCTCCGTGAGCTTCGGCTCATATTCACTTTGCAGCCATTCCTGTTTTGCGGCTATTTCCCCGTCAGTCATATACATATGATCCCTGCCTATGACAATGGGCGTTCTTGATTTCTGTTCCCATTTTGCATACAAGGTTTTATCCTCATCGAATATCACCTCGGTTATCTTGTTTTCCTTTGTCTGCGGATCGTCATACCAGCCGAGGAAGGTATATCCTTCCTTTACCGGCACATACCCATCTATGTTTGCAGAGCTTAGATATGTGCCTGTTATGGGAAGTATATCGCTGCCGCCGTCTGACGAGAAGGTTATGGTTCTCGTTCCCGTTATACGCCATTTTGCATAGAGCTTGACGTCTGCCCGATACACTGTTTCGGACGATGCTTTAATATCGTCCGCAGTGTACCAGCCCTCGAACTCGTAGTCCGAATCCCTGTAGGGCAGAGGGAGCTTGATTTTACCCTTTTTCGTTGTCATGGCGATCTCGATCTTGGCGTCTACATATCCGTTGCCTATAAGACCGCCGTTTGCATCAAGAGTTATTGTGTAATCCTCATCGTCAAACATCTGACTGCACTCGCACAGTCGCTCGTGTCCGCAGGGAAGGCTGTTATCTGCAGCAAATGCCGCAGACGGGAGTATTGCCGCAATGATAGCGGCGCTGATGATTGCTTTTGTGTTCATGATTATTCCTCCTATCGTTTTTTCTGCATATCCTTATGCAGCTCAAACATACCACAAGGTTTTCGGAAAGTCCAGACAAATAACCGCACCTCCGCACTTTTCTGCATAAGCAACGAAAGACAGGCGCTATATTTGTAAAATGAAACAAAAGCAAGCGCGTAATCAGTCAACCCACGATTCGCCGTCCGAATTTGTTACCGCCTTATGGTCGTTACAAGACTCGATTGCGTCATAAAATGCCCAGAAGCTATTGTCTTTAAGGTCTGTGAACCTGTTCAGCTTTGTAAAGTTTCTATTGATATATTCCTTATCCGGCATTCTGTTTGTCGCACGGTTGACAACCGTAACCACCTCGGCACGGCTGATGTTGTTATCGCCCCGGAAGGAACCGTCTGAATAGCCGTTCAGCCAGCCTGTTTCCTTTGTGTATGCAATGTCGGCATATGCCCAATAGGAGGAGCTGACATCGGTATATTTTACTGTCAGTCCCGATTTCTTAACCTCGTTGAATAATGAATAATAACGAACAGTCATTGCAACAAATTCTGCTCTTGTAACAGGCGTATTTGATTTGAACGCGCCGTCAGCATAGCCTTTAATAATGCTGTATTTTTCAAGATAGCCGATATATGCCGAATACCATTCGTTTGCCGCCACATCGTCAAAGGACGCTCTGCTGCTTATGTTCTCACCTTTTTCCTCTGCAATAAGTCTTGCAAAGATAGCTGCTGCCTCTGCTCGTGTCATGTCACCGTTAGGTCTAAAGGTTCCGTCCTCGTAGCCGAAAATATATGCCTTATGCTCTGTTGCCGGAAGTGTCAGCACACCATTTTTATCTGTTATGCCTGTTGCAGTTCCGTTTTTCTTATCCTTTAAGGTTACGGAAGTATCTGCTTTTGCATTGCCTTTGTTGTCGGTAACTGTAATTGTGTAGTAATTATCTTCGTCAACCACTTTTCCTGTCGGAAGTGTAACAGTTATATTTCCCTTGCTGTCGGTTGACTTTGAAAAGCCTGTTACGCTCTTGCCGTTCTTATCGGTAATCTTAACATTTACCGTGCTGCTGCTTATATAGCTTCCGCCGCCACCGCCGCCGGAGCTGCCGCCCGACGAGCTTCCGCCGCTTGAAGTTTTAACAGGAACGGTAATTTGACCGTTTGCGTTTGTTGCCGCTGTTTTTTCTGTTGCTGCGTCCTTAACTGTTACGGAAATGCCCTTGACAGGCTTGTTTTCCTTATCAAGCACGGTTACTGTGGTCTGATT
>JAUNBL010000042.1 GCA_030527235.1 Clostridia bacterium | reverse complement strand
GTGTAATTTTATAGGGTAGTAAAACAGGCGGCCTATGCATTCGTCGAACTCTACCGTTTGAGAGTAGTGTAATTTTATAGGGTAGTAAAACAGACGGTCAAGAATGCCGTCCGCGCCAAAGGTTTGAGAGTAGTGTAATTTTATAGGGTAGTAAAACCGTTCGAGTATTCTTTTGAGCAATTTATGCGTTTGAGAGTAGTGTAATTTTATAGGGTAGTAAAACATGACGGCAGACCAAATCGCAGTCATAAGTTTGAGAGTAGTGTAATTTTATAGGGTAGTAAAACATTCCGCGCATACTTGAATACCGAGTGCAGTTTGAGAGTAGTGTAATTTTATAGGGTAGTAAAACCCCATCCAGCACGGCTCATCGAGATGGCGGTTTGAGAGTAGTGTAATTTTATAGGGTAGTAAAACATGAGCGAAACAGAAGTTCTCGCACTTATGGTTTGAGAGTAGTGTAATTTTATAGGGTAGTAAAACAGCGACGGACGCGCAACCATCATCGCGGCAGTTTGAGAGTAGTGTAATTTTATAGGGTAGTAAAACCCGAAACGCTCGCGGCTTGCATTTCAAAACAGTTTGAGAGTAGTGTAATTTTATAGGGTAGTAAAACTCGTATTCCTTTTGAAGACGGGCGTTCTATGTTTGAGAGTAGTGTAATTTTATAGGGTAGTAAAACTAACGCGCATGACAGAAAGCTGCGTGTTTCGTTTGAGAGTAGTGTAATTTTATAGGGTAGTAAAACTAGATGAAAAGATATTACATCGTAAAAGACGTTTGAGAGTAGTGTAATTTTATAGGGTAGTAAAACGGTGCGCTTGAAAACGTCGGCGCGCTTGTCGTTTGAGAGTAGTGTAATTTTATAGGGTAGTAAAACTCCCGCATGTCGCCCCTGTCCGGGGTTGCGTTTGAGAGTAGTGTAATTTTATAGGGTAGTAAAACAGCGGAATAGGAGGCCGCGCCAGTGTTACCGTTTGAGAGTAGTGTAATTTTATAGGGTAGTAAAACTTGACATCAACAGCGCGGACATCGGCAAAGGTTTGAGAGTAGTGTAATTTTATAGGGTAGTAAAACTTTGCCGAAAGCACACAAGCAAGCCCTTATGTTTGAGAGTAGTGTAATTTTATAGGGTAGTAAAACAGCCAGCGCAGCCTTGCTTCCGCCGTTGGTGTTTGAGAGTAGTGTAATTTTATAGGGTAGTAAAACGCTCCCAGACGGTGTTCGCTTTGCCTTCTGGTTTGAGAGTAGTGTAATTTTATAGGGTAGTAAAACAATGAAGCTGACGCGCGCTTTGTTCGCGAGGTTTGAGAGTAGTGTAATTTTATAGGGTAGTAAAACAGCGGCGGAGGATGTGTGGTCACCCTAACCGTTTGAGAGTAGTGTAATTTTATAGGGTAGTAAAACGTCGCTGGCCATGTTGATGCGGGTGTCTCCGTTTGAGAGTAGTGTAATTTTATAGGGTAGTAAAACAACGGTTTTGACGCTTTTAATGACTTCTTTGTTTGAGAGTAGTGTAATTTTATAGGGTAGTAAAACGCACCGTACTTTAATCAGAGTCCCGTACACGTTTGAGAGTAGTGTAATTTTATAGGGTAGTAAAACTCGCCGATGATGCAAACAAAGGCAAGGGCGGTTTGAGAGTAGTGTAATTTTATAGGGTAGTAAAACTGACTGTAAGCTAATTATAACATTTGCCCGGTTTGAGAGTAGTGTAATTTTATAGGGTAGTAAAACCAAAAAGGAAACAAGTATTATACCCGAAAGGTTTGAGAGTAGTGTAATTTTATAGGGTAGTAAAACAAACATCCTCGGCAACGATATTGTATGCCTGTTTGAGAGTAGTGTAATTTTATAGGGTAGTAAAACGCATTTTTGTCTAATTTATCGTTTACCCGCGTTTGAGAGTAGTGTAATTTTATAGGGTAGTAAAACTCCCGGCTCCACTTGTCAACCGGGTAAAATAGTTTGAGAGTAGTGTAATTTTATAGGGTAGTAAAACTCGTTAGCCATTGTTATTCATCTCCTTTAGTTTGAGAGTAGTGTAATTTTATAGGGTAGTAAAACGGTGGTAGTCGCTGTGGGGTCTGTTCCCGCGTTTGAGAGTAGTGTAATTTTATAGGGTAGTAAAACTTCTGGCGGGTACTCGGTAATAGGTAGTGGTTTGAGAGTAGTGTAATTTTATAGGGTAGTAAAACTAGGAGGGCGATAATGTGACATGGGTAATTGTTTGAGAGTAGTGTAATTTTATAGGGTAGTAAAACCCCTGTCGTTTCTTCCTATTGGCGTTAATTGTTTGAGAGTAGTGTAATTTTATAGGGTAGTAAAACCGGTCTTACCACCTTCCGAGCAGCCCCAGTGTTTGAGAGTAGTGTAATTTTATAGGGTAGTAAAACATCAACCACCGATACACCGTTTACATATCCAGTTTGAGAGTAGTGTAATTTTATAGGGTAGTAAAACTAGGAGGAGGGGAAAGAGAATCAAGCCTGTGTTTGAGAGTAGTGTAATTTTATAGGGTAGTAAAACAGCAAGCTAAAAATAAAGGGCATAACGGCGGTTTGAGAGTAGTGTAATTTTATAGGGTAGTAAAACCCAAAAGCGTCTGGGTCATCAACCTTTCCGTTTGAGAGTAGTGTAATTTTATAGGGTAGTAAAACGTCGTCAATCATCTTCTGTACGCTCTCTGCGTTTGAGAGTAGTGTAATTTTATAGGGTAGTAAAACTGCTGCTGGCGCCTGTGGCGCGTCCTGCGCGTTTGAGAGTAGTGTAATTTTATAGGGTAGTAAAACTCTGGAAGGAACGCCTTCAAGCCACAGCATGTTTGAGAGTAGTGTAATTTTATAGGGTAGTAAAACGGGGCTTTCCATGCGTCCTTGTTGTCCCAGGTTTGAGAGTAGTGTAATTTTATAGGGTAGTAAAACAAAAGCAGTAAGATACCAACTGGGTATTAGGTTTGAGAGTAGTGTAATTTTATAGGGTAGTAAAACGGTGATTGATACTTTCATACGAATGGTATTGCAAGAAGTTTAACCTTTGCGCTAATGGCGCGCTATACAAAACGGTCGGAAATCTCATTATGAAAGATTTCCGGCCGTTTCTGCTTTATTTTGTTAATGGCGCTACATACGCGGTGGAATATCCATCGTAAACAACCATGCCGCTTTTGGCTCCGTTCGGTTTGCGTACATTTTTTATTGGGCAGTAATCTACAGCGATGCGGTCGGAATGCTTTGCTTTAGAGTGCGCGGCAGCAATCGACGCCGCATATTCAACGACATTATCCGGAAAAGGCTCTCCTCTATACTTTATCAAAACATGTGAGCCCGGGATATTTTTAGTATGAAGCCATAAATCGTTTGCACGAGAAAGCCGAAGCGTGATATAGTCGTTTTGCGTATTATTGCGCCCGACAAAAATTTCATAGCCCTCATATTCAAACCGCAATGGTGGTTGTGTCTCTTCCTTTTTTTTCTTTCGGGCAGTCCTTTCCTCCCTTAAATATCCCTCTCTGACAAGTTCGCGGCGAATTTCCTCAATGTCCGAAACGGTTTCTACGGAGCATATGGCTTCCTCAACGCTTTCAAGATATTTTTCCTCTTCCGCCGCGCCTTCCAGCTGCTGAGAGGCATTTTTCTGCGCGCTTTTGGACTTGTTATATTTTTTATAATAATTCTGCGCGTTCTGTGCGGCTGTTTTAGACGCATCAAGTCCGATGGTGACAAAACCGCCGTTATAAAAATCCTCTGCGGTAAGCTCTGTGTCGCGCGGTTTTATTTTATAGATATTTGCAGTTATTATATCTGCCCATTCGCGATATTTTCCGCCGTTTTCAGCATCGCGCAGCGTTTGGGAAAGGATTATCTTCTTTTTGCGCACCCGCGAAAGATTATTATGCACAATTTTTGACACCGACGCCGCTCTCGCTTTCAACTGCTCAGCGCTCTCGTGTGCGGCGTAAAACGACTCAAGCATCTCGCTCACACTGTCAAAACGCTCCACAGCACAATCTCCGTATTGCGTTATCCGCACAGTTGTAAAATCGCGTTTTTCATTTTTAAGAATAATACAGCAGGGCTCCTCACGGAATATCGCTGCTAATGCGGCGGCAATGGCGGCTTTTTGCGCCGCATTGGCCTCCTCAATTCTGAGGCTTGTATCACCCGTCACCCTGTACACAGCCTCCCGTGCGATGAGCGGGCTTACTCCAAAAAGCGTACTGGTGAGCGCCTCGTCCGCCCGCATCCCGGGCGCGGCGGAGCTAATCGCATCAAAAATTGCCACACTGCCCTCGGATGGGTCTGTCCTGCCGCCGCGCGGCGGCGTTGTATACTTAAAATGCGGTAATACGGCTCTCGCCCCATTGACCTCAATCGAAGCGCGGCGCACGGCATCGATTATTTTGTCCTCCTCATCGGTTAAAATGATATTGCTGTTGCGCCCCATTATTTCACAGACAAGGCTCTTTTCTACCCTGTCGCCCAGCTCGTTACGGGTACTCATTCTTATGCGCACGATGCGCTCAAAACCCTCTTGTTCAATTGCAATGATACTTGCACCTGCCAAGTGCTTGCGAAGCAGCATTGTAAACATCGGGGGTACAGTCGGATTATCCCTCTTAACTTGGGTCAGGCAGATGCGCGGAGCAAATCCGCCTACACTGATTAAAAGCGCGCCACGTCGTGTGGAGAGGATTATTTCATAGCTTTGCGGCTGATAAATCTTATCTATCGACGCGCCGCACAGTTTTGCGTTAAGTTCGTTGGCTGCGTGCCTAAGTACAATTGCGTCAAGCGGCATTTTCAACACCTCCTTTTTAGTTTACACCGTTTAGACTTCTTTAGCAAGACTTTTTGCTTTGACGAATAAAAAATATTGAAATCATGCGCACAGCATGTTATAATCATCGGGAAGGTGAGGTATCGCTATGACAAAATCGAAAACTTCAGTGCTTGCGGCAGCGATTCTCATTGCCGTAGTCGGCACGGTATATCTCGAAGCCGTTTTGCTCTTCCATACTAAGCTGTCCGACTTTTTGCGGCTTATTCGTGTTATGCTTATATTTGCGTCTATGTTTTCGCTTTCGATTGTAGTGTTTCACAAGGCGGAGAGCTTTGCTGCGGGATGTTTCTACGCCATTGTTCTGGCGGCGGCGGCAGCGTTTGTGTTTGACCTCTTTTTATCCCACGGAACGGTGCTTTACGGCATTTTATTCAAGGACCGTAAGGATACGTTTATGGATTTCTTTAACTGCATAATTCACGTCAACGGCGGCGACCCGTATTCTTTGGGCTGTATATATCCACCGCTTGCGTATATCGTTTTTGGATTGTTCTATATTCTCACTCCCACCGCAATGCGCACAGAAAGCGCATTCGCACTGCGTTCCTCGCAGTTGGGTATGATGGAGTTCTTTTTCTTTTCTCTTATCGTCGTCCTGCTGCTTGCCACAGTCCTGTATTCACTGCGCGCGCACTCGTGGCGCGGAATGTTTTTCTCGGCGTTTACGCTTTTTTCGCCAATTTTTGTTTTCGCTTTCGAACGCGGAAATATTGTGACTCTCGCTTTTGTGCTGACCGCTATGTTCTTCTTGTTTAAGGATTCAAATAATGTTCTTGTCCGCCACTGCGCATTTATATGCCTTGCGCTTGCAGCGGGCATCAAGGTCTACCCCGCGATTTTCGGATTTGTGCTTATTCTTGAAAAACGCTGGAAGGACTCTGCTATATGCGTACTGTACGGACTTTTGGCGTTTTTTTTGCCGTTTTTGTTCTTCGGCGGATTTTCGCAGGTCGGCGTTTTGATGGAAAATATTTTTAATTTCTCTGCGCGCTCGGGATACCATTACAGGGTGGAGTTATCCAACACGTTTGAGTTTTTCCTGGTGCGCGTTTTCGGTATGGGAGACATGGGCGAAAAGCTTTCCGCAGCAGCGGCGGCCGTGATAGTTCTTCTGTGCGGAGCAACAGCGTTTTTTCAAAACGAGAGATGGAAATCCGTGTGCGCTTTCGCGCTGCTTACAGCGATAGCACCGGGGACAAGCTATATATATTCCTTGGTTTTTATGGCCATCCCTCTCGCAATGTTTTTGTCCAAGAAGGATTTTCGCAGAATTGATATTGTCTATGCGGCGCTGTTCGCAATGCTTTTTGTCCCTGTCCGATTCATGAACGACTCGCTTTACTATGAAAACACTCTCGTAACTCTTACATGCGTATTGGAACGCGTCGGCGCGGCAGCAATAGCGCTTGTCCTGACGTTTGACGCAACTATAAATTTACTTATTAAGAAAGTTGGTAGAACAATATGAAACAATTTCTTGCACTCATTGTACTCACACTCGTACTGACACTTCTTGCAGGATGCGGAAATACGGAGCTTAATGCCGAGGTTGAGCAAGACCCTTCTGAACCCACGGAATCCACGGAAAACATCAATCTGAGTACTCTTGAAAGCCGGCTGGGCTATTCGATAGCGTATGACCGCAATATCTTTTTGTACAATTCCTCCGGCGATGCCGATTCTTTTATTCCTGCTAACCTTATATCAACCACCGCCAGAGCCGTTGAACTGACCATAACAAAGATTTCAACACTCTCCTCGGAGGAAGTAATCGATGCAGTGCGCACGCTTTCGGGGTACAGGGGGACGATGCAGCCTTGCGTCATCGGCAACGCGGATAGCGCATTGACCTTCGCGCAGCTTGAGGACGAGATGATGTTAACCTACTTTATTGCCACGGTCGGCGAGACGTCGTACTTTTTTGAGCTCATTCGCCCTGTTTCCGAGGAAATCGCTTACGGCGCGCAGCTGCTTGAAATGTTAAACAGCGTAATGTTTACAAAATAGTTATTGCAAACGTCTGCCTGTTGTGATATACTGGCTATAATTGGTTTTTAACAGTTTTGCGAGTCAAAGACACAGCGTTAGCTTTTACGCATATTTTAGGAGGCGTATTCAACAAATGACAAATATTGCATTTTCAGATAAAACGAAAGGGCTTTCCGGCAGCGCTATAAGGGCGACGTTTAAGCTCCTTGCGGACCCGGAGATTATTTCATTTGCGGGCGGCGCACCGTCGAGTTCGCTTTTCCCCTGTGATGTTTTAGGCACTGTGGCGGAGGAGATTTTTCGCACCTTTGGCAACACGGCGCTTCAGTACGGCATTACCGAGGGTTATGCGCCGCTGCGTGAGCTTGTGCGTGAGCGGCTTGTGCGCCAAGGGATAATACACGAGGGAGACGATATTGCCATAACTACCGGCGGGCAGCAGGTTATTGACCTTACGGCAAAGGTTTTGCTTAACGAGGGCGACTGTGTTGTCACCGAGCGCCCGAGCTTTGTAGGCGGGCTTAACTGCTTTCGCTCATACAACGCAGTTATAGATGATGTGCCGGTTGAGAGCGATGGTATGGATATAGACTATCTTGAGGAAAACATCTTAAAAAAGAAACGTATTAAGCTCGTCTATACCATTCCCACGTTTCAAAACCCGACAGGGATAACTATGTCTCTTGAAAAGAGAAAGAAGCTACTTAATCTTGCGGACAGGTACGACTTTTATATTCTTGAGGACAACCCCTACGGTTCGCTTCGTTACAGCGGCGAAGAAGTACCGTCTATAAAGAGTTTGGATGTATCGGGACGCGTTATATACGGTGGCTCGTTTTCAAAAATTCTTTCGCCCGGGCTGCGCATAGGCTTTTTCTCTGCGCCGAGCGAGATTTTTGAAAAAATGATAGTCTGTAAGCAGGTTACAGATGTGCATACACCTGTATTGACACAGCTTATTGCCTACACCTTTGTAACGAGATACGATATTGACGCGCACATCAAGCGTGCGTGCGAACTTTACGGCAAGCAGAGTTCGTTTATGAGAAGTTGTATTTCACGCTATTTCCCTGACTACTGTTCCGTGACAAACCCCGAAGGCGGCATTTTCCTTTGGTGCAGCCTGCCCGAACGCTTTGACGGCGAGGAGCTTTTCAGGAAAGCGGTTGAAAAGAAAGTGGCGTTTGTGTCCGGGGCAGCTTGTATGGCGGACCCGTTGAAGAAGTATTCGTCTTTCCGGCTCAATTTCTCAAACGCTTCGATGGAGAATATTGAGAAGGGCATAAGAATCTTAGGTGAAGTAATAGAAAGCTATTAGGAGAAAAGGGTTATGATAAACGGCAGAAAAGTAATACTATCGGGAATACAGCCCTCCAGTTCCAGTATAACGCTCGGAAACTATTTGGGCGCGCTTATTAACTGGGTTAAGCTGCAAAATGAATACGACTGCTGCTTCTCGATTGTGGATTTGCACGCAATAACGGTACGTCAAGCGCCGCAGGAGCTCCGGGCTAATTGTCTTTCACTTTTGGCGCAATATCTTGCCTGCGGTATAGACGCTCAAAAAAACATTATCTTTATACAGAGCCACGTCCCGGCGCATGCGGAGCTTGCATGGATATTGAACTGCTACACGCAGATGGGCGAGCTTGCACGCATGACGCAGTTTAAGGATAAGTCTAAAAAACATCACGACAACATAAACGCCGGACTGTTTACGTATCCCGTACTCATGGCGGCGGATATCCTGCTTTATCAGGCGGATCTCGTACCTGTGGGGAGCGACCAAAAACAACATCTCGAGATAACGCGCGACATTGCGGAGCGCTTTAACTCCATTTACGGCGATGTTTTTACGATACCGGACGGATATATTCCCAAGAACGCCGCACGGATAATGAGTCTGCAGGACCCGCTTTCAAAAATGAGCAAGTCTGACCCCAACCCCAACGGCTGCATTGCTTTGCTGGATTCGCCGGAAGTCATCATCAAGAAAATCAAACGCGCCGTGACGGATTCGGACGCGCACGTTTGCTACGGCGAAGAAAAGTACGGCGTCAACAATCTCCTGAATATTTACTGCGCCGTTACATCAAAAAGCATTGAGGACGCGGTCTTTGAATTTGAGGGCAAAGGGTACGGCGACTTTAAGCGGGCGGTAGGAGAAGCTGTAGTAGAGGCGCTCAGCCCCATACAGCAGCGTTATTGCGATTTAATGAATAACCGAGACTATCTTGAGAGCGTTTATAAGGCGGGTGCACAAAAAGCAGGCGCTGTTGCAGACCGCACGATGAACAAGGTTAAGAAAAAGGTTGGCTTTATCGTCTGAGAGGATGTGAAGTTATGTCGATTTTTTCTACGGGGATTGTGGTTGCGTTCATCATGGCTTTTACTGTAACTTTTTGCGCAACACCGTTTGTGAAAAAATTTGCTTTCAAAATAGGTGCAGTTGATGTACCCACCGACGGTCGCAGAATGCATACCACGCCAAAAGCGCTGTTGGGAGGATTGGCCATATTTCTCGGCTTTACGGTGGCCGCCGCGTTTTGCGCTGTCTGGAACAAGCAGCTTATCGCCACTATGTGCGGCGCTGTCATAATCGTTGTTGTCGGAGCTTTTGACGACCGCTATAACATAAGCGCAAAACTGAAGCTTTTGTTTCAAATTTTGGCAGCTCTTATTCCCGTGTTTGCGGGGATTACCATTGAACGGATGACGTTCCCTACCTCGATTATTCCTTCCGGAGTCCTCGAATTTGGGATTTGGGGCGCACCTCTTACCGTAGTATGGATTGTGGCCGTTACTAACGCGCTCAACCTCATAGACGGACTCGACGGGCTTGCGGTAGGCGTGGCTTCCATATCCTCGATGACGCTGCTTTGCATATCCATAATTGTGGCGGAACCTTTTGTGGGTACGCTTACTGCCTGTCTTGTGGGAGCGTGCATCGGATTTTTGCCGTATAATTTTAATCCGGCAAAGCTTTTTATGGGCGATACCGGGGCGCTCTTTCTCGGCTATATGCTTTCCGTGCTGAGTATGATGGGGCTTTACAAGAGTTATACGTTAGTTTCCTTTGCGGTGCCTCTGCTCGTGCTGGGGCTGCCGATTTTCGACACGGGCGCCGCAATTATTCGGCGCGCGAAAAACCGTAAGCCTATTATGAGCGCGGACAGAAGCCACCTTCATCATAAGCTGGTAGACAGTGGCTGTACCCACAAGCAAGCGGTACTCATTATATACGCAATGTGCATATTACTGGGAATGTGTGCCATAATACTTATGGCATCCGGCGTAATCCGCGTGTGGGCGCTTGTGCTTACGGCGGCAATATTTATTGCATTTGCATTTGCAAGTCCGGCAGTTGTGAGGACATTTAAGGGCAAAGATAATAATGATGAAAAAAAATCGTGACATTATTCGCGCGCTCGCGATGATAACGCAGATAGGTCTTTCGATGGCCATGTGCGTCATATTGTGCATTTGGGGCGCAAACTTCCTGCGCGAGAAGCTGAACCTCGGCAGCTGGGTAATAATTGCCGGCGCCTTGCTCGGAGCGGCAAGTGCGATGTACACGCTTTTCAAGCTTGCCGACTCTATTAACAGGCGGTGATGTTATGTTTTCCAAAGATGTTTTAAGACAGATAAGGAAGGTTTCTGTGGTAATAGTCATTCTCGGCGCTGTTATGACGGCTGTTTTTGCCGCATTGGGGCGCTTTGACATGACCGTTGCCGTATCTGCGTGTGCCGGGTGTCTGTTTGCGATATTTATGTTTATCCTTCTCGCCTTTTTTGTAGAACGCTCTGTAACCAGAGGAAAAAACGGCGCGCAGGCTTCTATGTTTATCGGATATGTTATACGCATGGCGCTTACCGCACTTTTTGTATTTTGGGCGATATACTCACCCGATATAAATTTGTGGGCAGCAGTTATCCCTTTGCTTTTTACAAGAATTGCCATTATGGTTTTGAATATTCGCCGCACAAAAAAGGATGGTGATGCAGAATGAACATTGAGGTTAATGGTCCAAAGATACTTTTTCAAATTCCCATTCTCGGAGGTATAAATATCACAGAAACCACGCGCAATGCATGGATAATAATGGTTTTAATTATTGGTGTGAGTATTTTCCTTACGCGGAATCTGAGTGTGCGAAACCCTTCCCGGCGTCAGATTATTGCCGAAAAGCTTGTTACTACCGCTAATAACTGGGTCGAGAGCACCATGGGAGTGCGCTACCGGAGTTTTGCGCCGTATATAGGCGCGCTGTTCATTTCGTCCCTGTGCGGGTCGCTCTCGTCTGTTACGGGTGCGCGGCCGTTTACGGGGGATTTGTCCACAACGCTTGCATGGGCGCTGGTCACAACTGTTATGGTACAGGTGAACAACATTCGCGCAAACGGTGTGCTGGGTTGGCTCAAATCGTTTACGAAGCCTGTTTTCGTTATGACACCGATTAATCTTGTCAGCGAAATTGCGACACCTATCTCGCTCTCGTTTCGTCATTTCGGAAACATCGGATCGGGTATTGTAATTACAACCCTCATATACGCTGCCCTTTCCGCCGCAAGCCACGCGCTTTTAGGCTGGATTCCCAACGACTTTATCGCCAATATTCCGATTCTTCAAATAGGGATACCGGCATTCCTCTCACTCTATTTTGATGTGTTTACAAGTTTTTTGCAGGCGTTTATAATAAGCATGCTTACAATGGTGTTTGTTTCAAACGCGGGAGAGTAGTTTACAAATAAAATTTTATATTTAATGGAGGTCTAATTATGGAAAGGGCAATTATTTTGGCAGCATCGGCAATAGGCGCGGGCTTGGCTATGATAGCCGGCATCGGGCCCGGAATCGGTCAGGGCTTTGCCGCAGGCAAAGGCGCAGAAGCGGTCGGCAGGCAGCCCGAGGCGAAGAGCGATATCACCACAACAATGCTCCTTGGCTGCGCAGTGGCGGAGTCTACAGGTATTTACGGTCTTGTAGTGGCGCTTATCCTTCTTTTCGGAAACCCGCTTATAAACCTTCTGTAATTTGCGGGGGCTGAAAGCTTTGAGCTTTCGCCGCAACAATTCCGAAGAAAGGACGTCTTCTCTTAGGCGAAGGCGATGGGTGAAAAAAGATGGGTGAATTTTTGCAGTTTGTTTCTGTCGATGCGGGAACAATGCTGTTTACATGGATTAACTTAATAATACTTTTTCTTATCCTGAAAAAGTTCCTTTTTAAGCCTATAACCAATATCATCTCCCGGCGTGAGGAAGAGGTCGGCAAAATATATGCCGATGCCGAGGCTGCGAAGGACGCGGCGCAAAAGAGCCGTGAGCAGTACGAGGCAAAGCTTGCCGAAGCGAAGGAAGAGGCAGGAAAAATCGTTGAGAACGCCTACAAGACAGCGCAAAAGCGTTCTGACGAGCTGATTGCAGAGGCTAAGCGCGACGCTAACTCGGTTAGAAAAAACGCAGAACGTGACATTGAGCGCGAACGACAAAAAGCCGTGGAGGATATCCGCTCGGATATTTCCTCGATGGCTGTTTCTATTGCCTCCAAGGTCATAGAGCGCGAGGTGAAGGAAGATGACCACAAGCGCATAATAGAACAGTTTATAGACAGTATGGGTGACGCGATATGAGCGATATTTCTAAAGTATACGCAGGGGCCTTGTATTCCCTCTCTCAGGAGGAAGCGGCGGCGGACGAGGTGCTAAATGACCTTAAAAGCATAGACGCCTTATTGCGGGAGAACGAGAGTTACTGCTCTGTTCTTGACGCGCCTCAGATTGCTTTTTCCGAACGCGAGTCACTTATCAAGGAGGCTTTTTCGTCATTACATCCGTATGCGGTCAATACGCTGTGCCTTCTGGCGAAAAAACGTGAAACGCATTCGTTTGTTTCGTTTCTCCGCGACTTTACAACACTCTATAATGTTGACCGCGGCATCGAGACAGTTTATGTTACCACGGCAGTCCGGCTGCCCGAGCGTCAGCACGAGAGGCTGCGTGAGGCGCTGACAAAATACACGGGGAAAAAGATAACGCTCGTTTGCTCTGTTGACACGAAGCTTTTGTGCGGAATAAAAGTGCGGATGCAGACTTCGGAAATCAACGACTCGGCGCAAGCGCGCCTTGAGAAAATTCTTGAACATATTAAGAGCTAAAGGATTTGATTTTTATGCGACTCAGCGGTGAAGAAATAAGTAATGTAATTAAAAGCCAGATAAAAAATTACCAAAACACGGTAGAAGAAAAAGAAACGGGTACCGTGATTGAGGTAGGCGACGGAATTGCCAAAATACACGGCCTTGAGATGTGTATGTCCAATGAGCTTATTGAGTTTGACAACGGAGTTATAGCCATGGCTTTGAATCTTGAGGAAAACTATGTGAGTGTGGTTATTTTGGGCGATGACACCTCTATTTCAGAGGGCGACGGCGCGCACCGAACCGGCAGTGTTGTGCAGGTAGGCGTAGGTGAAGCGTTGATAGGCCGCGTTGTAGACGCGCTCGGTCAGCCTATTGACGGAAAGGGTCCGATAAACACAACCGCCACGCGCCCCATTGAATCTCCCGCTCCGGGCATAATCGAGCGCAAAAGCGTTTCCGTTCCGCTCCAAACAGGAATTAAGGCGATAGATTCCATGATTCCAATCGGCCGCGGTCAAAGAGAGCTTATCATAGGCGACCGACAGACCGGTAAAACCGTAATAGCGACCGACACAATTATAAACCAAAAAGGGCAGAACGTTATCTGCATATACGTTGCAATAGGGCAAAAGAAGTCCACCGTTGCAAATCTTGTGGACACGCTTGAAAAAAACGGCGCTATGGATTATACGATTGTGGTGTCCTCTACCGCGTCGGAGCTTGCTCCGCTTCAGTATATAGCCCCGTACTCAGGCTGCGCCATGGGCGAATACTTTATGTACCAGGGCAAGGACGTACTCATAATATATGACGATTTATCAAAGCATGCAGTCGCTTACCGTGCGCTTTCGCTGCTTATTCGCCGGCCGCCGGGACGTGAAGCGTATCCCGGTGACGTATTCTATCTTCATTCACGGCTGCTTGAACGTGCGGCACGGCTCGCGCCGGAATACGGAGGCGGCTCGCTTACTGCGCTGCCGATAATAGAGACCCAGGCGGGCGATGTAAGCGCGTATATTCCCACAAATGTTATCTCAATCACGGACGGGCAGATATTCCTTGAAACAGAGCTTTTTCACAGCGGCATTATGCCGGCGGTAAACCCCGGAATCAGCGTATCACGCGTTGGCGGCGATGCTCAAATCAAAGCGATGAAAAAAGTAGCGGGAACTCTTAAAATAGCGTATTCGCAGTATCGAGAGTTGCAATCGTTTGCTCAGTTTGGCTCCGACCTTGACGCTGATACCAAAAAGCACTTAGAAAAGGGCGCGCGTATTGTAGAGGTATTGAAGCAAGAGCGCAACTCTCCCGTGCCGGTGGCGCTGCAGACTGTTATCATATACGCCGTTACCAACGACTTGCTATCTGATATTTCCACTGAGCGTATCAGAGAATTTGAGAAGCATCTTTTTGAAACGGTGAATACGCACTATAGTGATATTATAGACTCGATAAATACTACGGGCGACCTTTCGGATGAGACCGCCGACAGAATAAACAAGGCAATTTCCGATGCGAAGGGCAGTTTTTAAGGGGTGATTTTATGGCAGCGGATTCGATGAAGGCAATCAAAAGCAGAATTAAGAGCGTTGAGAGCACCATGCAGATTACCAAAGCCATGGAGCTTGTCGCCACGTCAAAACTGCGCCGCGCGAAGGAGAGAATTGAACGTTCGCGTCCGTTTTTTGAAGTGCTCAGGAAAGCGATTTTGGCTATCAGTGAGGATACAGACCTCGCCCGTTTTTCTCCCTACTGCGCACCGCGTGAGGGAAGAGCCTGTCATATTGTAATTGCAGGTGACCGTGGGCTTGCCGGCGGGTATAACAACAATTTGTTTCGCTCGCTGAACCCTGACGATGGGGACCTTATATTTCCAATAGGGAAAAAGTGTGTTGAATATTACGAACACCATGGTTTTGAACTTTTCACCAAGGCTTACTCCGTTGTAGAGGATGTCTCGGTGTCCGAATGCGCTCACATAGGAGCACAGATTGCTAAAGCGTTCGATGCCAAAAGATTTGCGCGACTTGATATCGCTTACACCTCGTACATTAACGTGCTCACACAACAGCCTGTCATTATCGATGTTTTGCCCATTGTGCGCACAGAGGAGGACGAGGAGAAGGAAAAGCGGGCTCTTACTGTATATGAGCCTTCGCCCGAAGAGGCGATTGCGAACCTTGTGCCACGCTATATAAGCGGCATAGTTTACTGCGCCGTGTCCGAATCATTTGCAAGCGAGCTTTCGGCGCGCCGCACGGCAATGGAGGCGGCAAACAAAAACGCCGGCGAAATGATAGACGAGCTTAGTTTACGCTACAACCGCGCCAGACAAGCGGCAATTACACAAGAGATTACTGAAATTGTCGCGGGCGCCGAAGCATAAGAAATGAGGGATTGTTATGAGCAACGCAAAAGGAACGGTAGTTCAGGTTATAGGTCCCGTTGTGGACGTTCGCTTTCCTGACGGGGAGCTTCCGAAGCTTTTGAACGCCGTTACAGTCAAAAACAACGACAGAACTATTACTCTTGAAGTTGCACAGCATATAGGTGATGATGTCGTGCGCTGCATTGCAATGAGTTCCACCGACGGACTTCGCAGGGGCGTGGAAGCCATCGACACGGGAGCGGGCATTACTGTACCGGTAGGCAATAAAACTCTCGGACGCATCTTTAACCTTCTGGGCGAATGCGTTGATAACGGCGAACAGCTTACTGACTGTGAAAGGTGGAATATTCACCGCCAGCCTCCGTCATACGAGGAACAGCAAAGTACGTCGGAGATTTTGGAGACGGGCATTAAGGTTATCGACCTCATCTGCCCGTATGCGAAAGGCGGAAAGATTGGACTGTTCGGCGGAGCAGGCGTAGGCAAAACAGTTATCATCATGGAGCTTATAAATAATATCGCCAAGCAGCACGGTGGGTTATCCGTTTTTTCCGGTGTCGGGGAGCGCACCCGTGAGGGCAATGACCTTTACAACGAGATGAAAGAATCAGGAGTTTTGTCTAAAACTGCTCTTGTCTACGGTCAGATGAACGAGCCTCCGGGGGCGAGGATGCGCGTTGCGCTTTCCGGACTCACAATGGCTGAATACTTTCGTGACCGTGAAGGACAGGACGTGTTGCTTTTTATCGACAACATATTCAGATTCACTCAGGCCGGCAGCGAGGTCAGCGCGCTTTTGGGCAGGATGCCGTCCGCAGTAGGCTACCAGCCCACGCTCGCGACAGAAATGGGAGCCCTTCAGGAGCGCATAACAAGCACAAAAAAAGGGTCTATTACATCGGTGCAAGCCGTATACGTCCCTGCAGATGATTTGACAGACCCCGCACCCGCTACAACGTTTGCCCATCTTGACGCTACAACGGTGCTTTCGCGCGCTATATCTTCGCAGGGCATTTATCCTGCCGTGGATCCTCTCGACTCAACCTCGCGCATACTTTCTCCTGATATAGTGGGCGAGGAGCATTATAACGTAGCCCGAACGGTGCAGAAAATTTTGCAGCGATATAAGGAACTTCAGGACATTATCGCTATTATGGGCATGGATGAATTGTCAGAAGAGGACAAGAAAACCGTCGGCCGCGCGCGAAGAGTGCAGCGTTTTCTTTCGCAACCGTTTTCTGTCGCCCAGCAATTTACTTCACTTGAGGGTAAATATGTTCCGCTGGCGGAAACCATTCGTGGTTTTAAGGAAATTATCGAGGGCAAGCATGATGACCTGCCCGAAAGCGCTTTTCTCTCCGTCGGTACGATAGACGACGCGGTAGAAAAGGCCAAACGCGAGAAATAGAAAGCAGGTGACCGCATGAACGGCTTTCCTCTTGAAATAGTCACGCCCGATGGAAGCATTTATTCCGGGGAAGCTCTTCGCATAATAGTCCGCACTACGGAAGGCGATATCGGCATACTCAAGGGCCATGCCAATTTGCTTGTACCCATTGCCATAGGAGAAGCGCGCGTTCTCTCAGCAGACGGCGAGCGCAGCGCTTCGTGCAGCGGCGGAATGCTTACTGTATCCGAAGGCACAGTACGCGTTGTTGCTGTAACCTTTGAGTGGGCAGACGAAATCGACATTGAACGCGCAAAGCGCGCAAAGGAGAGGGCGGAACGCGCTTTGCAGCAAAAGCTCGACAACTATGAGTTTGCAATGGCTCAGTACCGTTTGAAGCGCTCGCTCAACCGCATAAGGATAGGCTCAGATAAAAAAGACAGTTGAAAAACCTGAACTGCTCAGAGCATACAGCAGACGAAAGCCCCCTGACGTAGGAGAAACTACATCAGGGGGTAAATCATATCAAAACACAAGGTTTGATAAGACGGCGAGAAATTCGCTTTTTATAACAGCTGCGGCCGCATCTCGGCTGAAAACTGCATAGCAGGTGAAACTTGCATAGCGGTTCTTAAATATAGTTTTAATTCGCCAACGGTTCTTTTTGTCACGGAGAAAATTCTAAACGAGCATTCTCCACGCGGTAACCGCCGCAAGAGCGGCAAACGCCACAAACAGCAATGCGAAATACACTGCGCGAGCATGCTTTTTTTGCCATATGTTTTTCCCGCGCATCACTCCGTACGCCTGAGCAAACACCAACACCGCCATGAGCGCGGCATAGTTGACATAAAATCCCCACGGAGAGCCTATGCGGTACACCACAAACGCCGACACAAACAGAAACGCAGCCGCTGCGCTGTAGCTGAGATTTTCTTTTTTATCACGGTAAGCGCTCCATGCTGCAGAAGCCATAGCGGCTATCGCGCCGGCCCATTGGAGCAGCCCCAAAAAAGTAGCCGCGCCCTCTATAGTTTCGGTGGAGGCATACATTACCTGAATAAACGCCAACAAAATTGCATAAAGAAGTACTGCACAAGTAATGAGCATAAGCGAGCTGTCCAACCGGCTTTGCTCTTCCCTGCGCGGTTTTTTGTCATTCATAAATTCGCCCCTTAACGACTAATTTAGATATCCTTGTTCCAGCATACCTAATATACCTATACCCATAGAAAGAAAAGCAAAAACAGAAATCAGCGCAAGACCAATAAGTATCGCAAGCACCAC
>JAUNBL010000041.1 GCA_030527235.1 Clostridia bacterium | reverse complement strand
ACGGTTTTCTTAATAAGACCTTTGTTCAGATTATGGAGACTCTTGGGTATGACATAGAGTTGACTTATGTTAAGAAGGAGGATTCTCAATGAAAACGCCAAGAAACACTCTTGAAGGGCTTATTCTTGTATTGTTGCTCATTCCCATAGGTGTCTATTATCTGCTAAAGTGGATTATTCAAGGAATAGTGATACTTGTGGTAAGTATAAAAAACAAATAAGGGAGAATTAGAGCTGCGATTCAAAACAAAAAAATTTATGCATTGACTGTTCTTTTAATCATAGTGTTAATTTATAGTATATTTACCACGATTGTTGCGTGGCAATATTCAAATAAAAACACATTACCGATTGATTTAAGGGAACGAAACGGTCATGAAACTATTGACGCCAATTTTGTGGAGGCGTGCGCGTGAGAAGCACTCGGTCGTTTTTACACCAACGGTTATGACTTGGAAACGGCAATAGACACGATTATCGCTGAGTATGAACTGACAAGCGGTGATGCTATGAACATATTGAAAAAAGCCCAAGAGTTCTATAGAGGGCGAGTCGAATAATATTAAATTATTCAAAACAGTTAAGTTGAAAACAACATCGTATAAAATGAATTATTAAACGGTGCGTTATCGCACAGAGCATGGCTCTGAACGGTAGCGCACTTTTTCTATTTTAGGAGGTACTACTGAAAACGATATATGAGAAAATAGAGACCTCTCCGTTTTCTTCATAAGCGAGTGTGCTTTGCCGCTGCCCACCATGATTTTGACCCCTATCTTCTCTATGTAGAATGGAACAGAGAGCCGGACAAGAAGTTCTATCCACCTCGGAGGAAAATCCTCAAGCCGATTGTTGACGTTCTGCAAGAGCTGGCGGGCAGCAAGCTGGACTTATTGGCAATCTCCCTCCCGGCGTTGGAAAAACCACCCTTGCTATATTCTTTCTCACTTGGCTCGGCGGCAAGAATCCGAATGAGCCTATGCTAACAGGCTCTCACTCGAATTCGTTTGTGAAAGGTGTTTATCACGAGTGCTTGAGAATCATTGACCCAAACGGAGACTATCTGTGGAATGATGTGTTTCCTGGGGTGCAAGTCTCAAGTACAAACGCAAAAGACTGCCGTATTGACCTCGACAAGCGTCAGCGTTTTGAAACGTTGGAGTTTACCTCCATCGGAACAGGCAATGCCGGATTGTATCGTGCGTCTCAGCTTCTCCACCGTGACGATTTGGTAATTTGTGCCTCTCGTGAATCCAGAACAGAATTGAGCCAACGGAAACACACACTCAACACTTATAACGTTACAGGAGGTTAAGATAATGACTATTTTTCTGATTCTTTATCTGAAAAGCAAACTCACCGCCGAACAGTTTAGTAAGGTCAAGTTTTGGGTAAACATTGCACTCTAAGCGGCTGGAATGATTTATGTCAGAACTGGCATAAGGGCTGAGAAGAAAGAATGCGTTTGGAATTTCCTGAACAGCAAGGGTTTCACTCTTAATATGAATGAGATTGACAATCTCATTGAATTAACGGTTATCGAATTCAAGACAAAAGGAAAGAGGAAGTAAACTCTTAACTTACTTCCTCTATAAAAAACAACAAATCCGAAGCAATGCTTCACGAAAAACAAGGTGTTCGGATTTGCACTGTTTGGTGGAGGCGAGGAGAATTGAACTCCTGTCCGAAAATACATCCGTCACGGCATCTCCGAGCGCAGCCGAAGTTTAGTTATTCCCTATCAATGCCGGTCTTCGGCAACCTGCATCGAGTCGGTAGCTTCATTTGTCATGTCTGGGGCAAAGCTTACCCAAATCACGTTCACCACTGCATGACGCTTTGCTCCGTGCCGTGGTCCTCACGGGGAAAGCGGCAGCCTAATTAGGCTGCGTACGCTACTTGATTGTCAGCGTTTAATTTAGTGTGGGAGTTTTTGAGAGGTTCCCGCCTCTGCTCGCTTCCGTAATTTCAATATCTCCGTCGAAACCATTACGCCCCCATATTTTTTTCTTTTAGCGCACGCTCCATCTGACGTTTCGCGCTTAGCGCAGCGGCTGTGTCGCGCTTGTCATAAAGCTTTTTGCCCTTGGCAAGTGCAATCAGAAGTTTTGCATATTGCCCCTTGAAATGCATATCAAGCGGAACAAGCGTGTAGCCTTGCTCCTTTACCTTGCCCAGGAGGCGGTTTATCTCCGCCTTGTGCATCAAAAGCTTCCGCGAACGCAGCGGGTCTGCATTAAATATATTCCCCTGTTCGTACGCGGATATGTGGCATCCGTGCAAAATCAGTTCACCGGCTACAATTTCACAATAACTTTCTTTAAGATTGACCTTGCCTTTTCTTACGCTTTTTACTTCTGTTCCCGTAAGCTCTATTCCCGTTTCGTACTCTTCCTCTATGAAATACTCGTGGCGTGCTTTTTTGTTTTGTGCCACCACTTTTATACTCTTTTCCATTATACACATCCTCCGGTATAAAATCTATCTGTCCCGACTCTCTGCTCGCAGCGACAACCACAACGCGCAGTGTGTCACACAGTGAGTACCGCTTTCCCCTGCGTGTGCCGGTGAGCGTCATTGAGCGTTCGTCAAATTCATAATAATCGTCCTTTATATTTTCCGCACGCACAAGCCCTTCTATTGTATTGGGAAGCTCCACAAAAAAACCGAACGAAAGCACAGAGGAAATTCGTCCTTCAAACGTCTCCCCTATATGCGCCTGCATGTATTCAGCTTTCTTCAAATCAAGAGTATCTCTCTCGGCGCGTTCGGCCGCCACCTCGCGTTCGCTTACATTTTTCGACACAGCGGTCGATTGTGCCTCCAGATATTTCAGCGCTGTGATGTCCCCGCTAAGAACCGCCTTAAGCGCGCGGTGTATGCACAAGTCGGCATATCTGCGAATCGGAGATGTGAAATGGCAGTAATACGGCGCGGCAAGTCCGTAGTGCCCGCAGTTTTGCGGCGCGTATGCAGCCTTCATCATGCTGCGCAGCGCCATCACGCGAAGCACGCCTTCGCCTTTATCTCCGTTTATGCTCTCCAAAAATGCGGAAAGCGCCTTAGGTGACATCGGGTACGGCGGAAGCTTATAACCCATGTTAAACGCCATTTTTGCAAACGTCTCTATTTTCGCCATCGTGGGTTCTTCATGTATGCGAAAGACGGAAAAAACGTCCTTTTGAGCCAAGAACTGTGCGACAGTGCGATTTGCAATCACCATAAACTCTTCTATAATCTCGTGTGCGTAATTATGCTCACGCAGCCTTATATCCACGGCGCACCCGTCTTCGTCCAGAACGGCATACGCTTCGGGAATGGTAAAATCAATACATCCTCGTGTTTTTGACGCTTCTTTAAGGCACAGATAAAGCTCCTTCATGTCACTCAGCATAGGCAATAGCGGAGAATCCCCTTCGCCCTCAAGCAACGCGTACACTTGGTCATAGGTCATTCTTTTTGCGGAATGTATTACAGACGGGGTGAGACTATACTCCAAAACCTCCCCGTCGCGGTCTATCTCCATTATAACACTCATTGTCAGTCGGTCCACATCCTCGTTGAGAGAACATATTCCGTTTGAAAGGCGCGGCGGCAGCATCGGGATTACCCGGTCGGTCAGATATACACTGTTCCCCCTCGCCATGGCCTCCCCGTCAAGCGCGGTCTGCGGTTTGACGTAATGACTCACATCCGCAATATGAACGCCTAACTTCCATCCGTGCAATGTTCGGCTCACGCTTACGGCATCGTCGATATCCTTTGTGTCCGCACCGTCAATAGTGATAACTGTTTCTTCACGCAAATCAAGCCTCTGCTCAATGTCACCTGCGGAAACATTTTTTGGCACTTTTTCACTCTCTTTAATAACCTCTTGCGGGAACTCTGTTTCAATGCCGTACGAACGGATAATGCTCAGCACGTCAACGCCAAAATCGCTCGGGAATCCCAGAATTTCGCTTATTGCACACTCGCCGGACTCAAACGCGGACGGGTAACGTGTAATAACAGCGACCACCTTCTGCCCATCAAGTGCGCCGCAGGTTCTGTTTCTCGGCACGATAAACGGGGCGGAGAGACGCTTATTGTCGGAATTCACAGAGCCGCCGGAATATATACCCACAATTTGCTTTACAGCATGTTCGACAATATCCACTACCTTGCCAGCGCGCCGTCCGCGCTGCATTATAGGCTTAACTATAATAATGTCTCCGTCTATAGCGCCGTTAGCGTCCTCTGAGGCGATGTAAAAATCATCGCTTTCATCCTCCGTAACAGCAAACCCAAATCCTTTTGAATTGCCGACATATCTTGCCGCAATTGTTTTTCCACCCGCATTTTTCTTCATTATCTGCTCTTTTCCGAATAAAAAACGCTCCTTGCGGAGCGCTCCTTTTTCTTACAATCCTACTTTGCTGAACAACGTCAAAACAACCGACATCACTATGAAAAGCACGGCCACAATCGCCGTAGCTCTCTCAAGCTTGCCCTGAAGTGTGTTAGCTTTGTTCTTCGAGAAAAACGTATCGCCCGATCCCATTATTGCGCTCGATGCATACGTATTCTTCCCCTGCTGAGTGAGAACAACCACCGTGAGCGCCAACGCTATAACAATATAACCTATCGTCAATGCCAGTTCCATTCTTCACACCTCCGATATGAGTAAAATAACCACGTGAAGTTAGAATAACACATCTTCTCGGAAAAAGCAAGCATTTTTTGATTTATTTTTTCAGATTTTTTGCAAATTGCTCTTGACATACATCGCAAGATATTGTACAATACATATCTGTAAAGTAAAAATACTTTACACAAGGAGCGAACAGTAATGGCGAAAAATTTGAAGTACGGAGCGCTGCTGGGGATTTACGGGTCACTGCTTACAGCAAAGCAATACGATATTTTGGAATCTTACTATGATGATGATTTATCGCTCGGCGAGATTGCGGAAAATTTGGACATATCGCGCCAAGGGGTGAGAGATTTCATAAAACGCGGCGAAGCGCAGCTTGACGAATATGAACAAAAGCTGCGTCTGCTTGAGAATCAGGAAAAACTCGCCATTATAAGAAACGGCGCGGAAATGTTTAAGCGGCAAGGCGGCGGCACCTTCGCCGATGCGATGCTTGCCGCCATAGATTTTATGGAAAACGGGAGCAATAAATAATGGCATTTGAAACACTCGGTGAAAAAATCGGCACTATATTTAAGAAGCTGCGCGGCCAGGGCCGCGTCAGCGCGAGCGATGTCAAGGCCGCCACTCGTGAAATACGCATGGCGTTGCTGGAGGCAGATGTTAACTATGCTGTTGTACGGGATTTCGAGAAAAAGCTATACGAAAAGTGCGTGGGAAGCTCTGTTATGGATAGCCTCACTCCCGGTCAGCAGATAATAAAGATTGTACGCGACGAAATGACAGAGCTTTTGGGCGGAGTCGCGGCAAAGCTCACCGTAGCGCCCAAACCGCCGACGGTATACATGCTTGTTGGGCTTCAGGGGGCGGGAAAAACGACCACGGCCGCAAAGCTGGGCGGTCTTTTGAAGAAACAAGGAAAGCGTATACTGCTTGTCGGATGCGACGTTTATCGCCCGGCGGCCATAAAGCAGCTTGAGGTTGTTGGCGAGCAGATGCAGCTTGCCGTATATGCAGATTATAACGAGAAAAGTCCTGTTGCAATAGCCCAAAAGGCCGTTTCAGGCTGTGACCTCGCTCTTTACGATACTATTATACTTGACACGGCGGGACGCCTCCATGTAGACGAGGCTTTGATGGATGAGCTTAAGAATATTAAGGAAAAAACGCATCCTTCCGAGATACTGCTTGTGGTTGACGCGATGACCGGACAAGACGCGGTGAACGTTGCGTCCGGATTTAACGAAGGCTTGGGTATTGACGGCGTGATACTCACAAAACTTGACGGCGACGCGCGCGGCGGAGCGGCGCTGAGTGTGCGAGCAGTCACAGGTAAGCCGATTAAGTTTGCAGGTATGGGTGAAAAGCTTTCCGACCTTGAGCCGTTTTACCCGGACAGAATGGCATCACGAATATTGGGAATGGGCGACATGCTTACGCTGATAGACAAAGCGCAGGACGCGATGGATGCAAAAAAGGCCGCAGAGCTTGAAGCGAGGCTTCGGGAGCAGAGGTTCGATTTGAATGACTACCTTGACCAGCTGAAACAAATGAAGAATATGGGTTCTATGGAAGACATGATGGCGATGATACCCGGTTTTAACAAAGCGGCTCTTAAAGATGCGAAAGTTGATGAAAAACGCATGGCGCATATTGAAGCGATTATCCTCTCAATGACAAAGGAAGAGCGCGCCAATGTCGAGATTATAAACGGGAGCCGCAAAAAACGCATTGCCGCCGGGTGCGGCTTGGAAGTGCAGGATGTGAATAATCTCCTGCGCCAGTTTGAACAGATGCGTAAAATGATAAAAATGTTTTCAGACCCCAAGAAAGCTAAAAAGCTCAAGTTTCCTTTCGGTTAATAACCTTATAGTTATTATATAAATATTTTTTCGGAGGTGAATATCATGGCAGTAAAAATCAGGCTCAGGCGTATGGGTGCAAAAAAGACTCCTTTTTATCGCGTAGTTGTAGCAGACTCGCGCTATCCGCGTGACGGCAGGTTTATTGAAGAAGTAGGAACATACGACCCGCTTGCTAACCCGTCGAAGGTCACTTTTGACGCAGACAAGATTAAGCAGTGGATTGCAAACGGTGCGCAGCCGACAGATACCGTTAAGGCTCTGCTCAAGAAAAACGGCATCATAGAGTAAGGGGGGAACATTGGCATGAAGGAACTGTTGGAAGCAATCGTTAAGCCCTTGGTCGAGCATCCCGAAGAAGTGATTATCACGCAGGTTGACCGCGAGAGTTCAATCTTGCTTGAACTTCATGTGGCAAAAACCGATATGGGAAAAGTTATTGGCAAGCAGGGGCGCATAGCCAAGGCAATACGCACAGTTATGAAGGCGGCTGCCAATAAGGACGGTCAAAAGGTTATCGTTGAGATAACCGAAGAATAAAAAACGAGTACCCGCAGGTACTCATTCCAGCCTATCAAAAAGGTCGCCCGACGCAAGAGATAAGGGTGGCTTTTTTTGGTAGGCTGAGCATTGCCGCTATGTCTGTCAAACGGGGTGTTACAGAGAACTTGAAGGCTGCCGGCCAGCTTAAATGGGTTGGACTGATGAATAACATCCGTCATTCGGCGGAGAAAATATTTTACTAAAAGTTTGTTTGTTCGAGAAATATTGCAAGATGGCGTAACAGCTCAAGTTTACATCAAAAACAACACAAAACAAGCATATCACTTTTTACGGCGATATGCTTGTTTGCGTTGAAAAAAGATGGCTTGTCTGTGGACATTCAGAGCTTTTTAAGTCCTTGTTTTATGCAGATTTCAGAGTTTGAAACAGACAATGTAATGTATTATATTGCTGTGCTCAAAAACAGGTTTTCATTTTCCGTTTTTGAAAACTGCAATCAGAATACAATAACAATTTCCCGACTGCTGTTAATCCATTCGACCTGACAGCCCAAATTTTCCGCCGCGAAGCGAATCGGGAGCATGGTGCGGTCATTGATTATGTCCGGTGCAATGTCCATTTGCTTTGTCTGCCCGTCAACGGTAAATTCCTTTTCTCCGAGCCGCATTATAACAGTATGTCCGTTTGCGTTCAGTGTGATTTTCCTCTCCGCTTCGTTCCAGTCCACACTTCCGCCCATTGCTTCGATTATCGCACGTATCGGCACAAGCGTTCGCCCGTTTTGGATAATCGGGGTAGTTCCTCTGCCTGGGTCAATTTCTAAGCTTTCTGCCCCGACAAGCATGTCGGGGCTTCCTACTTTCATAAGAATAAATTGCTTTTCCCTGTTAACTTCAGTTGTAATTTCCGGCGTTGTAATTGAAACATAATCACTGCTGCTTCCGAGCTGTTCAGCAATTAACGTTCCTGTTTCCATGTCAAATGAAGCATCTTTTTCCACTGGGCATATGGTATAATAATATTTTGTGTGCGAATCCAAATTTACATCTACATACTTTTCTCCGAATACTGCAAAATCGCTGATGGATAGCCTCTCGCCATTTCGGCTTTCCGAACGGAAAATTCTATACCCGTATTTGCTGTCAACGCCGCTCCACTCTAATTTTACGCCTATTGCCTCCTCGTCGTTTCCAATAAGCTCTGCGTTCAACTCCAGCTCGTATTCCGTCTTGTTTTCCGTTTTTTCATCCGCCATTTCATCAACAGAAGCTTGCTTTTCTTCTACAATGTCTTCAAAGCTCCATATTTGATTGCTTGCGCCTGACGAAGCGGACAGCATAACACTGTTGTCGCCTTGTATCGTCAACGCCGCCCCCAAATTATCCGATGGATGAATAATATATCCGCTTCCGCTCTTTTCAAAAACCCATATTTGAGTTGGGTGATTGGTAACATAATATAAACTTATATCATTGCCCGGCATGCTGACAGATTCTGTCCATGTATTAATTACTCTGCCCGACGGACTGCTTTGCACAGCCATATTATAACCACTGCCGTTTTTATATAATCTAAACTGCTGAGCGCTGCTGCCGTTTTTAGCGTTGGCAGTAACATTGCCGCCCTCCCAGTCGTCGGAAGCGGTTAGGTATTTGTCGCCGCATTTTAAATAAAATGTTCCTTCGGTTACAGAAGCTGTTTCAACCGCCCTGTTCGATTTAAAATAAATCGCTCCCTGGAATGTATAGCCGTAGCTTTTATAGCTGTTTATAAAATCGTCTACCCGTACTTCTTTTCGTTGAGTTGTTGTTCCGTGTGCATCGCTGAAATTGTCATAATAATAGCATACATTGTCCTTTATTGCATAAATGAACATGACATGACCATACGAACCATTTGAAAAGCCAACCATAATGTAAAAAATTTCATTTCCATATTCTTTTATTAAGTCTTTCAATGCGGTTTCACCGCTTTTTTTGATAGTTGTATAGTCTCCGAGATTGGTTTTCCCTGCCGGAAAATTTGGATACCATGTATTTCCGTTACCGTAGGGAGTATATTTATGTATGTTCAAATGCAACAGCGAATAATAAGTGAGCGCCGTACATTCGTTATCCCAATTACTGTCACCAATATGCTGTGGAACAGGGTCATATGTTGGCGTTATTGCATCCGTTAGATGCATTCTTGTTGCTGCTGCAAACATTGCGTCTGCACCGTCTTGAATTTCTTTAACGCTTGCCGCCGATACAGGCGTAACACCTGCAACCCCTGCTAAGACAATTGCAAATACAAGTACCGCACTAAATAATTTTTTCATTTTATAATCCCCTTTCAATTTTTAAAATACAATAACAATTTCCCGGCTGCTGTTAATCCATTCGACCTGACAGCCCAAATTTTCCGCCGCGAAGCAAATCGGGAGCATGGTGCGGTCATTGATTATGTCCGGTGCAATGTCCATTTGCTTTGTTTGCCCGTCAACGGTAAATTCCTTTTCTCCGAGCCGCATTACAACAGTATGTCCGTTTGCATTCAGCGTGATTTTCCTTTCCGCATCGTTCCAGTCCACGCTTCCGCCCATTGCTTCTATTATCGCGCGTATCGGCACAAGGGTTCGCCCGTTTTGGATAATCGGGACTGTTCCTCTGCCGGGGTCAATTTCAAGTGTTTGCTCGCCGACAAGCATGGTTTCCTTGCCGATTTGCATAAGAATAAAGCCTTTATTTTCTGCATTTTCAGGTTGTAATATTGTTTCCGTTTCCACGGTGTTTGCTGCATTTTCATTGATTTCCGTAATTTGAGGCAGCCCTTCGGGGACAATCATATAATAATATTTTGTGTTGGAATTAACAGTTACATCAACAAACGAATTTCCGTATATTACGCCGCTGATAAGCTCGGGAGCGCCGCCTTCTGCCGCTCTGTAAATTTTATATCCTTGCGCCGCGTCGCCATCCCAGTTTAATTTTACACCGACAGGAGTGCTTGCGGTCTGTGTTTTTGGATATACGCCTACCTCATTGCCGCCGTTTGAAATCATAAATTTATAGTTTGTAACAGCCCTTGCGTCATACCGCCCGTCCATTTTAAGATAATATTGCCCGGCGCTAGGCAAATCAACGGACGAATTTATTTTAAATTTTTCTTCCAATGGATTGTATTCAGGGCTAATTGAGGCAACAAACTCCGCTTCGCCGCTATCTTTAATAATGTAGAAGTGTAAAGTGCAGCTCCATATACTTTCGCTGAGGCTCTCAATGTTAACACCGTATGTTCCGGCAGCGACATTATCCAACACATATAAGTCGCTTTCATCACGTGACGCGTCCTCGCGAAATCCATCCACACAGCCGTATTGCCAATCATTAAAGCTGATGATTTTTGCGTTTTCCGGCATATCGTTTGGCTCTGCGTCCATATATGGGTTATCATCAATTTTAGTTGCGATAATCGTTGTAAAATCATCATCGGTAAGGCGGATATAATATTGACCCTTATGCAGATATTCTGTTATCTCCGTTGTTGCAACGCCTGCCAAACTATGGATTCCTCCTGATGAACCGGTTAAGTGTACGCCCCCCGTTTTGTCAAAAAGCTCAATGTGAGCATAACGATCCTCGCAGGTCACCTTAAAATTATATAAAGAATCAACAGGCGCTTCAAACAAAAGCCATTGCTCATTTTCTTCGTTCAGCGAAAACTCCATTTTTTGATTCAATGGCAATGCGGATATAAGATTTTCAGCATAAGCAGGCAATGATGAAAAACAAAGTATCAGCGTCATCAAGCATATAAGTATTTTCTTCATTTTTTCACCTCCGAATTACTGATAAACGCCGGCGTTGGCGAGGTAGATACGATCATCATAATCATCAATACAATATATTTTTACATCGTTATAGCCCTTAACGTCGACTTCAATATCTACGGGGTGCGACGTCTTATCCATTTCGGGCGAGGTATAGATTGTCTTTCCGTCCGCAATTACCTTAATATATGCCCCAGCGTTTCTGGTGTATCCCTCGGGTATATACATTGTCGCCTTAAATTTGCTGTATTTCATGTTGAGCAGATATTCGGCATAGCAGTTATGATACATATAAACCGCCTCGCTGTATCGATTGCCGTAATTATCCGTTAAATCGTTTGTGGAATACCATTTATTGCCGATATTCGTCATATCCTTTAAATACGCCGTCGGATATTCCAACTCGCCGTCCATATCGCCCAAGTAAACGGTAAAATTTGGACCGTCCCAGTAAACCGCCTTGCCCAAGGCGGTTGCAACCGCACGAACAGGCAGATAAGTCGTTCCATTGTAGATTATCGGCTCCACCGCGTTGCCGTTTGCGTCGGTCGGATTGAGCTTTTTGCCGTCAATGACGATTTTTACTCCCTCAGTGATAACGTCGTACAGTGTGGTTGAATTTGCCGCAATAACTGTCCCTCCCGCAAGTGTAGCGCCAATCAACGTTCCTATTAGGATTCCTTTGATTTTGTCGTTTAACATCGTTCTCCCTCCATAAATTAAAAAGTGCGCAGCCGAAGCCACGCACGAAAAACGCAGACTCCGATTGCTGCTACACAAATTAATCACATCAAACAAGTATGCGAAATGGAGTATGCATTTTTGCCTAAAGATACAAAAACACACACTTGTTTGAATGTGAAGAATATTAATTTGTGTAGCACATTAATGATAGCATATTTTTTTTGATTTGTAAACAGTTTTATCTAAAACTAATGACATCGGCGAAAATATTTTAGCAACTGCCGCTTTAGCCAATCCGTATACTCAGCCGGCTTCATTTTTCCCATAATCTCATCGCGGGATTGTCCGGCAGTTTCCGCCCAATTTTGAAGTGCATCTGTTGTCACTTACAAAGGATAAGAATTAAGCCTTTTTTACAAGTAAAAAGCGAAGGCGCACAGCCTTCGCTTTTTCGTTATTCGAGTAAGTCTCTAATAACGTCATGTACGTGAATCGTTGAAACCTCAAATTCGTTGAGCTTTTCAACGATTCGCAATACTGTCTCCTTGTTACTTGAGATGTCCAGTATTGCCTCCTCGCCAAAACACACACCGTAAACAGTTGCCATGCCGCAGTTTTCAATCTGTGTTTCGCTGGATGTAATTCCGTACCCCATACTAATCGCCACCTTTTTCTTGCTCGCAGCAACGATTATAATATATCATAAAAAGGTGCATTTGCAAACTGACATAATGTACAAATAAATACAGTCTTGAATACTAATTTTTTATAACAACTCCTGTTTTTTGTCTTGAATCCGCTTAATCTACATTATGGTTTTTAGCCCTGACCTGTTCCTCAAATAATTATACTTCGGCATAGTTTCCAAGCATCATAAAATTGTCGCATGTGCGCTCCATCTCCTCAAGCATCGACAAAACCTTTTTGTCACGAACGCTTGCGTCTAAGTCTATAAAAAACACGAATTCAAAATTTCTTCCCGTAACAGGACAGCTTTCGAGCTTGCTCATATTTACACCTATAGACGCAGCCTTTGATAAAATTTCGTAAAGCGCACCGGGACGGTTATCGCAGGCTACCGTAATGCTTATGCGATTGGCATCTGCATAAATCTTGTTCTCCTTGGCAATGCAGATGAAACGCGTGTAGTTGTTTTCGCTGTCGCAGATATTCGGCTCTATGCTTTCAAGACCGTAGAGTTTCGCGCACACGTGAGAGGAGATTGCGGCCTTATTCAAACTGTCGCTCTCAGAAACACTTTTGGCTGCGATGGCAGTATTTGCACACGGGAAAATCCGCACACCGTCCAACGCGGAAAGAAATTTAGAACACTGCGCAATGGCTTGCTCGTGCGAGTATATTTCTTTTATATCCGAAAGCTTTGCACCTTTTTTTCCAAGCAACTCGTGAAGAACACACAATTTAGTACTCCTGACGATGGAAAATTTCTTTTTCTGCAGCAGCTCATATACAGCGCGAACAGAACCGGCCGTGCTGTTTTCTATCGGCAGTACGCCGTAACTGCAAAGTCCGGTTTCAACCGCGTCAAAAACGGCTTCAAAGCTCTTGACATAGACAATGTTGCCGCGCGGGAGAAGCTTGTCACAGGCCGCCTGCGAATTGGAGCCTTCCACGCCCTGACAGGCTACAAACCCGCTTTGCGGGAAAAGCTCGTCCGTCATTGCCGCACTGACGGCAGCTCCTATTTTGGAGCTTGTATTTATAAGCTCCGCCTGACGCGCCTTTGACAGCTCAAAAAGTTCGGAAAACAGGCGGTATGCATAGACTTCTCTCTCACCTGCCGCCGCCGTGACCTTTTTCAGTATCTCACGTTCACGTTCGCGGGAAGCAAGCGGCAGAGAGTTTTCGTTTTTATACCTTGCGATATCCTCGGAAACGTCCATCCTCTCAAGAAAAAGCTTTAGTATATTATCATCAAGCAGGTCAATTTTTCCTCTCAGCTCATCTAAATTCATCACTCTGTTTCTCCTTTCATTCTGACAACGTAATCATGCAGCGGGAACAGCTTTTCCGCCAATGTCTCGAAAGCTTCCGGGCGCAGTGATTGCGGCCCGTCGCTCAAAGCGTGGGCGGGATCGTTGTGTACCTCTATCAAAAGCCCGTCCGCACCAAGCGCAACAGCCGCATACGCAAGCGGCGCAACAAGCGAAGCCTTTCCGGTAGCATGGCTGGGGTCCACTATAACAGGAAGGTGCGTAAGCGTCCGCAGCACGGGCACAGCAGAAATGTCGAGCGTGTTGCGCGTATATGTCTCAAAGGTTCTGATTCCTCTTTCGCACAATATCACGTTCTCATTCCCTCCGGCCATGACATATTCCGCGCTCATAAGCCATTCCTCGTAAGTAGATGATGCTCCGCGCTTTATCATAACCGGCTTTTCCTGCGCACCTAAAATCTTGAGTAAATTAAAATTTTGCATATTGCGCGCACCAACCTGAATAACGTCCACATTTTCAAAATATTTCAACTGTGAGGCGTCCATTATCTCAGTCACAATCGGCAGTCCTGTTTCCCTCTTTGCAGCCTCTAAAAGCCGTATGCCTTCTTCACCAAGGCCCTGGAAAGAATATGGCGAAGTTCTCGGCTTAAACGCGCCGCCGCGCAGCATTGTCGCTCCCGCCGCCTTAACCGCTTTGGCGACGGCGATAATCTGCTCTTCGCTTTCCACAGAACACGGACCCGCCATAATCGTTAGATTACCTCCGCCTATTTGCGTGTCGCCGACTTTCACCACAGTGTCGGAAGGATGGAATTTACGGTTCGCGTTTTTATACGGTTCCTGCACGCGTTTAACCGTGTCCACAATATCAAGCGCACTGATGAGGTCCATGTCAATACGCGACGTGTCTCCGACTAAGCCGAGAATCACGCTTGACTCACCCACGCTCTCATGCACGCTTACATTTTGTTTTTCAAGCCACTGCAAAAGGCTGTCAAGCTGCCCTCTGTCGGGGTTCTTTTTTAATACAACAATCATTGTCCGCCATCCCTTTCAAATAATAGTGGAATCAAAAAGCCCGCGGCCGATTTGACCGCGGGATACATGCAACATTGAAAACTTTACGCATGACTGCACGTTTTGGCCAAACCGCAATTAACCTTACTTCCGAAAAAGAAAGTAAAGCTAAAATAACGATATGCCGCTGCGTACAATAAAGCAATCATGACAAAGTACCTCTTAGTTTTATGATGAATATATTATACCACCTTTTTTCAAAAATAAAAGCGGAAATAAATCACAAACATACACGCCGTTTTCTTCTTTTATTACACATCATGCATAAAACCCGCACAGATTTTGGCAGTTCTGCCGCTGAATAAATTACTCTGATTAACATATAATAACGACGCAATGTTAAACTTTTAATTGGAGGAAACACAATGAAAGCCACCGGAATTGTAAGAAGGATAGACGACCTCGGACGTGTAGTTATTCCCAAGGAGATACGCCGCACCATGCGAATCCGAGAGGGAGACCCCTTAGAGATATTCACCAACAAAGACGGCGAGGTTATATTTAAGAAATATTCCCCGATAGGAGAACTTGGCGACTTTGCTTCAAGCTACGCAGAAACGCTTGCCAAGACAAGCGGGAACGGCGTTTTGATTACTGACAAAGATAACGTCATAGCCGTTTCGGGAATACCTAAAAAAGAACTCTCCGAAAGGCGTATAAGTCCCGATTTAGAGCGGATTATGAGCGAGAAATCAGTGTTCATCATGACGCCTCAGTCCGAAGATGCACTACCCGTTGTCGAAGGCGTTGATAAGTATTTTGCGTCAGTCGCTGCGCCCATAATCGCAGAAGGCGACTCAATCGGCACAGTAGTAATGATAAGCACCACCTCCTCCGTCCCGGGCGAGGTTGAAAAAAAACTCACCGAAAGCGCCGCCGGATTTTTAGGACGCCACATGGAATCATAACAAGAAAAAAAGCGACTGCAGCAAAACCTTGCTGCAGCCGCTTTTTGTAAATTATCAGCGGAGCTTGTTCTCCCACTCAGCGTTCCATTCGGCGTTCCCAAGGGACTTGTCCGCCGTCATAAGCGCAGGCGCGGGCGTCGTTCCGCTCATAGTGATTATATCTGTAGTTTCAAAGGTTTCTATTTCAATCTGAGGTGTCAAATAAACATTCTTTTTCATGATTCTCTCCCTCCCTTAATTAACGCTTACCGGCGAAAAAACCGCTGTGCTTATATTGTTGTCACCGCTAAGCTTTGCGAACGACCATGCATATATGAGCGTATCGAAACGCGCTGCGGGAATGTTCACAAGGTCTGCGCTGTATGTTTCGCCGTCCGTAATGGCTGTTGCCGATTGAAGCGTCGCTTTTGTTGAAGAATCTCCGTTTGTACCGTCGAATATGTCGGCAGGAATGATATATGTGCCATAATACTCTACGCTCTCTCCCTCGGGGACAGAAACTCCTGTCACAAAGCGAATTATACCTGTACCGTCCTGTGCAACTGCGCTGTCGGTTCCTTCCGCCGTAAGCTCAAGTACAACTTCTTCTATTTCATAAAGCTTAAAATTGTCAAAGCGCATTGTCGATGAGGCAAACTTCGTGTCAAAGGTGAAGGTTCCCGCCGTATCATCGGGGGCAACATCGATTATATACTGCTGGAGCGTCCACTCGTTGGCTGTAAATGCAAAGCCTGTTCCTGCCGTCTCAACGCCATTGACATAGCCTGCGCCGTTATACTGACCTCCGTAATAGTCGCTAACAAGCTCTATCGCGTGAATCGGCGACACGTGGTACCACGCATTTACACTTGTGTCCTCCTGGCGCAGCGCGGCAGAAAAGAAGTATTTCTTGCCGGCTTGCGTCGTACCCTCCGGCATACGACAGCTGAGAGCATTGCCGCCATTGAGAATGGAGTAGAAGCCATCGTATGAGAGCGTATCGTCTCTTTTCCACTCAAGTGTTTCTCCTCGGTTTGTCCATGAATCGGTATTCGCTTCAAAGCTTGGGTTTGTGAATTTGTTCTCTGAAACTATCGTGTATTGCTTGCCTTCAAATGTCAAAACCGAGCCGATATTGTAGTCCTGACATGCCTCATAAACCAGTGTCATTTCGTTTGTGCCGTCAGACGCCACTTCAATGCTTGTGTCAGAGAGCGCCAAGCTGTACATGTACTCCACTCCGCCAACATTGAATACCTGCGGGTATGCAGGTGCAAACACTGACCCGACTTCGGCGCTCACAATCTTTGTATCAAGGACTATGCTGTTCTCATCGACATAATTAATTGTTACGTTCGTGCCGGGAGTGATTTCAATATATGAAGCGTACTGGCCGTTGTTATACTCGCGCGAAAATATATAAGCCATATCTGTGGGAACCGCAACTCTGAAAGCGAACTCCGTCTTTGTGGCGTCTGCGGCTATCTGCTCTTTCAAATATGCTGTAATGTCAAAGCTCATCGGCTGCGCAGTGCCGCCCGAGATATTGTAAATCGGATGTGTGATTCTCTCTGTGCTTAATGTGATAAAATCGCCCTTGTCCCCTATGTCAGTACCCTTAACCGTCAACTCGTCCCAGGATGTACACTTTGCCGCATCCGCTGACACCTCGTACAGCGATGGACGTATCCATTTTGACGCGCTGTAAGTTGCCGAAAGGTCGTTTATTGTGAAATTCACAGTTGCCTTGTATATTTCGTTCGGGTTCATGTTTGCCGGCAGCGTATACTGTACAAGCGCATTCCGGCAGCTCCCCACATAAGATGTTCCTCCGCCGTACGTTGTTCCGTCTACACTCTCTCCGACATAGCCTGCCGGAGTTGCTGACGCGCCTGCCATCAAAAACGGCGAATCACCCTTACAGGTACCGCTGTGGCTTTGGGGGATAAGCGTTGTAGATGGACCGCTATCCCGCGCTGTTCCACTTGTGGGGTGAATATATGTATCTTTACAAACTACATATTTCGCTATTTCCGCACTCGCAGTTTGAATGCATAAGATACCAAGCGCCATCAGTGCAATCAAAGGGATTAAAATCTTTTTCATTCTCATAAATATATTCCTCCGTTTCTTGTTTGACTCAAGCTTAATTTGCTTTTTGACTATATCATGTATGCCGTCGCTGCGTAAACCTCTTTTTTAGTCAATTTGCCCGCCGTTTGCGACATTATTAAAGGGTATGATGTGGAGATATTTACCACATCATACCCAGTGTTTTCAGCAGCCGCTTTGCCTATTTTTCAATTTCCACACAGCGCGCATCATTGTTCCAGTTAACGGTACAACTAAGCGCCTCGGCGATAAACCTCACCGGCACGACTGTTCTGCCGTTTTCTATCTTGGCGGCGCAGTCAAGTTCCAAAACTTCACCGTTTTTCATCGCAAACATTTCACCTATCGTCAGCGTTATTACTGTTCCGTCATCCGCAGCCGCAGTAACGGTTTTTGTCTCGTCGTCCCACTCTATAGTGCAGCCGAGCGCTTCAAAAATTGCGCGCATAGGCGCAAGAGTGCGATTGTTTTCTATCGTCGGCGGTGTGTCGGTTTGAAGGGTTTCTCCGTTAATTGTTATTGATACATCCGCACTCTGTTCTCTCTGTGCGAAGTTCCCC
>JAUNBL010000040.1 GCA_030527235.1 Clostridia bacterium | reverse complement strand
CATTGGACGTTCAGCTTCTATTCTTTTTGGGTCATATCATTGTATCACATACATAAAATAACAAACGGGAGGTAGATTATGCGAAGAAAAAGTTTTACTGCGGCAGACGGCGCGCTTTTGGCATTTCTTGCACTGACGGCGCTGTTCTCGTCGGCGCTTCTCCAAAGCGGAAATACGGCGGATATTTATGTGCGCGGCGCTCTTTACTCAAGCGTCAGCCTTGATAAAGACTGTATCATAGAACTTGAGGGTAACGCTCTGGAGGTTAAAGACGGGAAAATCCGGATGATTTTTTCCGACTGCCCCAACCACGCGTGTGAGAAAGCGGAGGGCAATATTCTGTGCGTCCCCAACCAGGTGAGCGTAGTGCTGAGAAACAAAGAAGAACTGGACGCGGTGGTGAGATGATGAAGATTACTGTTCGTGAAATTGCGTTTTACGGTATTTTATCGGCGCTGGCTGTTTTTGCCGGGTACATAGAGACGCTTTTTGCCATTCCTTCGCCGGTGGCGGGAGTGAAAATCGGCATCGGTAATATAGTGGTGCTTTATGCGCTCTGCATTCGCGGCAAAAAATGCGCGGTAATCGTGTGCATCGTCAAGGTGCTTGCTTGTGCGCTTCTGTTCGGCAATATTATGACAATGCTCTACAGCGCATCGGGCGCGTTTTTATCGCTCGCGGCGATGATTACCGCCGTGCGTTTTACGCGCGCCGGCATTGTGGGAATAAGCATGCTGGGCGGTGTTTTTCACAATGTCGGTCAGGTTATGTGCGCATGTGCGTTTCTCGGCGCCGTCACGATGATTTACCTGCCGTTCCTTGCGGCTGTGGGCGGGGTTTGCGGCGCGCTGACGGGCGCGGCGGCGGCGGTGATTGTTAGAAGAACGGAGGGACATTTATGAAAGTGCTTTGCGCTATGAGCGGCGGAGTGGACAGCACACTTGCCGTAAAGCTTCTGCAAAGGGACGGACACAGTGTGACAGGCGCTACACTCGCCCTATACAACACCGATACTGCTTTGGCGCAGCTTGCCGCACGGGAAATGGGCATAGAACACCACGTCATTGACGCATCGGCGGAGTTCAAATCCAACGTACTGGAAAACTTTGCTTCCGAATACGTAAAGGGGCGAACGCCTAATCCGTGCGTGCGCTGTAACATGACGGTTAAATTCCCTCTCATATACGCCTTTGCAATGGAACGGGGATTTGATGCGATTGCCACCGGTCACTATGCTAAGGCGGAGTATTCGGAAAAGTACGCCCGTCGTGTCATAAAAAAGGCACAGGATAAGAGTAAAGACCAAAGCTATGTTTTGTGCGGTCTTTCACGGGACATCGTGGAGCATACGCTTTTCCCGCTTGCCGCCATACACAAGACAACCGTGCGTGCTGAGGCCGAAAAGGGCGCTATGGCAAGCGCAAGGGTTAAGGACAGCCAGGACATTTGTTTTGTACCGGACAAAGATTACGTTTCTTTTTTGGAAAACGTGATGGGCGTACATACTGTTCCAGGTAACTTTATCGACAGCTTCGGCAATACGTTGGGTACGCATAAAGGCATCATCCGATACACGGTAGGGCAGCGCAAGGGGCTGGGGCTGAGTTTTGACGCGCCCCGCTTTGTCATTGAAAAAAATGCCTCTGACAATACCGTTACTCTCGGTCGATTTGAGGAGCAGTTCCGAACGCGATTTACAGTGCGCGACTTCAACTGGCTTGCTGCAGATGCGCCGGAAGGTGAAATCAAAGTGCAGATAAAAACGCGCTACGCTCAGCAGAGCGTACCTTCGGCGCTGCGCTGCGAAGACGGGCGTGTTTTGATAGAAACTTCCGAACCGCTTCGCGCAGTGACGGCGGGACAAAGCGCTGTTGCTTATGACGATGATGTTCTGCTCGGCGGCGGAATAATAGAATAATGCTTGCAAATATTTATTGGAAGGTGTATAATAGGCTCAATAAAGGATGGGGTAATTAAAATGAAACGTGTACTGGTTTTTTGTCTGGTTTTCGCGCAGGTTTTTTCTGCGTCAGCATCCTTTGCAGCACAGACGGTAACAGCGTATGCGCCTTGTGTTGCAAATGCGTATACGGAGCTGCGGGCGCCCGACGATACATTTGGCGTTTTGGATAGGCTTCAGCTTATTACAAGCTCCAATTCAAACTCGAAATACGCAAATACCACGCGTGATGTCTATCTCACTTTCGACATTTCCGCCTATGCGCAGACGATTACCTCTGCGGCAATCCGGCTGCATTGTGAAGACGTTTCAAGCAAGGTGGACCGTGTGCTCAGTGTCTATGCCGCGGATGGGGAGTGGACGGAGCAAGATGTTACATATGCCAACGCGCCTCAAAAGGGAGCGCTCATCACAGAATATGCTCAGCCCAGGGAGTCAAGCAACGATTTTTGGATGGAGATAGACGTTTCAAGCTATATCCCGCAGTTTTCCGGGGCAGACAAGGTTTCTTTCATCATATCTTCGTCCGTGGCGGCGACAAAATTTTCAACGCGCCACATTGCGGGGATGGAGCCATCGCTGAAAATAGGTTTTGAAACGGATAAGAACGTGTATGATGTAACCGTGCGGCGCGTTACGGAAAGCGGAGGCTATCTCGCGCCCGATATCACGCTTGCATCAATTGAAGAGGGCGCGTTTTCGTATCAAGGCGCAATCGAGAGCGTTATAAATTACAGAGCGACCGATTTTGAATACGACCCCGAAGTCTCAGTTACCGATATCATCGTGGGCAGCGGTGAAAATATTATAACACTTGTCTATAATGACCCCAATACTGCCGGAGCGAACCTTAAGACCGCCATCGTAACGCCGACTGACGATACATATATAAAAGCTAACGAGGCGGATACGCCCTTTGGCAGTGAAGACCCCGAAAAACTTCAGATTTCCAATACTGCCGGTGCGGCGGGCGCTGCCGCAATACGCGACGGAATGCTGAAATTCGATATATCTTCCATAGACTATACTCACATTGCATCCTGCCGTCTTGTAGGTTATCTCTACGAGGGCACGAACACCGGAAACAGAGCGCTCTATGTGAGCGCCGTTTCAAACGAATGGAACGAGGAAACGGTAACGTGGAACAACGCGCCCGCCAAGGGCGAGCTGCTCGATGAATTTATAATTCCCGACTCGACGCAGCTTCGCTGGTTTGCGGCAGATATTACTGAGTATGCGCGCTTGGCGGAGGATATCCTTTCGCTTCGTCTTTCGTGCGATACGGGAGCGAACATGTTTGTCCCCACGGAAAGCGGTGAAAACTACTGCTTCGCTCTCGATATAAGATACACCGACACTCAGGTTATCCAAACGGCAGACCTTAATGTAAACTATGTGGACGCAAACGGCAGAGCCGTTTTTACGCCAACACAGCTCAAGGATGTCCTTTGCGGAGAGTATACATACCAGGGCGAAGTGCCTGATATTATCGCCGACGCGGACTGTGAATACGTGCTTGAAAACCTTGACCGCACTACACAGATAACCGAAGGCGAGAACAATATGAATGTGCTCTACCGCCTTGCGGAAGACGGAGACATTGCCGGCAGTGTGCTGGATGATATTTTTGATACGGATATAATAGGCGCGAACAAAGTCAGCCGTGACATGGTCCTTCGCTCAGAGTCTCTTAGCGGTGGGACGATTACCTGGGAATCTTCAAACAGAGCAGTCATGAGCGACAGCGGTGCGATACGCGCCCAGGAGGAGGCCGTTTCGCTTAAAATTCGCGCACGGATGAGTTTAGACGGCGTACTGGTCTGGCGCGAGCTGCCGATTACTGTTTTGCCAAAGACAACTCCGTCAGAGGCGCGGCTTTTAAAATACGAATTTGAAGATATCGACGTCTATTCCGAAGGAGAACAGACATATGTTAAAGACAAGTCCGGCATTTCGGGCGATGCGCGCTTTATGGGTCAGAGCGGCAGCATACACGACGGCATACTGGATTTGACAAACAATACCATGACGGGAAGCCGGGTTACGCCAACAAATTCGTACCTGATTGCTCCAGACGGGCTGACAAGAACAATGCGCAGCTATACCGTTATGGCGGATGTGAAGCTTAGCGACCTGACGCAGGGGTACAGACTGTTTGCGTTTGGCGCAGGCGGAAACAACGCGGTGTTCGGTCGGCTGGCTCCGCTCAGCGCCGGCGCTAAATGGAATGCGAAAACTACGCAGTTCACCCACTCTGAGATGGTCTTGAATCCTAACCGCTTTTACAGCGTGGCGTTCGTATATGATGCGTTTGAATCCAAAGCGAGTATCTATGTTGACGGTGTTTTAATCTCGAGCGGAGAGCTGACATTTGAGGCCTGTGACCTTATAGGCGAAAATACCCGTAACTATATCGGCCGCTCACAGTGGTGGGATACGTACTATGACCACAGCGCGGAGGACAATCCGGATTTTTGCGGGATAATGGACAATTTTGCGCTCTATTCCCGGGCGCTCAGCGCGCAGGAGATTGCGCAGCAGAGTACGCATATGTCGCTCGGAACAGTAGTCGTTTCGGACAACACTGTTACCGCCGAGGTAACTGAGGATGCCTATATTGTCTGCGCTCTCTATGCCGATGACACGCTTTTGGAGGTAAAGGCGCAGCAAGTAAACGCCAACGGCGCTTTTGAGGCAAGCTTTTTGCAGCAGGGCGACATTAAAATCTATGTGCTTGACAAAGCGATGAATATGGTTCCCCTTGCAAGTGCGCAGCGAATCAAATAACTCGCGGGAAAGGCATGAACACAAATCATCGGAGGTATTTGTATGGCCAATATAAAAAAAATAGCGCTTCTCACCGGCGGCGGCGACTGTCCGGGGCTTAACGCCGTCATCCGCGCAGCCACAAGGACGGCTATCGTTGAATACGGAATAGAGGTTATCGGCTTCTTGAACGGTTATCGCGGACTTTACAACGGCAACTGGATAGAGCTTGATGCAAAAACGATTTCTGGCATCTTGCCCGTCGGCGGTACAATGCTTTACAGCTCCAATAAGGACAATTTGTTCAAATTTCCCTTTGAGGTGGACGGGGAGACAGTGTACAGGGACGTTTCGGACGTCGGAGTCGAAAATCTTAAACGAGCCGGCGCGGACGCGCTGCTTATAATCGGAGGCGACGGCACTCTGACGAGCGGACGGGACTTCTGGCGAAAAGGAGTACCTGTTATCGGTGTCCCTAAGACGATAGATAACGACCTTTCCTGCACAGACTCTACCTTCGGGTTTGACACAGCTGTGGCGGTTGCCACCGAGGCGCTTGACCGCCTTCACACCACTGCCTGCAGCCACCATCGTATAATGGTGCTTGAGGTAATGGGCAGATATGCCGGCTGGATTGCCCTTCACGCCGGTATTGCCGGGGGCGCGGATGCGATAATTATTCCGGAGATTCCCTACGACATTGAAAAAGTCGCGTCCAAGATAAACGAAAGAAAGGCGAACGGAAAGGATTTCAGCATTGTGGTCGTTTCCGAAGGCGCAAAGAGTATAACGGGCGAGATGGTCGTTCAAAAAATTGTTGCGGACAGTCCGGACCCCATCCGACTCGGAGGAGTTGGCAACAAGATTGCAGATGAACTTGAAAAGCTTTGCGGCAACGAAGCGCGCGCCACTATACTGGGACATCTGCAGCGCGGCGGCAGCCCCACTGCATATGACCGTGTGCTTTCCACGCGCTACGGTTCGTATGCTGTAGAGCTTGCGATGCAAGGGAAGTTCGGAAACATGGTTACGTTGGACGGCGACACTATGAGCTACGATACACTTGAAAATGTTATAGGCAAAAACAAAAACGTTGACCCCGACGGTGAGCTTGTGCGCATCGCGAAAAATATCGGCGTGTGTTTTGGAGACTGAAGATGAATATACGAGAGCGCATTGAGCAAACAGAATACAAAATGCTTTCCCCATATGCCACAAAGTCGCGCGATAGCCGAGGTACGGTAAGTTTCAGGGAGAAATGCGCTTTGCGTACCGATTTTCAGCGCGACCGTGATAGGGTGATTCATTCCAAAGCCTTCCGTCGCCTTAAGCATAAGACGCAGGTTTTTATTACGCCGGAAGGCGACCATTACCGTACCCGTCTTACGCACACGCTTGAGGTGTCACAGATAGGCAGGACCATTGCGCGTTCACTGATGCTCAATGAGGATTTGACAGAGGCAATTGCTCTTGCGCACGACTTGGGGCACACACCGTTCGGTCATGCGGGCGAGGCGGCGCTTAATGCGCTTTCGCCGCGCGGATTTCGTCACAATGAGCAGAGCTTGCGGGTAGTAGATGTTCTGGAGGAACTCAATCTCACACACGAGGTAAGGGACGGAATCGTTGCTCATACAGGAGATGCCAAGCCAAATACGCCGGAGGCGGCGGTCATCAAATTTGCGGACAAAATCGCTTACATAAACCATGATATAGATGATGCGATGCGCGCTAAGATACTTTTGCCGCACTCAATACCAAAGCGTTTGATAGAAGTTCTCGGTGAAAAGCATGGCGACAGGATAAATACAATGGTGCATAATGTGGTTGAAAACAGTGAGGACGGAGTCGTTAAAATGAGCGCGGAAGTTTTGGAAGCGACGCTTGAACTCCGGCAGTTCATGTTTGACAACGTGTATGTGGACTCAAAGGCGAAAACCGAGGAGAAAAAAGTGCTCGGCATAATGGAAGGGCTCTACGGCTCTTTTATGAAAAACCCGCATTTGCTGCCTGCGCCTTCGCAGGCGCTGCTTCAAAAGCATTCGCTTGAGGAAACAGTATGCGACTACGTGGCCGGCATGACGGACAGGTTTGCTATATATATGTATAATGAGCTGTTTGTGCCCAAGTCATGGCATAAATTATAAGTTTAAGGGGATGAAAACATTGAGAAAACAGGCGCTGATACTTATAGCGGTTCTTCTATTCTTGTTTAGTGCGTTTGGTGCGATTGCCGCCGAAATCTCCATCAAAACCTCTGACGGAGAGGACGCCATACTCCATGGTTACGAGCGCGGAGAAAATGTGACGATAAGCGCGCAGACAGAAGGCGTACTTATCGGCGCCCTTTACGAGGGCGATACGCTGAAAAGCGTTGTCACGCAAAGCGATGGACAGACAGAGCTGACAATGGCTGCGGACGGCGATAGTGTCTCAGGTTTTGTTTGGGAGAACGGAGGCGCAATGCGTCCCATGGCGGAAGCCTCTTGTGCAGACGCAATTGTGCGTGAAGTGAGCACGGATTGGCAAATGGTCTGGAACGACGAGTTTAACTCAGACGCGCTTGATACGGAAAAATGGAACGCGGTTGACGCCGGAGGCGGCTTTGGCAATGCGGAAGAACAGTACTACCGTCCGGAAAACGCGTCAGTTTCTGCGGGTACGCTGAAAATTCAGGCGAAAAAAGAAAATCATGCTGCCCATTCGTACACCTCTGCAAAGCTTACAACACAGGGAAAATGTGACATTTTATACGGGAAAATATCCGCGCGTATCAAAATGCCGACGGGCAAGGGCCTTTGGCCCGCATTTTGGATGATGCCCACCGACAGCGAATACGGAACATGGGCAGCTTCCGGCGAGATAGACATAATGGAGGCGCGCGGCAGACTACCGCAAGTAATCGGGGGCGCGTTGCACTACGGAAACGCGTGGCCGAACAATGTATATGTTAATGACGAGTACACATTTAAGAGCGATACTTCAATCGCAGATTTTCACACGTACAGCTTGGAGTGGGAACCCGGTGAAATGCGCTGGTATGTGGACGGGGAGCTTTATCAAACGGTCAGCGATTGGTATACCTACGGTTATTTGGGCGAGGAGCCGTATACATATCCGGCGCCGTTCGACAAGGAGTTTTATCTCATCCTCAACCTTGCGGTAGGCGGAAACTACGATGGAGGTCTGGTTCCCGACGCGTCAATGCTTCCGGCTACAATGGAAGTGGACTATGTTCGCGTATATACTCTGCGCGGGCGTAACTGGATACAACGCGAGGAAACACGTGTCATAGACGATTCGGATGCGCCCAAAACTCCGCTCGCTATAACTGGGAACCGTGTCTATAACGGCACGTTTGATAAATACACGGCTTCGCGTATGGCGTACTGGGAAATAAGCGGGCTTTCGGCGCGAGTGCCGACTGCAACCCGTGTGCTTACTCTAAGCGGGGAAGGCAGTGTTTCACAAGGAGGGATAATGCTAAACAGCGGAGAGAATTATACGCTCTCGTTTGATGCTCTCTCATACGCGCCATTCACTGTCTGTGTGACTGACGGAGGACAAACACTCTTTGAACAAACATTTGATGTTTGCGAGGATACGCAGACGCATGGCGCACGCTTTGACTATGTGGGCGCGGATACAAAGACGGCGAAGATAGAATTTATCTTTGCGGATGATTCTGAGCTTGACAACGTGCTCCTTTGCAAGACTCTGGAGGCAGCGCCGTATCCGCTGAAAAACGGTACATTTGACTTGGACCTTTTGGGGTGGAGCAAGTTTACACAGGGCGCATCTGCATCGTTCAGCGTTTCAAACGGCGTGTTCGGAGCACAGATAAATTCGCTTGGCAGCGAAGCGTGGCACGCAATGCTTATGCAGGAGGGCATAGAGCTTGTAAAAGGTGTTGATTATACGCTTTCGTTTGACGCGCGAAGCTCGGTAGAGCGCGATATAGAGGTAACGATTGAAAATGATTCGTACTATCGTTATCTGGAGACCGGAAGCCTGATGCTTGATAATGAAATGAGCAGCTTTGAATACAATTTCAAAATGCTCTCAGACGATACGGTAACTCTTAAGTTCCTGCTTGCACAAACCTCACACGGGAAGACGGGGAACGTGTATATAGACAATGTAGTTTTGAAAATATCTGGAGAAACGGGCAAGTGTCCGCCCACACTGACTGCAGGCAGCCTACATACGTTTTTGGGCGAGGACCTGGTTCTCTTGCGCAGCCGTGATGATGCATGGAATGTCAGCTCCGTTAAAATAAACGGGGAACCGACTTCTGAGGTGAACGTAGGAGAGGACACTGTTACCATAGACGCGTCCGCGTTTTCTTCAAGCGGCATATACACGATTGAATTTGAAGCGGAAGGCTATGCTTTGGCGCGTTACAGCGCCCTTATCAACGAGGCGGATGGCAACCTGGTCATCAACGGCACGATGGATTCAGACGCGGCGTGGAGCATCTGGAACGAGGCGGCCGATTGGTCAAGTCTTACCATTTCGGACGGGTGTGCGAGGGTGCAGATAAACTATAACGGCGAGCGCCGTAACGAGTGGAGCGTGCCGTATTCGTGGTCAACGCAGTTTATGCAAAAGAACATTGCCCTTGAGAAGAACAAGACGTATATTGTCTCCTTCAGAGCGTGGTGCGATGTTGACAGACCGATACAGACCGAAATGACAAATTACACCACCGCCAAGACCACGTATCATATTACAAACGATTCCTCAGTTGTTTACTCGAGGGAGTTCACGCCGAATACGGATGTGAATTTGACGTTAAATTTCCTTCTTGGCAACATTGAGGAGGGCGGCGCTACAACTCCGGGAGATGTACATACGGTTTGTATAGATGACGTGCGAATTGTGGAAAAACAGTAACCTCTAAAAATCGGCGGACATTCCGCCGATTTTTTAATACGCAAAAATTTTTAGCGCAAGAAGGAATTTAGTGCCTGATGTCGAATAACAGAGTAGTGTTTATGTTTCGTATCTGGAAGGACGGTTTGAGATGCCTAATCGGTATTCCGAAGATTTGATTGCTCAAATTCTTGCCGCAAACGATATTGTTTCAGTTGTAAGTCAATACGCGGAGCTTAAGCGCAGCGGAAGCGGTGGGTATGTTGCGCGGTGTCCGTTCCATCGGGAAAAAACCCCGTCGTTTCATATAAGCGAGGACAAGCAGCTTTACCATTGCTTTGGCTGCGGCGTTGGAGGAAGCGTGCTTCAATTTATTATGGCTGCCGAAAACCTGGACTTCCCCGATGCGGTTAAATATTTGGCTGACAGGGCAAATATTCCGATTCCCGAATCAGGAGCACACTACAGTGACGATTCTTATAAACGCAAGAAACAGCTCTATGCACTTAATGTAGACGCTGCAAGGTTTTTCTATGAAAACCTCAATTCTCCGGATGGTACACAGGCGCGCGCCTACCTTCGCAGCAGAGGTCTAAGCGACACAACGATAACGTCGTTCGGGCTCGGTTTCGCGCCGGACACATGGGACAGTGCGACAAGCGCCCTTGTGAAAAAGGGCTATTCAAAGGCGCAGATAGTCATGGCTGGAATCGGTATACAAAATGATAAAGGTCATGTATACGACCGTTTCAGAAACAGGGTGATGTTTCCGATATTTGACGTACGCGGCAACATAATTGCTTTTGGCGGCCGCGCGCTGAAAAATGAGGGCGCGAAATATATAAATTCGCCGGAAAGTCCGATATACAGCAAGGGCAGGAATCTTTTTGCGCTTAATCTGGCGAAAAAGAACGGGACCGAGACTATCGTGCTTGTGGAGGGGTATATGGACGTTATCACGCTGCACCAAAACGGCATCAAATCCGCCGTGGCAGGCTGCGGGACGGCGCTTACGGCGGAGCAGGCGCGGCTTTTGTCGCGGTATGCAAAAACGGTGTGCCTTTGCTACGATACCGACGACGCGGGGCGAAAGGCGGCGGAGCGAGCTTTTGAGATGTTTGATTCGCTCGACTGCCGTGTCAGGGTGATAAGCGTACCGGGTGCGAAAGACCCGGATGAATATGTCCGTACTGTGGGAGGAGAGCCGTTTCAAAAGCTTATCGATGAGGCGAAAACCGTTGCGCAGTATAGAATTGACTCACTTTTCTCAAAATATAACTTGAGCGATGCCGCCGAAAAAGCGGATTTTGCACTTGACGCGGCGCGTATATTGCTGAATGTAAAAAATGCCGTCGAAAGGGACGAGTATAAAAAAAGCATTGCATTGCGCGCAGATATAGATATTAGGGCATTGGAGGACGAGCTGCGCAGGCTGAATAGAAAAAACGCAAGGCGCACTGTTAGTGAAGAGGTCAGGAAGAGCGTTGCTCCCAAAACAAGAGGTACGCAGATAGCTCTTGGCGACATTGAAGTTACCGACGCGGCTAAAAATGCGCAGAGCGCGCTTATACGGATGGTTGTTGCGGATAAGAGCGTGTATAACGCAGTCCGAGACGACTTTTGCGAGGATTTGTTTGCGGATGAGTTTTTACGCTCGGTAGCGCGGTATATCAAAGAGCTTTACAGCGAGCGGGGCGTCTGCGACGAAGCTGCGGTTTTTGCGCATTTTGCGAGCAGGGAGAGTCTGCTCGCTCAGGTGTTTGTGGCCCGTGGCGCAGAAAACGCTTCGGTCAAAGCGGCAAAGGATTGTATTTTGCGTATTCGGCGCGAGCTGTTAGATGCAAAAATCAAGGCCGCCGAGAAAGCGGGCGATTTTGCGCTTTTGCAAAAGCTTATTTCCGAAAGCAAGAATTTGATGAAAGGCGGTTGAGTGCGGTGAGCGAATCAATACCCGCAAACAAAAAAGCAGTGATTAAGGAGTTAATAGACCGCGGGAAGGCGAAAGGAGTCCTTTCCGAAAAGGAAATTGAAGACGCGCTTTCAGAGGTGGAGCTTGACTCCGAGCAGATAGAAAAGCTCCATGATAATCTTGATGCTCTCGGAATCGATATTGTAGGCGACATAGACGGTGAAATCGCCAGCGTTGACGAGGTGGATGAAGAGGAGCTTGAAGACCTCAGTATGCCTGAGGGCATAAATGTTGACGACCATGTGCGCATGTACCTTAAAGAGATAGGTAAAGTTCCACTCCTCACGCAAGAGGAAGAATTATACTACGCCGAGCGCATGACAAACGGTGATGAGAGCGCTCGGAAAAAGCTCACAGAGGCAAATTTGCGCCTTGTCGTAAGCATTGCAAAGCGTTATGTAGGTCGCGGAATGTTGTTTTTGGATCTTATTCAGGAAGGCAATCTCGGACTCATCAAAGCCGTTGAAAAGTTTGATTACACAAAGGGCTATAAATTCAGCACATACGCCACGTGGTGGATTCGTCAGGCGATAACCCGCGCTATTGCCGACCAAGCGCGCACGATACGGATTCCCGTTCACATGGTGGAAACAATTAACAAGCTTATCCGCGTTTCACGGCAGCTTTTGCAGGAGCTTGGCAGGGAGCCTGCCCCGGAAGAAATCGCTAAAGAAATGAATATGAGCATTGACAAAGTTCGTGAAATAATGAAAATTGCACAAGAGCCGGTCTCCCTTGAGACACCCATAGGCGAGGAGGAGGACAGTCACCTGGGTGACTTTATCCCCGACGATGATGCACCTGCGCCGTCGGAGGCGGCTTCGTTCCTTCTTTTGAAGGAACAGCTCATGGACGTGCTTAATACGCTCACCCCGCGAGAGGAAAAGGTGCTGCGGCTTCGTTTTGGGCTTGAGGACGGCCGTGCGAGAACGCTTGAAGAAGTTGGAAGCGTCTTTAAGGTAACGCGTGAGCGCATTCGCCAAATAGAGGCAAAGGCGTTACGCAAGCTGCGCCACCCATCAAGAAGCAAGAAGCTGAAAGACTTTCTGGAATAAGCCTATATAAAAGAGACTCCGCGCTATGCGGAGTCCCTCTCTTTTAGTATATTCAAAACACATTGTTCTTGAGCAGATTATAAAGCATGATAAGAGTTTCACCGCGCGTCACATTCCGCTTGGGGAAGAAGGCGCCGTCTGAGCCGTAGACAATCTGAACTGCTTTGGCTATTGCCACCGCGCCCAAGTGTTCGGTAGAAATATTAGCCTCGTCGGAAAATCCGGTTTTGAAAATCCCTTCAAGCTGCGAAATCGTTTTTGCCCCAACCATATTTATAATATATTGCACGCCCTTTTCGCGCGTCAGCGGAGAGTCAAGCGATTTGTCCGCTGCATCTACAATACCGGCTTGAACGGCGTATTCAAAAGCTTCCTCTGCATCGGATATTGAGAAATAGTTCCTGCACATTAAAAGCGTCATCAGAAAATCGCCCTGTGTGATGCTCGCGTCGGGATTGAGAATATCGCCCTTAATGTATACGCCTACAGCATGAAGCGCTTTTGCCGCATCTTCACAAACATGTCCCTCAATGTCACTGGCAAGTGCGGGCGCTTCGGCATTTCCTTTGTCAAAAGGTTCTCCGTTGTAGTCCAGCAGCGTGCCGTCGCTTCCCAAAATATAGCTGCCCTTGTCGGAAGCGTAGCGGTATCCGAGCGAAACTATCGTCTCCCTGTTTTCATAGCGTGTAAAGTACATAAGGTTAACGCCTACATTTTCTGCGGCTATCTGAGAGGCTTCCTCTTGAGTCAGAAAATCCACAGCCGCTGTAAAGACAAGATTCTCGTAGAAATTCTCCGAATAAGATGAAACGCATCCGTTTGTACGGTCTATAGTTACCTCCATATGGTTGGACGGGAACGCAATACCGTTGATATATTCCTCGTAAAGGAATGTTGCGGTTAAAGCGCTTTCATCATTCTCGGTTTCTGCAATGCGTGTTCTGGCGAACTTTTCACCCTTATATTTTGTGAGGAAAGTTTCGGCGTTCTTTTGCGCCTCTTCAATAGTAATTTTTGGCGCGTCGCTGTCCTTATCGGAATACGAGGTGAAGCTCAAAAGTTCTCCGCTGACAGCGTTCAGCAATGCGTTTGCGTGAGCGTATGTATCAGTTGTATCATTGTCGGAGGATTCAAAGCTCAAATTCAGATAGTACTTTGTTTCCGTGTCGTTGGTGTAGTAAGGTTTGGTGGAGTAGTGGTTTTCGTGATACAGCGTCACATCCGGAAAGCTGAGCTCACTCATTTTCAAAAGTATTTCAACTCCCTGTGCGGAAGTTATCAGATTAGCCACATTTTCAATTTCCTCGTGCTCCTGCGGCGTTGGTATATATTTGCCGCTATCACCTCCGGATGCCGTGGCTGACGCGTTTTCTTCCCTTGCTACTGCATCGTTGTATAAAAAGTATATATCGTTCTTAATCCTTTCAAGCGTAAATGCATCGTAGTAATCTTGAGAGGAAACAGTATAGACCGGCTTTACAGTGATGACATTGTCGCTGAAAAAGGGCATATACACCAAGCGCAGCGAACGCTCGCCGAGAACCTTCTCTGCTTCTGCGGCCTCTTTTATCGAAGTGGGTGCGGGATATGTAAAGTGCAAAATTGAGGAAAGGTTGTAGTCCATAAGAGTTCCGCTTTTCGCGTCAATTCTGAAGGCTGCGTATGAGCCTTCCACAGGGATGTCGTTCTCATAGTGCGGAAAATAAATACAGTAAGCATCAGACTCGACAGAGCAGCGCGGTTTGGAAAAAACGAACTTGGAATAGCTTTCACCAACAAATTTGTTCAGATATTCGCGAGCTATCTCAATCGCTTTTTCTTCGGAAAGTTCTGGCAGCGTCTTCAAACTGCGGTACGTCCGCGGAGTAATAACGCTTTCGTAGTAGCGGTAGTACGAGCAAATCACGCCGAAACTGTCAATTCCTACACTTACCTCATGGTAAGTCTCATTTTCGGGCGATGACCACGTGAGATACCACATAGTCCTCCCGTCTGAGTTGCTTGAACTGCTGGAAAACTCAGAAAGCGCGCTGTCAATTTCAATGGTTGTTCTGACCTTTGCGATTGCATCCTCCAGCGTCATGTCTTGTGCAAGAGCGGGAAGGGCGAGCAGTAAAAGCGCGGCGGATAAGAGCAATGCCATGATTCTTTTCATAGTTATATTCCTCCTAATGTTTTTTCACTTCATTAGACGAGATGGTGGCGGGAAAAGTTCCCACCACCAGTATATATTATTCGTGTCAGTTTTGCAAGGTCTCAAACTTGTTTTTCACGCTCTCCGGCAGGGCATCCCAATCAGCTTGCGATAAGTCTGTATAAATTTGATAGTACGACTCACCTTCTGCAAAAAAACATACATCACCTATTGCGTCCTGAGTGTCAGGTGCGATTTTTGTGCAAAGCTGCGCATATAGAGCGTATATATCGTCTTTGTCCGTTGTTCGCATAAAAGAGTTGTAGCCTCTGCTGTTTATCAAGCTTATTTCCGCAGTGTCAAGTTTACTTGCGTCTGGCAGAGAGTCGAAGAAGCCTATCGAGAGAAGATAGTTCAGCGTATTTGTATAGTAACCGTTTATCGGGTATGTGCGTGAGTTGAACGAATCGTTCGTATCACTGTAAAAATCATTGTGAAAATATATTTCAAGCGAAGTAAAATGGGACGGCGAATTTATATAAGCATTGAATGGAACAGTGTCGGCATCCTTTGAAAACGCGCTGAGCAGCTCGTTCATTTCTACTTGTGTCGGGTAGAAATCTATTTGATTGCCCTCTTTCCCGAAACGTATATCGGAAACCGACACTCTCTGCGGCGAAAAGTTTTCGTCGTAGAGGGGGCTAAACATCATTTGGCGCATTGGAGCGCTTTCGTAAACGGGCGCCAGAAATTCTGCGTCACGCTGCAAGTTTATTGGATAGAGACGCCGCAGAGAAGCGGTGTCATTAAGTGTGTAGAACATAGTGATGCTGTAGTCGGAATCCTCGTGGCTGTTGCGCGTATCAATAAGATGACGGTGCAAAGACACGACATTTTCAATGTCCGTACTATCGGTAAATTCACAGTTGTCAATTCGCACGTTTGCAACATTTGAAGCTGCAGGGATTTTGCGTTCAAAACCCGATAAATCGAAATGCAAAAATACAAAGAGAGCGAGCGCGGCGCATACGTATATGCCAAGATAACGTCCGACCTTTTTGATGCGGAATGTTTTTTGAATCAGCATCTGTGCGATTACAAGACCCACGAATCCGAACGGAATCGAGTACAGCAGCGAGGCGGATGAGATGCCGAGAATATAATAGAAGTAGAAAAACCCCACCAGTCCCGAACAGATTGCTACACCCAGGGTAAAAATCGGGCGCATGGGCGCAAAGACCATAATATCGCCCGCCCGCTCCAACCGCCGCGCTTTGTAAAGGAGGTATCCAAGCGAGAACAGTACCACGCAAATCGCAGCGCTTAAAGCGGCGTAAGGGAAACGATAGATTTCGTCAGGTGAGGAATAAATCAAATCCGAAAGCACATAACGGTAACTTTCTGAGTAGCCATAAAGCTGTGAGGAACAGATGCTGTCAATTGACATCTCAAAAAAGATGGGCAGAAACACGAATATGTATGAAAATACCGCATGCGCAAGACTGTTGCCGGTTACAAATGCTACAAAGCACGACGCCGAGAAAAAGAGCGTCTGATAAAGCATATTGGTAACGCACCATGCGATTATGTGTCGAAGAAGTATATATTCGCCCACTTCAACCAGCGTCAGCAGCATAAATACGAAGGAGTTCAGCAAAATTGCTCCGTACATTATTATAAGTCCCACCAAAATATGCGAACGAAAGATAGTTGCGCGTGTCAGCGGCAGAGAGTGTATGGCAGCTGCGCCGGAGGAAGAGTTCTGATATCTGAAAAGCAGCACTGAAATTAAGGTGGGGAATATAAGCGCCAAGAGTATTGAGCCGGTTCCGCTCGAATAGAGCACGCTTGAATTATAGTCCATAATGCTGCGGTCAAAATAGTTTTGCGGATTGGAATTTATTACGGGAAGAGTCGAGCTGATAAAAATCATCAGAAATTCTAAAGCAATAACCCACCATAACCGCTTTAAGTCTGATTTTATAAGACTTTTGCTAAAGAATGATGCTTTCAAATTCATATCCCATACCTCCTAACTCGTAAATAAAGACTTCCTCAAGCGTGAGCGGCAAAATGTCGCATACAAGAGGCTTGTGCATCTTTGCGGCAGCAATTATCCGCTCTGACTCACCGTTTACAATAAGTGTATAAACGCTGCCAAATGAGCTTTGATGAAGAACCTTGATTTCGCTTAAAAGCGCTTGAGGGAAAGCGCCTTCAAACGCAATTTGTACCTTGTGAATCGAACCCTTCATGTCGTCAAGCGCCTTCTCTATGCGTGTTTTGCCCTTGTGCAAAATTCCAACGTGGTCGCATACATCTTCAAGCTCCCGCAGATTGTGAGAACTTATGAGCACCGTTGTGGCGCGCTCGGTGACATCCTGCATCACAAGGCTCCACACGCTGCGGCGCATTACCGGGTCAAGTCCGTCAACAGGTTCGTCAAGCAACATCACAGACGGCTTTGTCGAAATCCCCAGCCAAAACGCTACCTGTTTTTGCATCCCCTTCGACAGATTCCGTATGCGCCTGTTCGTGCTTATGTTAAAAATACTTTTTAAGCTCTCAAATCTTTCGTTGTCCCAGTTCTCATATATTCCGGCGTAAAAGCGTGCGGCATCGGCAATGGTGTAAGAGGGAAAGAAAAACAAATCGTCGCCTATATACATGATATCCTTTTTCACTGCGGTGTTTTCGTATACGGGATAGGAGTTTATCGTAACACTTCCGCTGTCGGGTACGAAAACCCCGGAAAGAATTTTCATTAGCGTCGTCTTGCCGGCGCCGTTAGGTCCCACTAGCCCGTAAACGGACCCTTTTTCAACCCGAAGGCTCGCTTCGTCGAGCGCAATAAAGCCGTCAAATGTTTTTGTAACATTGACTACCTCAATCATTGTACATTGCCCCTTTCAGTAAATAATTCGGTAAGCCTCAAATTGATGTCTTCAAAAGTTTCTCCCAAATATCGAAGCTCGCTTACAGTTTCAGCAAAACGTTTGTACAGCGCGCCGCACCGTGTACTGCGCACAGCCTCGGGAAGAGCGGCGACAAAGCTCCCTTTGGCGCGAACAGTGTAAATATAACCTTCCGTTTCAAGGTCCTTGTACGCCTTTTGTATTGTGTTTGGGTTTATAGCCAGCGATGTTGCCAAATCCCGTACCGATGGGATTTTGTCGCCTTCTCGCAGCGCGCCGGCAATGATAAGGTTTCGCATTTGGTCGTGTATTTGCTCATATAGCGCCCGGCGGTCGCTTAAATCAAGCTGCAGCATAATATCCTCCTCTCTGTATTATCTGTATCAGTTTAACTAATACAGATAATACACTATCCGTGCCAAGTTGTCAATACATTTTTTGAAATTTTTTATTTGCAGTTCTGCAGCAGTGATGCGAGCAAATAAAAAACATATAGGATTATAAGCCATCTATTGTGAATCTACAAAGCCTGCACAAACAAAGAGAATTTTTGTATGTGATACAATGATATGACCCAAAAAGAATAGAAGCTGAACGTCCAATG
>JAUNBL010000077.1 GCA_030527235.1 Clostridia bacterium | reverse complement strand
GTCGATATCTATGGCGCAGTACGATCCGAACACACCCATACCGATTCCGGCATAAGAAGGAACCGCGTTCAGCGTCAAACGGTAATTTGAGAAAGTGCGCTTGTGGGTGGGATCTGCGCATCTGCCGTTCACCTGATACGGCACCTTTGTAATCTGCCCGTCGCGCTCTTCGTACTGCCACAGGCAGAACAGCGCGTTTTCCTTGAGCTCGCTTGGTAACTTTTCGTACATTTTGTTTCACCTTCTTTCTGAGGGCTGTTTTTCTTCGTCCTCACTACCCACTGGAAAATTTGAGGCCGATCGTACAAAACTTTTTGAGAAAATTTTCTTTCCCTCACTCCTCGCTGGACATCAGCGGCGCGTTTTGACGAAAGAATTTGAAATTTTTCTTTTCCCACTACCCACTGGACAAAACAGAGCCGTTTCGGAAAAAACTGCGGAACTTTTTTTCGATAAAAGGCAAACTCCGTAGTGAAAGCGCAAAAAAAATAAGCCTTTCGATAAAATTCATCGAAAGGCCATAGACTTTTTCACATTTTCGTGATATCATAAATGTAATAGTCTTGGAGGTGCGATATGGCTGTCAGTTACAAGAAGTTATTCCATATGCTCATAGACAGAGATATATCCAATGCCCAGCTTCAGAAGATGGCCGGGTACAGTGCGAATATAACCACACGGCTCAAGAACAACAATTATGTGTCGCTTGAGTCTGTGGAAAAAATATGCCGTGTGCTGGGCTGCAAGGTGGATGACATTGTGGAGTTTGTGCCGGACGGAGAGCAGGTGAGCAGGTGACCGCGCAGGTTAAATCCAAACAGCGCGTGGCTGAGCATGGCGAGGTCTTTACTGCCGAGCGCGAGGTCAAAGCCATGTGCGACCTTGTAAAGCAGGAGACAGAGCGCATCGACTCCCGATTTTTGGAGCCGGCCTGCGGCGATGGGAATTTTTTATCCGAGATTCTCTCTCGCAAGCTCGCCATCGTGAAAAAGAAATACAGGCGGCTACCGCTTGATTATGAAAAAAACGCGATCCTCGCGCTGTCCAGCTTATACGGCGTGGACATCATGCTCGATAATGCCGTCGCCTGTCGTGAGCGCCTCTTCGCCATATGGGACAAGGAATATAAATCCGTTTGCAAAAAAGAATGCCGCGAAGATACCCGCGAGGCGGCAAGGTTTATCCTCTCCCGCAATATCGTGTGCGGCAACGCGCTGACATTGATGTGCGTAGACGGGAACGGCAAGGACACAGAGGAGCCTATTGTGTTTTCCGAATGGGCATTTATCACCGGCACACAGATGCAGCGCAAGGACTACACCTTTGACGAGCTGCTCAACGGCGACAATAACACCCGCAAGAAAAAGACAAAAAAAGAGCAGCTCTCCTTGTTTGATGAGCCGCAGCCCGATGAAGAGGGCAAATTCTTAAAGCAATACATTTCAGATTACAGGAGGGTGCAGGACAATGGCTGATGATTTGTTTAGCTCGGTATATAATCCCGACGTATTGTCGTGTCTGGCAAATCTCTCGAACGACGAGGTCTTCACGCCGCCGGATGTGGTGAACAAGATGCTCGATATGCTGCCGCAGGAATTGTTCCGCAACCCCGACACTACCTTTCTTGACCCCGCCTGTAAGACGGGCGTATTCCTGCGCGAAATTGCAAAGCGGCTGCTGACCGGTCTGGAGCCGCAGATACCCGATTTGCAGGAGCGCATCGACCACATCTTCCATAAGCAGCTTTACGGCATTGCCATTACGGAGCTGACGAGCCTACTCTCCCGTCGCGGCGTGTACTGCTCAAAATACCCGAACAGCGAGTTTTCCGTCACACCGTTTGACGATGCCGAGGGCAATATCCGCTTCCGCAACGTCAAGCACACTTGGGTAAACGGCAAATGCAAATATTGCGGCACTTCCAAGTCAACTGTACTTGGCGGAGACGAGAGGGGGCAAACCCTCGAATCCCATGCTTACGAATGGATACATACCCTGAAGCCGGAGGAGATTTTCGAAATGAAATTTGATGTAATAATCAGCAATCCGCCATATCAACTGAGTGATGGCGGATATGGAATAAGCGCTTCGCCTATATATGATAGGTTCATTACAAACGCAAAGAAGCTCAATCCTCGCTACATATCAATGATTGTACCGGCGAGATGGTTTGCAGGTGGTAAGGGATTAGATGATTTCAGAAATGATATGTTGCACGACACATCAATTCGTGAAATACATGATTTCCCAGAGGCTAATGATTGTTTTTCAGGTGTTCAAATAAAAGGTGGAGTATGCTATTTTTTGTGGGACAGAGATAATAAAGGCAGGTGTAAAGTGATAACCCATCGTGGCAGTGATGTTGGCGCACCCGTAGAACGTGATTTACTCGAAAAAGGATGCAATACTTTTATTCGTTATAACGAGGCTGTTGACATTCTTCACAAGGTTATGTCTTTCCATGAAAAATCCATGGAGAATCTTGTTAGCTCAAGGCAGCCTTTTGGTCTTCCGACCACATACCACGGGCATAAAGAACCGCATGACGGTGATATAACAATATTTGATAATTCTGGAGTATCGTATGACAATATTTCTGTAATATCAAAGAACTACGAGATAGTAGATAAATATAAAGTTTTCATTTCGAGAGCGGGCAGCGGAAGCGATGCATTCCCACATCCGATTCTCGGTATACCGTTTCTCGGTAAACCAAAAACGGCTTCAAGCGAGACATATATTTTTATTGGACCATTCGATTCAGAGAACACCTGTAATAATGTTATGACATATATTGCTACAAAGTTTTTCCGTTTTATTGCTATGTTGAAAAAAGTAACTCAAAGTACTACCCGCTCTGTTTATACATTAATCCCACAACAAGATTTCTCTAAGCCGTGGACAGACGAGGAACTTTATGCCAAATACGGTATTACAGAGGAAGAAATCGCCTTTATCGACTCCATGATACGCCCGATGGATTTGAGCGGAGGTGACGCGGATGCCGACTGAATTCTTCGTACAACGTCCGCCGGTCACACCTACCATATACGCCTATACGCTGCCTGATGTAGCCTCCCACAAGGGCTATATCAAGGTGGGCTATACCGAGCGCGATGTGGAAAAG
>JAUNBL010000076.1 GCA_030527235.1 Clostridia bacterium | reverse complement strand
CGAGTATGCGGGCAGTTCCGGCAAGCCAAGAAATTCCAGAATATAAGGATCTTTTACAGCGTCCTTCGGCATTTCAAAGGTCTGTCCTTCCAATGCAAGCTTATAGACCCTGCTCTTGTCTGTGCTGAGAGCGATTCTCTCATAGAGAGAGCTGTCGTACTGCCGTTTCAACTCGCTCAGGCTCCAGTCGTTTTTGACCGATTCTATTTCGTAAAAATGCCGTTCATCCTCGTTTTCAATGCGCATGAGCTTCAAATAGTGCGACCAGCTCAGAAAAAACCTTCTCCCGCTGCCGACAGCCGGAAGGTTTTCGAATTGGTCAGACACCTTCTGACTGATTTGATCGTTTGCAAAAACAGTATAAAACTGCCGCATCTGCTTGAGATTCGTAACAGAAAAACCCTTGCCAAAACGCACGTTCAGGTACTCTGAAAGGCTTTGCAGCAGATATTTTCCATAGGCGGCGCGGTTTTCCCCCTGCTGCTCTTCCTCGACGATTTTTCTGCCGATTTCGTAATAGGCATAGACCATAGAGAGATTGACGGCAGTTTTTGCTCTTTTTCGAGCCTCTTCCAAAATGGAAGAAACGCTTTGCAAAAAGTCTCGGTCAATCGGCTGTGTCAGTTTGTTATCCACCGTCACCCCTCCTCAAATCACCTTCACGCGCTTGTTGATATCGTCCGCATTCTCCGGCATATAGAGCTTGAAAATCTCAAAGAGATTGATTTTGGCCGGACTGTCAACGAAGCCGCTGTCGCGGAACAGCGCGCGCAGAGGCTTGCGTCCGGCGATCTCCCTGATAACGGATTCCGGAATATCCTCGTCAAAGCAGGCGACCAAATCGCCGCCGTTATAGGTATGCACAGTACAGCCCTCGATCTCTTCGGAGCTGTAGGGCATCGAAAGCGGCAAGCCCCAGTCCAGCAGACAGCCGAAGAGAAGGTCAAGGTCGCTGCGGTCGTCCTTGATGTTGGAGACCATATCAAACAGGTTTTGCTGGTCAATGTCATTGGGCGAGTAATAGACATCCTTCATGTTGGAATCGTCCAACTTGAAGACGCGGAAGCCTGTATCGAGAGAGGCCGCAGTCAGCGGGCTTTCTTCTTTGATTTTCGCTCCGGCGCGGCGAATGCGCTCCTTACCGATTTCGCAGATGTTTTTGTAACCGGCCTTGTAGGCAGTGCCTTTTTCATCTGCCCTTTCAGGAATCTGAATCAAGATAAACTTGCACTTAAAATCTTTAATGCTGTTTTGCAGCATAAGCGCATGAGCTACAGTTGCAGAACCGGAAAAAAAATCCAGTACAATGGAATCCTCATCTAAATTAGCCAAGGTGAGAAATCTTTGAATTAAGCGAATTGGTTTTGGACCATCAAATACGCCTGCATCCATAAGCTGTGTAACTTCTTTTGCTCCTTCTTGACTGTGTCCCACATCTTTATAGAACATAATTGAAGTGGGCGCCATTCCATCAAATTTAAGTTCTGTTAGAAAACGTTTTATGCAAGGCACACTATTTCCATCTTCTCCAAAATAAATTCTGTTATCTTGGAGTCTCTCCAAAAATGCAGTTTTGGAGAGCCTCCAGCAGCGTCCTGCTGGAGGCTCTATTACCCGCCCCGAAGGGGCGGTAATAGGATAATCACACGCTGCATTATAGGTTTTTACAGACATATCACTTGGTTTCCATACCCCACGTGGGTCATTATCAGGATTTTGATACCGAGCATTTGCTTCTTGGGTGCGAGGAAGTCTCCCTATAACAAAATCATCAAGATTTCTAGCATACATAAGTACATAATCATGGCTATTGGAAATAAAGCGCGCATCATTTTTAGGAGAATACGCTCGCTCCCATACTAACTGAGCAACAAAGTTTTGTGCACCAAATACTTCATCACAACACTTTTTCAAGTTTTCCTGCTCATGGTCATCTATACTGATAAAAATAACTCCGTCATCCCGCAATAGATTTCTCGCCAGCATCAGCCGCGAATAAATCATACTGCACCAATCGGAATGAAAACGACCGTTTGTATCAGTATTCTTGAACAGTCGGTCGCCGGTTTCTTCATCAAACACGCCGGACTGTTCCTGATATTCTTCGCTGTCTGCCGCAAAATTATCCCGATAAATAAAATCGTTTCCGGTATTATACGGCGGGTCGATATATATCATTTTGACCTTGCCCAGATAGCTCTCCTGCAACAGCTTGAGTACCTCCAAATTATCGCCCTCGATATAAAGATTTTCTGTGCCGTCCCAGTCCACGCTTTCCTCCGGACAGGGACGCAGCGTTTTGCGGATGGGCCTGTTGGCCTCCACGATAGCCGCCTTTTTGCCTACCCATGTAAACTCGTATGCCTCGTCTCCGTCAAGCACATCATCAGAAAGCATCTGCCGCAGCAGCTCAAAGTTGATTGCTTTTTTATAGACCTTCTTCTCCGCCGTGCTCCGCTCCTCGTCCAGCGCCTCCGTAATGCAGTTAGGAAACAGCTCGCCAATTCTCTCTATATTCCGCGCCGTCAGGTCAGGCGATTCCATGCGTAGTTTGTCCATTAGTTTGCGCCTCCTTGAGAGTTTTTCTCATATTCACCGATTTGGTTTATTGCGGCCTTCAGCAAAAGAAGCAGTTTATCTCCAATACTTTCAAGCTGATACAAGCCAACAAATTCTACCCTTGCTTGATATTTACCCTTTGCAATATAGCCAGGAGACAACACTGCTGCACCCAAACACGATTTCTCCAAACCATCTCACCAATACGTTTCCTCGTTTCGACGTGGAACAGAGACGTTATTCTGTAAAAACTATCCAAAAATGAGAATTCCTTTCCTGTCTTCCCGCGGCGAGAGCTAAAGCCCTTCGCAAAGTGATTTTTGCGATGTCCTTTTGGATGAGCAAACCCCATAATCTTTTATAGCTGATTTTCATGTGAACACCTCATGCCCAGAGCATCATATCAGCTTCGCGCAGTATGTCTTTATATTGTAGCACAAAATTTTCGATATCTTCAATCACTTGTTCAATATCTGAGGCGAAAGCTTATATTTCCTGGAGTATCTGTTTCAGGCGCGGTCTATGTAAAACAGGGCGGGGCTGACCGCGAGCCAAGAGGCCGTCAGACCCGCTGTTTTATTTCCTCATGCTTTTTACAGATTCCTCGGCGGTATTCTTTCGCGCAGGCGGCGGTAGACTCCGGGGGGG
>JAUNBL010000039.1 GCA_030527235.1 Clostridia bacterium | reverse complement strand
CATTGGACGTTCAGCTTCTATTCTTTTTGGGTCATATCATTGTATCACATACAAAGGACGAAATAGCAATGAAATGTAATTGGTTTATAAAGTTTATAAAATGGCTTTTATGTGGCATTATCATTTCAGTGTTTGTGAACGGACTATACATTGTATCCCTATATATTGAGTTTCCAAATATTTGCTATTATCTTGTTCCTATTCCTGTAGCTACTTTGGTTTATTTCATAATTCACGAACAAAAATTTAAAATAATATTTAGCGCAATAGGTGTTCTGTTACTTGGAAACATATTAGCTGAAGTGTTGTTGCAATGTTTCAAGATAACGAATTATTTCTATTATAATTTACATCCTAATGCAACAGAAGTTGCATTAGGTGAAGGTCTTGTGAATGTTTTGCTTTATGGATTTAGTATTTTAGGTATACTAATTGGATGCATAATAGCATTTGCCACCGCTATATTACATTTGAGAAAAAATAAATTTAGGGACAGATAGGAACGTCAGACTGTGTAAGACAGACGAGACAGTAGGGACGTACATTTTCCGTCACGTTTTACAAAATAGCCGCGCTTTTCACTAAATATCACGTTGCGAAAAAACTCTGAAACGCCCAAAACAACGGGGTTTCTGGGACATGCAACGATTATGCGACAAATAATGTACGTCCCCAGCGTCCCAACTTTGCGAACGACACGAATAACTTCCGCTACTGCGGGGAGTACTACGACAAGGAAACGGGCGACATCTACCTTCGCGCGAGATACTACGTGTCGGGAATCGGGAGATTCAGAAGCGTTGACCCCGCCCGCGACGGGCTTAATTGGTATGTGTATTGCAGCGGCAATCCGATACGGTGGATAGACCCAACGGGTTTGAAAGCAAAAGGAGAAACTCTTGGCATATATAGTGACAACCACGGAGACATTGCGCAATTACAAACCTTCTTAAATAATCGAGGGTATGTGGGGAAAGATGGCAAGCAACTATCGATTGATGGAAAATATGGTGCAAACACAAAATATGCTGTTATGGCATACCAGAGAGATATGGGATTAACTGTGGATGGGCTTGTTGGAGATATCACATGGGTAAATATGGGATTTGTTTTTAATGATGTCAAAATACCAACAGGTCCCGCAAATTCTTCCGAACCGCTATACAATCGAAAAGGTGACAAGATTGGAGAGCGTTTTTACGGTCCCGATGGCAAAGCAACCAAAGACAGAGATGACACAGACCATGGGAACTCTAAAAACCACCCCGATGTTCCACATGAGCATGAATGGGGACCAGAGGGCCGCGGTGAAGCTGTTCCTGTACCCAAACCAACGGAAAACTCTCCCGGCGCGGGATTGTTACCAAGAGTGGGAGCAATTATTGGTGGGGTAGCCATTATAACAGGGACAATCATAGAGGATTTTGCAAGCTCAGGAAGTGGCATATCCAATGATATGCAGCATTTTCAACAAGGAACACAGTCAATTCTTTGGGGGTTTGCACACTAAACTTTGCAGGGAGGACTAGTTATGATAGGATTATCATTCATATTGCCCAATATGCCAAGTGATTATTTATATAAGGTGTTTTCAGGGGTGAAAATGTCACACTACAAATGGAACATCGTTGAAGATGAAGTCCTTTATTCAGATATGAATGGTGCGGAAGACTCTTTGTTCAAATCAGATGTGGTTGATGCAACACAATTTAGCCTGTGTGTCTCAAGAAAAGACTATTATCTGGTATTTCTTGACATGAAAGCGTTCCCATTGAACTGCGAAATTAAAGACATACAAACTTACGATGAGTATTTAAATAGCTCATGTGAAATTGTATTTCTATGTGCAGACTCTTGCTTTGTTGACATATACAGCAAGAATAAGACCGTGTTGCAAAAAATATATGACAACTGCGTAAGCAATGATTTTGAGGTAAACATTATTACCAAGGAAAATGATACTCGTACAAAAATGAGCGTTTTGTAGGACAGGACAGTCTGACGTCAGACTGTAAAATAACGTTTCCATTATGATGTCTTCATTCGTACCACTACGACACATACGGAACGCAAGCAGACGCCAACCCCAATTTCGCGAACGACACGAATAACTTCCGCTACTGCGGGGAGTACTACGACAAGGAAACGGGCGACATCTACCTTCGCGCGAGATACTACGTGTCGGGAATCGGGAGATTCAGAAGCGTTGACCCCGCCCGCGACGGGCTTAATTGGTATGTGTATTGCAGCAGCAATCCGATACGGTGGATAGACCCAACGGGCTTGAAAGCAAAAGGAGAGATAATAACAGTAGGCACTGGATCGGCACCCGATGTTAGAGCCATACAAAAATTTTTAAACAGTCAGGGGTATGTAGGAGCGGATGGCAATCCTATTGAGGAAGATGGAATTTTCGGAAGTAACACAGAATTTGCAGTCGTAAAATTTCAACAAGAGAGCGGTTTGGATGATGATGGCCTTGTCGGAGATATTACATGGAGTGCAATGGGATTCGATATGGAAGACCCATCCAACGTTTTCGTTGGCAAAGAGCATACTAAAAACGCTAGACCAAGCTCGAAGAACAAACATGAGCAAGGTCAATCAAGAAAGAAGCGTGACAACGGAGGCGAAAAGGGCGATGCTCGAAGAAATCCTAATCCAAACAAGCGAAAGCCAGAGACAAATAACATCTCCGTAGGAGTTAGGATAGGGGCGGGAATAATCGGCACAGGAGTTATTGTTGGAACAATAGTAGAAGATGTTCTAACGGGAGGGGCAGGCACGCTTGACGATCCTGCAAGTCTTTCTACTGGTGTATATTTGCTGGGCAAAGCGTTTGGATATTAAGATAACGCAGACATGAAAACAACCAAGATAGAGTTATATGCGGATATTTAGGAGGAATCAATATGAACCTATGTGAGAAGAGTGGTGCTATCGAAACAATTAGAGAAAAGCTCAATTTCGCCAAACACAGCAAAATTCCAGTATCTCTCTACAGCGATGCGGAGAACACCACAAAATTCGCGTTCGGGTATGTGATGGAAGTTACAGACACATTCATCCTGTTTGCAGACATTTCACCGAATGGAGATTATGACGGATTTACAGCGAGAGAAACCCAGAAAGTTTATAAAGTTGAGTGGAATGACAAGTATGGGAGACGTCTTGAAAAAATCTACAAACTTAAAAACCAAAAACACGATGTTATAAATTGCAGAACAGGTGATATCATAACTGACTTGCTCTACTTTGCATTGACAAAAAGGTTGATTGTCAACATAGAGCTATTTGAAAGTGATACAAAGGACACGGTAGGCTTTGTGTCCTTTATAAACAACGGTATTGTAGGATTTCAAAATATAGACGAAAATGGCGAGAGCGATGGCGAATGTATATGTCGCTTACGCGATGTTGATGTTCTACAATGCGATTCAAGCGATGAACAGCTTTTGAAGTTGCTGAACGAAAACATACAATCGACAGGGGCAGATGGGGACGTCAGACTGTGTAAGACAGACGAGACAAATAGGGACGTACAGTTTCCGCCGCATTTTACAAAATAGCCGCGTTTTTCACTAAATCTCACGATGCGAAAAAACTTTAACTGCACCTACCGCCGCGATGGGAATTTAACAGCCGCTTTGACAGCTGCTCACCGGCGAAATCTCTGCTCACAGGTGAAAGTCAGAAGTAAAAAATACAAAATACACACCCCTTGTTTTTATGCAGCGGGGTGTGCATTTTATTAAAAGGCTGATGCAGTACAGCACAAAAAACAATCGTCCGTTCTGCAGTTTATCCTCGTTCGCAAAAATGTGCGCTCACTTCGTCCGATAAAAAGCGCCACACAAGAGCGGTTTTTCTGTGCAGTTTTACTTTTCCGCTTTGACTTTCAGCCACAAATCAGACAAACGTGTCCGCAAAGCGGTGTTGTCGTGGAATATTTCATCCATCGCATAGCCGGTTCTCGGCAAATAGGCGGCGTTATTCTCATAAAGCCCGCCTTCGCCGGACATGTCCTCAAGCACGTCCTTATTTGAAGAAGCGTAGCCCACGGTTAAACTGTTGTCATATGAAGCATCATATGTTAAAACGTAGTTTATGAATTCGTGCGCAAGCGGCACATTCTCCGCATTAGCGGGAATTACCATTGCGTCACTCCAGATGTTGGTTCCTTCTGCGGGAACGAAGTAGTCCATGTCAGGATTTTCGTCGAGAATAACCGTAGCGTCACCGCTGTAAACTACGGCGAGGTCCTTTGCGCCGCCCATCATTGCGTCTATAACTTCATCGGTAACATATGCCGGATCCATAGTGTCGTTAAGTGTGCGCAGCCATTCGTAAGCCTGCTGAATCTCGTCTTCGTTTTCGGTATTCATCGAATAGCCCAGCGCTTTGAAGGCTATCATGAACGCATCGCGCTCGGAGTCATAAATATATACCTTGCCCGCGTATCTGGTGTCCCGCAAAATTTCAAACCCCTTGCTCTCCAGCTCCGCCTTGTCCACATTTTGCGTGTTGTATACTATACCCACATTGCCCCAAAAATACGGGACGGAAAAATCGTTGCTGGGGTCATAGTCGAGATTACGCAGCAAGGACGCAAGGTTATCTATGTTGGGGATGAGCGATTTGTTGAGCGGCTGAAGCATACCATCGCTCATCAGGCGCTCAATCATGTAGTCGGAGGGAACAAGCACGTCGTAAGAGTCTCCCGCCTGAAGCTTGGTATAAAGCATTTCGTTCGAGTCAAAAAGCTCGACTATTACCCTTGCTCCTGTTTGTTCTTCAAAGTTGGAAATAAGGTCCTCGCCCATGTACTCGCCCCAGTTAAAAAGCTTCAAAGTTTCGCCCGAAAACTTTTTGTCCGTTCTGTCAGCTTCGCCGCATGCTGTTAAAAGCAATGCCGCCGTGAGAAGTGTTACGCAAAATTTTTTCATAGTTTTTCTTTCTCCTTCTTTCTTTCATAATAGGTACGACGTTTATTATAACCAAGACAACCGAAATAAGCAATATAATAATTGACGAAAGTGCGTTGATGGAGGGGTTGATTCTTTTGGACATTGTGTACACCATAATTGAAATGTTGTTCACACCGTTGCCCGTGACGAAGTAGGAAATAATGAAGTCATCAAACGACATCGTAAACGCGATGAGAGCGCCGGAAAAGATGCCGGGCATAATCTGAGGGACTATCACTTTCCTCAAAGCATACGCAGGAGTCGCGCCCAGGTCCATCGCCGCATCTGCAATGTTTGAGTCGAGCGTACGCAGCTTGGGTGTTATGCTGAGCATGACGTAAGGTATGCAAAACATTATATGCGCTAAAAGCATTGTAAGAAGCCCCTTTTTTATGTTGAGAGATGCGAAGAACATCAAAAGCCCTATAGCAGTCACGATTTCGGGGTTGAGCAATGGCAGATTGTTAACTTGCATTATAAGCGTGCGCAGAACCTTGCCGCATTTGGAAAGTGCAATCGCCACGATGGTGCCCGCGATTGTGGAGACTGCCGTAGCTATTACAGCGATAAGCACGGTGTAATAAATAGACGATGTCATTGCCCCGTCTCCGAGCATTTTCTCATACCATTGCAGTGAGAAACCCGTAAAACGCGAGAGCGAGCGCGATGAGTTAAACGAAAATACAATCGTATATATAATCGGCAAGTAGAGGAAAAACAGTATTATCCAGATGTAAGAGCTGCGGAGCATATGAAAAATCTTTTTCATAACCTTCGTCCTCCGTCCTCGCGAGACTCGTCGCGGTCAAGCTTCCGTGTAATGTACATCGAGAGCATAATAATGACCATCATTATAAGTGAAAGCGCGCTTCCAAAGTTCCAGTTGCCACTTGTTAAAAATTGGTTCTCTATAACATTTCCTATGAGTACATACTGACCTCCGCCGAGGAGCTTCGGAATGAAAAAGCTCGATACAGCCGGCAGAAATACGAGCGTTATCCCGCTTATTATCCCAGGCACGGAGAGCGGTAATGTGACTTTCAGAAACGCCATTACCTTATCTGCGCCCAAATCGTTTGCGGCCTCAAGATAGCTGGGATCCATCTTGGTTAAGGAGGTATAAATCTGCAAAATCATAAACGGGATAAAATTATAAACCATTCCCAAGATAACCGCAAAGTCCGTGTGCAAAAGCTTCAGCGGCTGCAGTCCGAATAAAGCGAGAAAGGTATTGATAAGCCCGTTATCCTGCAAAATACCCATCCACGCATACGTGCGTACAAGCATGTTAATCCATGTGGGTGCGGTAACCAAAAGAACAAGCAGTATCTTCCGTCTCGGATTGGCGCGCGCTATTATATATGCTGCGGGATATCCCAGAAGCACGCACAGCGCCGTTGTTATCAGAGCCACCCATAGTGAGCGTCGAAGCACGTCGAGAAAAATCGGGTCCGAAAAGAAACGGGCAAAATTTGCAAATGTGAAGTTTATCGTTTTTACGTCGTTCCCGCGAGTGGTGAAGGCGTAAATCGTAGTCAAAAGCATTGGGGCGACAATCATCAGCGCCACCCACACCACGTACGGATATGCCATTTTACGAAACGGACGCATGACAAATCACCCCTTCGACATAATGTGGATATCTTCAGGCGCAAAGTTAAGCCCCACAATGTCGCCCACCTTGTAGCAGTCGGTTGTATCCACCACAAACTCATAGCCCTGCGTTTTGAACGTAACGTTATATGTTCCGGGGCGAATTTTTTCCGCATCGAAACGATATACAACATCTGTAATATTTACCGCTGCGCCGTCAAGCGTCCACGCACTGGCGTTTGCCCACGTCTTCAAATCCGTTTCAAGCGCAATACTCTCTTTAATATCATCTGTAGTCTTAAAGAAGTTCACGGCGTAAATTTCTTCTTCGTATGCCATGTTTACTACGCGGTTTTCTTCCGCCACAACCATGTTTACCGTGATAGAGGTGTCCTGCGCTGTGGAAAACGTAACGGGGTACGTGCCGTTTTCGTGACGTATCTCGTATTTGACAGAGCTTATCGAAACCAGCTCGTCCGTTTCGGTATTCCACGCCTGCGCATCGGCGCGGGCAATAATCTTGGCATCGTCAAGCTCTGATATATCGTCCATGTCAAGGTAGAAGTCATTCGCGCTTATCTTCTCGTGCGCGGCATCGTTTGTGGCCGGTGTTGGTTCTGAAACATGCATTTTAACGGTGATGCTTGTACCGGCCTTGGTTTCCACGACAGTTTCGTAGTGCACCCCCTTAAAAAGCACGCTTTTGACTGTGCCGCGCAGTTTTCCGATTTCCTGCGGCACAATATCAAGGTCTTCCGGCCGAATAACAACATCCACAACTTCGTTAGGTCTAAAACCAAAATCTACACAATCAAAGTGTTTGTCGCCGAACATAACGCGGTAATCGGCCGTCATGACACCGTCTATAATGTTACTTTCACCGATAAAGTTTGCGACATAGGCGTTTATCGGCTCGTTGTATATGTCTGTTGGTGTTCCTATCTGCTGTATTTCGCCGCCGCGCATGACAACGATTTTATCGCTCATGGTAAGAGCTTCTTCCTGGTCGTGCGTGACATATACGAACGTAATTCCGACCTCCTGTTGTATTTTTTTCAGCTCGTGCTGCATCTCTTTGCGCAGCTTCAAATCAAGCGCGCCGAGCGGCTCGTCAAGCAGAAGAACCGCAGGTTCGTTGACCAACGCCCGCGCAATGGCAACGCGCTGCTGCTGCCCGCCCGACATTTCGGTAACTCTGCGTCTGCCGTAGTCTTCAAGACCGACCAGTTTGAGCATGCGGAGTACCTTTTGCTCTATAATATCCTTAGGCTCTTTTTTGATTTTCAAGCCGAAAGCCACATTGTCGTACACGTTGAGATGGGGAAAAAGCGCGTACTTTTGAAATACCGTGTTTACATTGCGTTTATACGGCGGAACGCTGCTGATTTCTTCGCCGTTAAAAAGGAGCTCGCCTTCACTCGCATCCAAAAAGCCGCCGATAATCCGCAAAATGGTTGTTTTGCCGCACCCGGAAGGACCCAGAAGCGTTACAAACTCATTTTCCTCAATATCAAGCGAGACACCTTTCAAAACAAGCTGACCGTCGAACTCCTTGACAATATTCTTTAATTGGATAAGAGGTTTTGACAATCTATACACCGCCCTATAAGAAAAATCGACATAATGCATTATAACAGTAAAGCGGCAGTTTAGCAAGACTTTTTTTATCGCATGCACAAGAAAGCCAAGCTACGTGCTTTTTATGTATGGCTCAGTCAAAATCGAAGCGGAGGAGATGTCCCAGACAAACGCCTTTATCTCGGAACCTTTCACGTCGCCGAGCGAAAAGTAATACTTTTTCTTGTCTTGCGTAAGCTCTGCTGTCTTAAAGTATGTCATAATCCCGTCGTCATCATACAGTGCGACGAACAAAGTAGGTTCATACCCGTCACAGACAAGGTTTCCGCGCACCGTTACGGTGGCACGGTTGCTGCTGGAAAGCTCTAAGCTCTCAATACTCCAGTCGTAAGGCCGCAGAGAGAGCACCCCGGCTCCATAGTTTGTATCCCAGTCGTCAGGCAGGGCGTACATATCCAGCAGCGCAGTCGTAAGCGTCTGAAATGATAAATCCGGCGAGTTGGACAAAAGCAATGCGCACGCTCCGCTTACAAACGGCGTTGCCATGCTTGTGCCGCTCATATAGGTATACTGCCCGTTGAGATACGAACTGTATATCTGCTCTCCCGGCGCGCTTATGTCGCACACAGTCCCATAATTTGAGAAGGAGTAGCAAGGTGTTCCGCTTTGCGTGTGTGCCGTGACAGTTATGCAGTTGCCGATGTGAGCAGGGCAGGTGTCCGCAGCGTTTGTGGCATAGTTACCCGCCGCAGCCACTACGGGAATATTGTTCCTCTTTGCACGGCCCACAAGAGTTTCCAGCCTTCCCGAGCTTAGATGACTGCCGCCAAAGCTCATGTTCACAATGTCCGCGCCTTTTTCTATTGCGTACTCAAGACCATTCGCTATTATGGCGAGAGAGGCTTCGCGGCCGTTAAAAGTCTTAATCGGCATAATTTTTGTGTTGCTATTGGTCATTTGGCGTACTATACCCGCAACGTGAGTGCCGTGTCCATATGTGTCATCGGGAGTATTGTCACCGTTTATAATGTCATATCCTGAAACGAGCCGGCTCAAATAGTATGGATGGTCCATGTCCGCTCCAGTGTCTACAACGGCAACGACAACGCTGTTGTCGCGCCCGTTGTCCGATAGAAACCGCATGTAGGAAACAGCGTTTGTATACTCTACTCCCCAGCTTATATCGGACACTGAGGAAATTTCTCCGCTCAAAGTGTAATCCAGAGTCACCGGCTCGTCAAATTCGGCATAATTAACCCGACTATCCGAAAGCAGAGCCGCCTGCGCCGCTAAAGCCTCGTCATATGAAGAGTATTGAACAACATAGTAGTTTTCAAACGGATGCTTTATAACAGTCTGAGCGTTAAAAGGGTAGTCCGTCTCGCAGGAAAACTCTACCATCAGCCGCGCGCTTTGCGTATCCTGCACGCTCATAAGCGATATTTCTCCTCCCGCAACGCTGCTCACAGCGTCAAAGAAGGTCAACAAAGCATCCTCATCGGCAGCTGCGGGAACGGGCAAAAGAGCAAGTATTAGAACAACGGATATAATGCGCAGCTTCATTTATAAACACCTCAGTACCTATTATTATCTGTGTTTGTGGTCTTTTTGTCAAGCAATTATGAAAAACTTTAGATACTTTTTGTTTCGCCAAAAAAAAACATTGACAGCCGTGAGCGCATGTGGTAAAATTTACACGTCAAAGGGGAGTAGTTGTAAGATGCGTCCAACACAATTCGGTTTTTACCGGTGGGCGCAGCGCCTGTTATGAGGTAACGAGACTTTTGGCACGATACTCGTGCCAAAAGTTTTTTATATGGAAAGGAGCACAGACGGTGGAAAGTTTTTCAATTTACGTGCTTTTCGCGTTGGGAATACTGCTAATTATTAAGGGTGGAGATTTTTTTGTGGATTCTGCGCGCTACTTTGCAGAAGCGTTTGGAATCCCGAAATTTATCGTGGGCGCAACGGTAGTCAGCCTTGCCACCACGCTTCCGGAGCTGATGGTGTCAAGTCTTGCGGCAGCCGATGGCAATACTGAAATCGCTATCGGCAACGCGATTGGCAGTGTTATCGCCAACACGGGGTTGATTATGGCGATAAGCATAATTTTTCTGCCCATGCAGATTAAAATGCGCAGCTTTTTCCCTAAGTGCTCTATTTTGTTTGCGTCTATAATTGCTCTGCTGGCGTTTGTGCGCGGCGGCGCGCTCACAGTGCGTGAAAGTATTGTTATGCTGGCGCTTTTTGTGCTCTTTATCGCGGAGAACATATTCTCATACAGGCAATCAATAGCCGAAGAGAGTGTGCAGGGGACACAAAAAGATGTGAAAACCATGATGGGAAATCTGTTTTTGTTTATTCTTGGTACTGCCGGAATCGTGGTCGGTTCCGATCTTCTTATAGATAACGGCAGCGCTATAGCCGCATCACTGGGAGTGCCGGAAAACATCATCGCACTTACGGCGATTGCGGTGGGAACGAGTTTGCCGGAACTTGTAACGACTATAACTGCTCTTTTGAAAAGAGAGGCATCGCTTTCAATTGGCAACATAGTCGGCGCAAACATTATCGACATTACGCTTATTTTGCCGCTGTGTGCAGTCATATCCGGCGGCTCTCTGCCGGTGCAGGCGCAGACCGTGTCCCTTGATTTGCCTATGTGTCTGCTTATAACCGCGGTATGTCTCGTACCCACGCTTATTTTCCGCCGCTTCCAGCGATATCAAGGTGTTTTAGCAGTGCTGTTTTACGCTGCCTATCTTGTCAGAATATGCGTTTTGGGCGTTTAGTTTTTTAACGATTTTTACTTTTTGGAGTTTTGGCTATGGACATTTGCTCCATTTAGGTGCATAATATAAATATACAAATTTATAGGAGTGATTGATAATGAATGTTTCAGTTCAACTAACAACAACACCGAAGCAAAAACCGAAAGACGAAAGTACGCTCCGTTTCGGAACGGTGTTTACTGACCATATGCTCATTATTGACTATGACGAGGCGAACGGGTGGCATGATGCGCGCATAGTTCCCCACGGTCCGCTTGAAACAGACCCGTCGATGATGATTTTTCACTATGGACAAGCCATATTCGAAGGCTTTAAGGCTTACCGGTGCGATGATGGAAAGATTAGAGTTTTTCGTCCGGATATGAATATGAAGCGTATCAACAATTCAAATGCGCGCCTTTGCATACCGGAGATTGACGAAGATGAGTTTGAAAAGGCAACTCTCAAACTCATTGAGGTGGACAAAGACTGGGTGCCTTCTTATCCCGGAACATCGCTTTATGTACGCCCGTTCATAATAGCTACGGACGCGTGCCTTGGTGTTCACGCTGCGAAAACATATAAGTATATCGTTATCTTGAGTCCGGTAGGACCGTACTATGCAACCGGTCTTGCACCTGTAAGAATTTACGTTGAGGATAAATACGTGCGTGCGGTGCGCGGAGGTATGGGCTATGCCAAGACTCCCGGCAACTACGCGGCATCTATCAAAGCGGGCGAGGAAGCGGCAAAGAAGGGTTATGCTCAGGTGCTTTGGCTTGACGGTGTTGAACATAAGTATGTGGACGAAGTGGGCGCGATGAATGTATTCTTTAAGATTGACGGCAAGGTAATAACGCCTGAACTTTCGGGCAGCATCCTTCCCGGCATTACGCGCAACAGTGTAATCAATATACTGAGAGATAAGGGCATAGAAGTTGAGGAGCGGCCTATCAGCATGAAGGAAGTGTTTGACGCCTCGCAAAACGGGACTTTAGAGGAAATGTTCGGAACGGGTACGGCGGCGGTCATTTCGCCTGTGGGTGAACTTTTCTGGGACGGAGAGACCATCATAATAAACAACATGGAGACAGGGCCTCTGTCGCAAATGCTCTATGACACAGTCACGGGCATTCAAAGCGCGAAACTGCCCGACCCTCACGGCTGGACAAAAATTATCGGATAATTCGTGGCTCTTACAAAGGGGCTGTGGCAAGCGATTTGAAGAATCGTTTTGTCACAGCCCTTTTTGAGTGCAAATGAATTGCCCGTTTCCATATGCAGATTGTTACTTGCTCCTTCTCTGCTCGTGCACAAGCAGTATCGCCGTTGTAATTGCGCAGACAGAAAAGGCGATGAGCATGTTCTTTGTTATCTCGTTATCAATAAAGGCCATTGCGCTGTTGAACTTGTCGATGATGGCGAAGGTCAACAGCATCAGCGCAAGAATTATCTGTATATGAGGGAGAATTTTAAAAAACTGCTTCACAAGCCGCGCCTCCTATTCGCATACATAGATTATATCGCTTGAGGTTCTGCCGCCGCTATCGGGAATATTGACGATGTGAGATCCGATTGTCATCACACTTGTTTTTCCGCCGTCGAGATTATATGCTACAGAGCATCCGAGTGACTGAAACAGGCTTGCAAACTCCGCCAAAGTCGCACCTTCGGAGGCATCGCTTCTGCCGTCTACAGAGACAAAGCAATAGTGCCCCGGTGCGTAATATCCGATGCCCGAACGCGGGTTGCTCTTTGTAACCTTGCTGTCGAAACTCGTTTTGGCCTTGCCGGAGGAATCCAAAAGGGAAGGCCCGAAGCACCAAGCCTGCCATGCTCCCGCAGCCATTGCCGTTGCGGAATTCCACTGCTCTTTTGCATATGTCTGCATGGTACCGTCATTAAAGAGCACGCATACGTCCGCCGTTGGGTTGTCGCGATACAGAACACCGTTCCTTATGACGACTCCGTTGTCGCTCGTGGAACCATAATAATCTCCGTTTATGGCACAGACGGCTCCGTAACGCGCCGCGATGTCGGCAGGGTGTTCGCGGTAACCCTTGCCGTAAGTGTCGTTTGCAAACGCGGTTCGGATATTTGCCACGCTTTTAACGTAAATGTCCTGTACATAGTACACAATACCGTACGATTCGTGACGTGTGGTAATAACATTGGTGTTGGAGCCTTTATGCACAATGTCTATATAAGATATGTTAACGCAGCTCGATGAAGCGTCCCATGAAACAGTTGCTCCGAGCGCTTCGCTAATTGCCCTGACAGGCACAAGCGTCCGCCCCCCGACTATTTGAGGAACGCTGTCAAGAGTGACGTTTTTGGAGGAGGAACTGTTTTGAACTTTCATTGTCGAGTTTCCAACAGTAACGGAAATCTCACTATTCCCCTGATAAACGGTTGCAGTTCTTGTCGAATTATTCCACTCCACCGTGGCGAGCATTGCCTCAAACACTGCACGCAGGGGAACTAAAACACGGTTGTTCACCATTATTGGCGCCTGGTCAAAGGATATGGCATTTCCGTTAAGGCGTACAGAAATTGAAGATGCTAAGGTGTGTGCGGGCAAAAGCGCTGTGCAAAGCGCACACGCCATAAAAAAGGCCAGCCATTTGCGCATACAATCATTCCTCTCCAAAATCAAATTCAAACGTCGGCATCTGCGCCGCGTCTGGCGCTTGCGGCGCAGTCACGGCAATAGGTTCCTGCGATTGCGGAAGCACATGGTGAAAAAGCGCAAATATGCACAATGCCGCGCCGCACAAAGTAATGTCGAGCACAATCAACGCCCAGACAGGTAGCTTTCTATTCATGAGATTCCTCCTTTTGCTTAAATACAATATGCTGCTGTATGGTATAGCTTACGAAAAACAGCAGTATCTCCGTAATTGTTTTCGCCCAGAAGAGTGGAAAAGACAGTACAGTATTCAAAAGAGACAACATTGCATAATTTGCGGTCAAAACACATACAACGAGGGCGTAGTATTTGACAATGGAAGTGTTGCTTCCGCGCTCGAATACGAAGGAGCGGTTCAGTGTGTAGTTTACAAACGAACTTCCCGCACGCGCGAAAATTACCGCAAGCAGAAGCGACAGCGACTCGCCCAGCCCCGAAAACAAGACTTTCAGAGCGAGCAGCAAAATGAAATCAATACAAAAAGACAAAATAGACGAAAGTGAAAACTTTAGTATATGTCCGTATATTATGGCGCTGTCACGGAATGCGTGGAAATGCGAAGAGCTGTTGCCGTCTATGTACACCGTTTCAATAGGTACGAATACCTGTTTCATTTTGCGCCTGGCAGCGTACAGCAGCATATTTATTTCGTATTCGTAACGGTCTCCGGGTATGGTGAGCAGCCATGGAATCTGGGCAACGCCAAACCCACGCAGCCCGGTTTGCGTGTCGGGGACATTTCTGTGCGCGGCGAAGAAAAACACGGCGCGCGTGATGGTGTTTCCCAGCAGGCTTTTGATTGGCGTACCCTTTCCGAAAACGCGAGTGCCCAAGACAAGCGAATGGGGACTCTTTTGTACCGATTGGGCTACGTTAATTATATCGCTCACACGGTGCTGCCCGTCCGCATCGCAAGTCACCACTGTTTCCGCTACGTCATAATTCTCATATATGTATCCAAGCGCGGTTTTAATTGCGGCGCCCTTTCCCGCGTTAAGCGGCTTGGTAATAATATGTGAGTACGCCGCAATAGCAGCAAATGTAGAGCGGTATGCCTCGCCGCTGCCATCATCTACAACGACGATTTTTCCTGTAAAGGTCTCCGACAATTCGCGCACAAGAGAAACAAGAGTTTCGGAGGGTTTGTATGCGGGAATGAGAATAATGCTCATATTCAATCACCAACTTAAATGTATCATGCGTTTATGAACAAAATGTCAACGGGGTGAAAACATTGTGTTACCTCACATTTCGGAAACTCACTTTCCCATCAGATAGTTAATTGCCTGCTGCTTGGGAGTGTCAACCTCAATATAGAATGTGTAATCAATGTCGTTAAGCGCAATAAGCGTTTCCAAGTTGGGACGCGATGTTATGGCATAGTTCATATAAGACTGAAATTTGCCTATCGCTTGGGCAGTGTCCTCGTCCCACACTTCGTCAGGAGCGCCGTCAAAAATGCCCAGCACCGCAAGGCGCTGTTCCATAGCATAAACGCCTTTTCCGTTTTCCGTGGAGCCGATGCGTTCAAAATCAATATCCTCAAAGTTTTCCGCATCCGGCAGCGTGTATTCCATCTCCGCATGAATGTCGGGCTGGATGCCAACGGTATGAATGCGTTCGTCGTTAGGTGTATAGAATTCGGCAAACGTAAACTTGATTCCGCTGCCAGTGATGGTGCGGAATATGCTCTGCATACTGCCCTTGCCAAAAGTCTCCTCACCGATAATCGTGCCTAACTTACGAGCCTTTACACAGCCGGCGAACATCTCGCTCGCCGAGGCGCTGTAATTGTCTGTCAGCACGACAAGGTCGTACTTGGGCGTTGTAATATTGTTTGTATACTTGAGGTCGGAATTCAAAGACGAATCCTTATAATGCACCTTTGTCAGGACGCCCTCCGGCAGAAGCAGCTCTGCAAGCATCTGCGCCGCTCCGACTTCTCCGCCATGATTGCCGCGCAAGTCAAGTATAAGCTTCGTAATGCCGCGCTTGTCAAAGTCGTCCAGCACAGGTTTTAGAAACTCTTCGAGCGACAGCGTGAAGGAGGTGAGCTTTATATATCCTATCTCTCCATCGCCGCAAATCTCGTTTTCAATACTGCTCACACTTACCTCGCCACGGATAATGGTAAAGTCAAGCATCTGCTCTCCGCGAAGCACCTGCAGCGAAACTGTAGTGCCCTTTTCGCCTGTTATTATGTTTCTCACGTCGGAAAGCGCCATGCCGGTCAGAAGCTGACCGTCGGCATACTTTATAATGTCCCCGACCTTGATGCCGGCCTGGTCTGCGGGTGAGTCTGCATAAACCTCCATAACCATCACGTCATCAATGCTTTTGGACATGACTATTCCGGCTCCGGAAAACTCGCCGCGTACGTTGTCTATTACTTCCGTAAAGGTTTCGGCGGGGAAGAAGGCGCTGTATTCGTCCATATTCTCGACCATGGCTTTTATGGAACGGTCAAGGTCAAAATACTCGTCATCTATAGTCTGAGTCAAAGCGGCGTAAAGATAATCCGCCTCGGTCACATCATTGTAATAGTATTGGTTGTATAGTGTGCTGACAAGGTAGACAATGTACGCTTTTGCCAGCGATTTTGAAATTTTTGGTTCCGCCTCTGTGGCCTCTGTAGCCTCGGTGGTTTCCGTGGCGTCCCAGGTTTCGGAGGCGGTGTTTTCTTCGCTTAAGACATAAGCCGCTGTTACCCGTGCCGCCGCAGGCAGTGCGGCAAGCATGAGTATGAGCGATAAAATCAAAGATAGAGAACGTTTCATGACTATTTATCCTTTCACATTTTTTCCGGCGCGCTGACGCCGAGCAGTGTAAGCGTATTCTTAATCACGCTCCGAGTAGCGTCACACAGGCGAAGTCTTGCCTTGGCAACTATTTGGTCATCGTCGCGCACGCGGCACGCATTGTAAAACGAGTGAAATGCCGCCGCAAGGTCCGTAACATATCTTGTGAGCGAGCTGGGGTCAAACGATGCCGCCGCCGCACGAATTTCGGCGGGGTATTGCGCAAGAGCAAGCAGCAGCGCATGCTCTTGTCTTTCTTGAAGCAACGTCGTATCTGCGTTTTTGTCGAGCGCAAGCCCTTCGCTTTGTGCAAGTGAAATTATCGAACAAATGCGAGCATGAGCGTATTGGGCGTAAAACACCGGGTTGTCTGAAGACTGCTTTATCGCGAGCGACAAATCAAAGTCCATATGGCTGCCGGCTGCGCGCATGTTAAAGAAGAACCTCGCGGCGTCAACACCTATATCGTCTATGAGGTCAGTAAGCGTAATCATTTTTCCGGTACGCTTGCTCATACGCACTATTTCACCGTTTTCCATAAGGCGTACAAGCTGGATTATAATAACTTCAAGCTTGGAGGAATCAATGCCTATTGCACTGAGCGCGCCTTTCATGCGTGCCACGTGACCATAGTGGTCGGCGCCCCAAATATTAATGCATTTGTCAAACCCGCGTTTTTCTATTTTGTTACGGTGATACGCGATATCGGCTGCAAAATAGGTGGGAACGCCATTGGCGCGAACGAGGACATCGTCCTTGTCACGGTCGGCGCTTTTTTCATCTGCAAACTGTGACGTCTTTATCCAGAGAGCCCCGTCTTTTTCATAAGTAAGACCGCTCTGCTTTAGCTTGTCGATAACGTCGTCAACTTCGCCGTCCTGGTGCAGAACGCTTTCGTGAAACCACACATCGTAATTAATTTTGTACCGCTCAAGTGTCTCGTGCAGAGCAGCGATATTGAGCTTCAGCGCGTATTCAATAAGAGCAGCTTTGCGCTGCTCGGCACTCACTTGGAGCAGAGCATCGCCATAGAGGTCAATGTAGTTTTGTGCGTGAATGCGAATGTCTTCGCCACGATACCCGTCCTCCGGAAAATCTATAGCGTCCTCGCCCTGCAAAATTTCAATGTAGCGCGCGTTAAGGCTGCGGCCGAATTTGTCAATCTGCGCGCCGGCATCGTTGATGTAAAACTCACGCGAGACAAGATACCCGCTCTTGGAGAGCACGTTTGCAAGCGTGTCCCCCAGCGCACCGCCGCGTGCATTGCCCATGTGCATCGGACCAGTTGGGTTTGCGGACACGAATTCTATCATTACCTTTTTACCCTTGCCCATATCGTTATTTCCGTAATCGTCGCCCATGTCAGAAATTTCGTCCAGGACTGAGCGCAGGTAGTCCGGTTCAACGGTGAAGTTGATAAATCCCGCCCCCGCTACGTCAATCGCACGTGCGCCTATTGCGGAAACGTCGATTTCAGATGCTATTTGCGCCGCAATTTCACGGGGCGGTTTCCGCAGCGCTTTAGCAAGCAGCATCGCCGCGTTGACAGCAAAATCACCGTGCTCTTTTTCACGCGGTATCTCCACGCTGAAATCTGGTATCTGCACGCCCTCAAAGCATTTATTCACCGCCGCAGCAACAGCATTTCTTATGGCGGCTTTTTTCTTATCCAATGTGTACACTTTCAAAACTCCTATAACAATATATTTGGACGGGAAAGCCGGGCAGTCGGTCCGGATTTCTTCCATATTCGGCGTGCGCAGCGGGTTGCTTTAGCACACCTTTTTGCGACCTTCATATTTCCTTGAAACTCCACTTGACTTTTGTTGGCAGGCCTTTTTACTGAGAAACTTTATGTACCGCAAGCTCTATCGGCCTGCCCAGAAACGTGCTGCCCAAAACCGAGAAGTTCTCTATGCTGTCTGATACGAAGAAGCTGCAGGTTCCGGTTTTGTCGCTATCGGAAAGCATACATCGTTCATCAAGCAGCCTCTTGGCAAATTTGGCGGCCTCATCGCCTGTGTCTATAAGATTCACTCCGCCGCCCATAACGCTGCCAATCGCTTCCGCAAGCAGCGGATAGTGAGTGCATCCGAGAATCAGAGTGTCTACACCGGCTTCTTTGAGCGGGGAGAGGTATTCCTCAGCTACTATTCTTACGACATCGGTGTTAAAGTGTCCGTTCTCAGCAAGCGAAACAAAGAGCGGGCATGCCTTTTCAAAAACCTGCGCCGTTGGGAGCAGCGTCAAAATCAGCTCCCTGTACTTACCGCTGTTAATTGTACCGGAGGTTCCTATAACGCCGATACGTCCGTTGCGGGTAGTTGTGGCGGCGGTACTGCACGCGGCCTCCAAAACGCCGAGTATAGGCACGCTAAAGAGCGGCTTCAGGTCATCTAACGCAACGCTCGAAGCTGTGCCGCACGCGGCAATAATAAGCTTAATATCATATTTTAACAGAAACTCGATATCTTCCTTTGTATATCTAATTATGGTTTCCCTGCTTCGGTTTCCGTACGGTACGCGCCCGGTATCTCCGAAATACACAACGTCCTCATGCGGCAGCAGGTTTATTATCCGCTTTACAGCGGTAAGTCCGCCCAGCCCGCTGTCAAACACGCCGATAGGTCTGTTGTCCATCAAGCATCAAGTCCTTTGCACGAAATTAAATACATCTTTTTAATTATATCACATTGTGCGCCGACAATCAAACTTTTTTATCAAAGTTAAGTGCGATGACTCTGCGGTTGTCAATGATGTGACCCAAAAAAAGTTTGAGCGTTTGCGATAA
>JAUNBL010000075.1 GCA_030527235.1 Clostridia bacterium | reverse complement strand
ATGTCATACCCAAGAGTCTCCATAATCTGAACAAAGGTCTTATTAAGAAAACCGTCTTTTTTCTTAATGACACGGTTTACATACTGACCTGTAGTTCCAATTCTCTCTGCAATCTGCTCTTGCGTGAGACCAGCTTCGATTGATTTCACCTTAACATCTACCTCGATGTTATTTTTAAGCATTTTAAGCACCTTGGCTTCTCGATATGATTGATTATAACACAAACGGGATTAAAAAGCAACCTAAATCACGCTGAAATGGGACTATTTAAGATTTACGACTGAATTATTTGTGTATCAGTTGACTTATATGCCTGTTATTTGTTTTACCGGTTTTTCCAAGCAATAAAACCAGCTGAAGCAAACCTATCGTTTTATGTTATCTATAGAAAATAAAAAAATTTGCAAAATATAAAACCTTTCTCCTATCTCGCGTTACTAAGTAACAGGAGCGAGAGAGGTGATGATATGCATGAACTTCTTATCGTATTCAAGACAGAAAAAGTAAAGGGTGTGGTGTGTGTCGTGCCAAGAGAAAACTTGAGTGAGATAATCGGTCAAATACGAGACGGTCATCCCGAAGCGTTCAACGCTTTATACATGGAGACAAACAGTGTTGTCTTTTTTCATGCGAAGTCAATTCTAAAAAACGAGCAAGATGCACTAGATGCCGTGCAGGACACATACCTTGCGGCATTTCAAAAGCTCGATACGCTGCAGGAGCCAAAGGCTGCAAAGCAGTGGCTGTGTGGAATAGCAAGCAACGTCTGCTTTAACAAGCTGCGAAAGATCAAGCATGAGTCCGGAATATCGTTGGATGACGTCGAGGTTTTCCTTGAACCGGAAGCGCCGGAAACAACAATGCCGGAGAAGGTTCTTGATAGAGACAGCACAAGTGAAATTGTCAAGGCAATGATTGAGAACCTATCTGAGGTGCAAAAGCTGACGGTTATAATGTTTTATTTTGATGAGATGTCCATCGCTCAGATTGCGCAGGCTATGGAGTGTTCTGAGAACACGGTTAAAAGTCGCCTTAACTATGCGAGGAAAAACATAGAAGGACAGGTTCTTGAAGAGGAGAAAAGAAGTGCCAAGCTTTACGGCGTGTCTCCAGCCATTATTGCGCTTACGCTCCGGTTTATGGCGGAGCAAAGCTCGATGCCGTCCGGCGCTGTTCATGTCATCGCTTCCGCTATTGCAAATGGCTGCAGCTACTCTGCGGCACTTTCTGCTGCCGGCGGCATGGCGGCAAGTGGAACGATTGCAGGTGGAACAGCGGCTGTAACCGGCGGCACTGTCGCAACCGGAATTGGTGCAAAGCTGGTTGCAAGCATTTTAGCCGGTGCAGTTGTGATTGGCGGCACGGTGACCGGAGTTATCATCCATAACCACAATCAGCAAGCGCAAATATCTATCATCGAGGAGCCTTTGGAAATTGCTTTCAAAGGCGAGGAAGAGCCGGTAGAAGCGCCCAGTGAGGACACCGGTCCGAACGAGAATCAGCGGATTGCCGCCTATGTGGAATTTGTCCGCACCTTTCCAGTGAAACGGCAAGAAATTTCGCGCTTCATGCTGTACGATTGCAACGCCGATGGGTACAGCGAGCTGATTGCGTTATATACAGACACAAATTCCGATTTTTCTCCAAATCTTTGGGCTTACGGTGAAGTTTATACGCTCAATAGCGCAGATGAATTGGAGCAGATGTTTTCATCCGGTCCCATGGTCTTGGCTGGAGCGGGAAATCCGTCTTTCTGCGAGATGACATACGAAGACAAGACATATTTGGCGTTTGGGTACAGCAACGGCGAGTTGGGGGAGTGCGGCTACGACGGTTATTACGAATTACTGACGGCGGGCAATGGTATGCTGATACCTGCGCACAAGCTTCGATACGATAATACCATTTATTTCAACAGGGAAAACGGCGATGAAATCGGGGAGTCAACCGACTATTATGTAGACGATACACAGATGACGGAAAGCGCTTTTCGAGAGGTCGAGGATAACCGGAAGATTTTAGCTATACTCTGGGATGAAGACCAAAGTATGTCTCAGAACGAGTTTTTAAGCTATTACGGGTAAAGCAGATAACATACTGTTATGTGTACGGTTATGAAACATTGTCGGAGCAAGCGATATACAGCTTGCTCTGATTTTTTTGCAGCGAATCAGAGTTCTCTCATGCAGCTGCTTTGCTTTCGTAAAAAACCAGTCATACGCGCCGTACCTTTTGTAAACAGAAAATATTGCTTTTCTTGGGTTTATGGTTTATAATTCAGGTGAGCTGTGATTTCGCCGCTTATTGTCGCAAAAGCTTAAGACGCGAGCATACAAAAACTAAGCGCCGCATGAAGGAGGACTGTCTATGACATTAACATGGGAGCAGATACAGGCAAATGCGATTTCCTTTTCCAAACGATGGAAGGATGCGAAACGTGAAGAAGCATTGGCGCAGACTTTTGAGAAGGAGTTTTTGGCGGTATTTGGCGTTGAAGATGCGCTTGCCGTTGGTGAATACGAATATAAAGTGCCCTTAGACGATGGGCATAACGGTTATATAGATTACTATTGGCAAAAGAAAATCGCCATTGAGTTTAAGACCCGCGGCAAGGACTTGAACAAGGCGTACAGCCAGTTAAAAGAGTACGTGCTTCACCTGCCTGGTGAGGACATGCCGGATTTGCTCATGGTCTGCGACTTTGAAAACATTGTCCTTCATCATAGAAATACGGGAGAGCGAATACAGTTTAAGACCAAAGACTTAAGCAAGCACATAAAGCAGTTTGCAAATATCGCCGGATATGAAACGACCCGCATATACGAAAATCAGGTGGATGTCAATGTCAAGGCCGCTGAAAAGATGGCAAAGCTTCACGACGCGCTTAAAGAGCACGGCTGTGAGGGACATGCTCTTGAAGTGTATCTTGTCCGCATTCTGTTCTGCCTGTTTGCCGATGATACAGGGATATTTCCCAAGGACAGCTTTGTAAACTACATAGAAAACTCCAAAGAGGACGGCTCCAACCTCTCTATGCGGCTGGCGCAGCTTTTTGAAGCGCTGAACCTCTCTGAGGAGATGCGCAAAAAGCGCACACTGCTCTCGGCAGAGCTGCTGCAATTCCGCTATATCAACGGCGGGTTGTTTGCGGACCCGCTGCCATTTGCCGAATTCAACGATAAAATGCGCAGAACACTTTTGGACTGCTGCAATTTTGACTGGAACAAGATTTCCCCCGCTATTTTCGGCGCTATGTT
>JAUNBL010000038.1:15733-19206 GCA_030527235.1 Clostridia bacterium | reverse complement strand
CTTTATCGCAAACGCTCAAACTCTTTTTTGGGTCACATCATTGACAACCGCAGAAGGAAAGAAGTCATTTTTGAAGATAACGCTTGACTAATCGAATGCAAACGGGTATAATATCAAGGATAAAAAAATTATGAGGTGATTTTATAATGATGATGAACAAGAAAACCGTTGAAGACATCGATGTAACGGGAAAGAAAGTTCTTGTGCGCTGCGATTTTAATGTTCCTCTTGACTCAGACGGCAAAATTACCGATGAAAACAGAATCATAGGAGCGCTTCCTACAATCAAGTATCTTCTTTCCAAAAATGCAAAGGTAATTCTTTGCTCTCATATGGGCAGGCCCAAGGGCGAGTTTAATATGAAATACACATTAAAACCCGTTTCTGACAGACTCGGGGAAATCCTCGGCAAAAAGGTCGTTCTTGCAAAGGATGTTGTAGGAGAGGATGCAAAAAAATGCATCTCAGAAATGAACGACGGCGACATTGTCATGCTTGAAAATGTGCGTTTTCATGCCGAGGAAGAGAAGAACGACCCTGCATTTTCCAAAGCGCTTGCGGAGCTTGCGCAAATTTATGTAAACGATGCATTTGGAACTGCTCACCGCGCTCATGCATCAACGGCCGGTGTAGCTGATTATTTGCCGGCTGTCTGCGGCTACCTCATTCAAAAAGAGATTGCCGTCATGGGTAAGGCGCTTGCGGATCCCGAACGCCCGTTTGTGGCTATCTTGGGCGGAGCGAAAATCTCCGGTAAAATTGACGTTATAGAAAACCTTATTGACAAAGTAGATACGCTTATTATCGGAGGCGGCATGGCGTATACGTTTATCAAAGCTATGGGCGGCAAAATAGGCGCTTCACTATGCGAGGACGAAAAACTTGATTTGGCAAACGAGACGCTGAAAAAAGCAAAGGCGAAAGGTGTCAATCTCCTCCTTCCGGAGACTACTGTTGTTGCTGACAAATTTGATGCCGATGCTCAAAGCAAAACTGTCCCAACATCTGAAATACCCGATGGCTGGATGGGCATGGATATTGGCGCTGAAACAGTTGTAGCTTTTTCTGAAGCAATTAAATCTGCTAAAACTGTTGTCTGGAACGGACCTATGGGTGTGTTTGAATTCCCGCGTTTTGCCGAAGGAACAAAGAAGGTTGCGGAAGCTGTAGCAAATTGTGGCGGAGTAACAATTATTGGCGGAGGAGACAGTGCGGCGGCGGTTGAACAACTGGGGTTTGCAGATAAAATGACGCATATTTCAACCGGCGGCGGTGCAAGTCTTGAGTTCCTCGAGGGTAAAATTCTTCCCGGCATTGATTGCCTGCAAGACAAGTAAATTTAGATTGGAGATAGTATGATGAGCAGAAGAATTCTTGCCGCGGGTAATTGGAAGATGAACAAGACACCTTCCGAGGCGACCGCGCTTATAAACGAACTTAAGGAAAAAGTATCAAATGCAAAGAACGAAGTTCTTGTGTGCCCACCGTTTGTATGCATTCCTGATGTATGCCGTGTAGCTGCGGGAACCAACATTTCAGTCGGCGCTCAGAATCTGTATTATGAAGACAAGGGTGCTTACACAGGCGAAGTAAGCGCGCAGATGCTGCTTGATTTAGGGGTTAAATATGTCATTATAGGGCATAGTGAGCGCAGAGAATATTTTAATGAGACAAACGACATCGTTAACAAAAAAGTTATCCAGGCGATTAAAAACAATCTTATCCCCGTTATATGTGTAGGGGAGACGCTTGAGCAGCGCGAGGACGGCGTTACGTTTGACTTTATCAGGACACAAGTGAAAATTGCACTGCGCTCTGTCTGCGCACAGGACGCGGCAAATCTTGTTATCGCCTATGAGCCTATATGGGCAATCGGCACAGGGAAGGTTGCCACAAGTGAGCAGGCAAACGAGGTCTGTGCAGATATCCGCAGATGTATTGCTGGGATTTATGACGAGAATACGGCGCAATCAATTCGTATCCTCTATGGAGGCAGCGTGAACAAGGACTGTGCGGCGGAACTCTTCGCAATGAGCGATATTGACGGAGGATTAGTAGGCGGCGCAAGCCTTAAAGCTGAAGACTTCTCAATTATAGCTGACGCATAACATCAAAGGGGCGGAATCCGCCCCTTGTTTTTAGGAGGTTTTACTGTGAACAAAAAACTGGTTGCGCTTCTTATTTTAGACGGATACGGATATAATAAAGAGCATAACGGAAACGCTATATACGCGGCTTCAAAACCTAATATGGACAGATACATGAAAGAATGCCCGCATACTTATATAAACGCGAGCGGGCTTGATGTGGGACTCCCTGACGGACAGATGGGGAACAGCGAAGTGGGCCATACAAATATTGGAGCCGGGCGTATAGTCTATCAGGAGCTTACACGTATTACAAAGGCGTGCGAGGAAGGTGCAATTTTTGAGAACAAAGCGCTTTTAGGAGCGTGTGAGAACTGTAAAAAACATGATAGCGCGCTTCATCTATATGGTTTGCTTTCTGACGGCGGAGTGCACAGTCACAATACGCATCTTTACGCACTGTTGGAAATGGCGAAAAGGCAAGGCCTGGACAAGGTTTTCGTACATTGTTTCATGGACGGGCGAGATGTTTCGCCCACATCGGGCATTGATTTCATACGTGAGCTTGAGGAAAAGATGCAGCAAATCGGTGTTGGAAAAATCGGTGTGATTTCCGGCAGATACTATGCAATGGACCGTGATAATCGCTGGGAAAGAGTGGTTAAAGCCTATGATGCGCTTGTTTGCGGCGAAGGCGTCCGCGGCAGCGCAGAGGAAATAGTGAACAACTCTTACGCTGAAAACGTAACGGATGAGTTCATTGTTCCTTCAATAGTTACTGAAGGTGCAATAATTGAACCTAATGACAGCATTGTTTGCTTTAATTTCCGCCCTGACCGGGCGCGTGAAATTGCACGCACATTTGTTGACCCACAGTTTGATGGTTTTGAAAGAAAAAAGGGGTTTTTCCCAGTTTATTATGTGTGCATGACCCAGTACGATGCCGCGATGCCAAATGTTACCGTTGCGTTTGAACCGGAAGAGCTTACAAACACCTTTGGCGAATACGTAAGTCAAAAGGGTCTTTCACAGCTGCGTATTGCCGAAACAGAGAAATATGCACATGTTACCTTTTTCTTTAATGGCGGCGTTGAAAAACCCTACGATGGTGAGGACAGAGCGCTGGTTCCGTCACCAAAAGTGGCGACATACGACCTCAAGCCTTCTATGAGTGCGTTTGAGGTAGCGCAGGAGGCTGTAAAACGAATCGAAAGCGGCAAGTATGATGTAATTATTCTGAATTTTGCCAACTGCGACATGGTAGGGCATACAGGGGTATTTGAAGCGGCAAAAAGCGCGGTTGAAGCCGTTGACGAATGCCTCGGCAAGGTTATTGATGCCGTGGATGCATGCGGAGGCGTGGCCTGCATTACGGCTGACCATGGC
>JAUNBL010000038.1:0-15723 GCA_030527235.1 Clostridia bacterium | reverse complement strand
GGCAATGCGGACCAAATGATTGATCCCGAAACGGGCGGACCGTTCACAGCGCATACCACCAACCCCGTTCCATTTATTGTGCATGGAATGAAATGTGAGCTGCGCGAAGGCGGAAGGCTTGCCGATATTGCTCCTACTTTGCTCGAAATAATGGGGCTTCCTAAACCCTCTGAAATGAGCGGCGAAAGCTTAATAAAATAATACGAAATAAAAAACAGAACGTATACTCTTTGAAGATATGCGTTCTGTTTTTTATTGATTTATTGATTTAGACGTCCTTACATTAAGAGAACTTGAAGATTCTATTAAAGACATGATAAATTGCAGTAAACAAATATTTACCCTTAGATGAAGGATATGTAAGGAAAAAGTTGGCGCTTCTGTAGCGTATTCTGCGGTACACGCGCTCGTCCTTTCGCCTGAGATAATTCCACAAATTTTTTCGTGTAATGTAATCGTCCTTTGTACCTGACATGATAAGCAGTACGGATGCGATTGTCATGTACATTGCAAGAAAATGTATCATATATCGATACCTTTCTCTGTTATGGCGAAGATAGGAGAAGGGATAGGAATCTATCAGAATACGTGTTATATTAAGCTGCTGGTCAATACGCTTTAGCATAACCGCAGTATTTACCGACTGGTCGCTCCTGCCGATAAAATAGCGATATAAATCAACATCAATGTAATATATGCTTTCTATATTTGGCAATGGTTTATATGAATATATGGTGTCCACATACCACGCATGATGTGGAAGATTGATGTTTGATTTTTTCAGCAGCTCGGTCCGATACGTTTGAGAATGCATTGTCATATATTGTCCGGGACGAAAGCGGCCGATATCCTGCCATGTAAGCAGCGTCTCAGGTGTGAGAGCATTGGCAAAACGAACTCGATGACGAGTATTATCTGCCGCATGCTCATACACGTAATTTGTTATTATCATATCAGGCATAACCGCTGTACGTAAAAAGGAGCGCACAGCGCTGATGAAATACACAAGCGCCTTTTCGTCAACCCAGTCATCGGAATCCACAATCTTGAAATACGTTCCGCGGGCATTTGCAAGGGCAGTTTCCACCGCAGCGCCGTGGCCGCCGTTTTCCTGAGAAATAGTTTTGATGATATTGGGATATTTTTTTGCATACTCAAATGCTATTGCTTCGGTATCGTCTGTAGAGCCATCGTTTACAATCAAAATTTCAATATCCTCACCGCCGGCAAGAACAGTATCAATGCAGCGGCGCATATATGAAGAAGAATTATAGCACGGAATACCAAACGTAATTAATTTCATTCAATCTTTCACCCCGATAAGTCGGCCGCCTAAAAGCAGCGCTCTTTCACAAACGGCATCCATATTATAGTATTTATACTCAGCAAGGCGTCCCAACAAATGAAGATTGGGGAATTTTTGGGCGGCTGCTAAATATTTGCCGTAAAGTGCATCGATAGCGGCATTGTTTACGCTGTAACAAGGAATGTCACCTTTTTTCGCGTCGCGCGGATACTCTTTGAGGATAGTCGTTATCTCTGCGCTTTGTCCTGTCAAGTGACGAAATTCCGTTATTCGTGTAAAATCCTCGCTTTGTGTGTAATTAACCGTTGCATATGGTTGAAACTGCGACACGGGAAGCGTTTCAAACTCAAAATCGAGCGTTCTGTAGGGAAGCGCGCCAAACTCAAAATTAAACAGCTCGTCCAGTGCGCCGGTGTAAATCACGGTGCCGCTAAAATTCAAAACAATGTCAGCCGTTGCTGTATGCCCTAAAGAAACATCAATGTTTTCGTGTTCAAGCATATTCCCTATCATATTTGTAAATCCGTATAAGGGAATGCCTTGATATCGGTCGTGAAAATATCTGTCATCATGCGATAAAACCACCGGAACACGCGCCGTAACGGAAAGTACATCTTCGCTGTACTTTCCCCATTGTTTTCGAGTGTACTTTTCAAATATTGTCTTATATACATATTCTGCAATCTTTCTGATGTCGCTTTCTTGGTGAGCGAGCAGCTCAAAAACAGTGACGCTTTCTCTGCCCGGGTATGCTGTGGTAAGTTTTTGCGCTATTTTTGCACCATCCTCTTTTCCAAATGTCATAAAAAGGGAGGTAAAATTGAAGGGGACAGGAATATACATCTCATCGACCATTGCGGCTACACGATGCTCATAGTTGCGCCACTGAGTAAAGCGTGAAAGAAAGTCGTATACACGTTTGCTATTTGTATGAAAAATATGCGGACCGTATTTCTGTATTAAAATGCCGTAATTGTTAAGGCAGTCGTATGCGTTGCCGCCAATGTGTGTGCGTTTTTCCAACAGCAAAACCCGGCTGCCGTTTTCTGCAAGAACTCTTGCCGCTGTGGTGCCGGAAAGTCCAGCTCCAACAATTAAAGCATCGTATTTTACCATCTAAATTCCTCCGAAAATGTATGTTTGCGGCGCTTTTTTTTGCTTTTTTCCACTCCGTGTGCAATAGGCTTCCAGTCACATGTTCGAAGAAATACTGACGCGAGGAAAAGCGCAAACATAGAAGCCATCAAAAATGGATATATCAGAATTCCTTTTGCATATGCAGAAGCGTCCTTGCCGCAGCGCGAAGCGCAAATAGCCGAAAGAAGCCACGTCACAACAAGCATAAGCGCCAGTTGAACCACGCATCCACGCGCGACTGTAAAAAACTCTTTTGCCGAAAAGGTAGATGAAATCAGAAGCAGAACTTGCGCGCCGAATGTGATACCTCCGACAGCAAATGATAAGATATACCACAGCATGTCCCATACTTGAAGCGCTTTGCCGCGTACATTATCCAAAATTTTAGGGAGATACGAAATACACTGTTTTGTGCCGAACATCCAGCGAAATATTTGATGGAACCACGTCTTAGTGTCGCACGGTTGTTCATCATAAAAAACGGCATCTTTTACAAATGTAAAATGGTGTGACAGCAACATTTGCTGAATGGAAAATTCGATGTCCTCGGTTAATGTAAAGGTTCTCCAACCCTCTTTGGGCAGGATGTCAAGTTTGATTGCAAACCCGGTACCCTGCAAAAAGCAGGGGAGGTGCAGCAATGAGCGGGAGGCATGGTTCACCCTGGCATTGACAAGCCAATAAAGAGCAAAGGCTTCACTGATTGCACTCTTGTGCGCGTTATGGGAATCGCGCATGCCGAGGGCGCCGTCAGCATCACCTTGAAGAGCTTTGTTCATTTCCGAAAGAAAATGTGCGTTAACCAAGTTGTCCGCATCAAACACACAGAGCGCGTCAAAATCAGCCTGATGTTTTTTGGTTATATAATCGATTCCATGACGCATGGCGTCGCCCTTGCAGCGTTCTGAAGGATTCTGTGCTTCTATTACTGTAGCGCCGTATTCTTGCGCAATAGCGGCTGTGTTATCAGTACAATTATGTGCAACAACAAAGATTTCATAACAGCTTTTTGGGTAAGTTTGAAACGCAAGACTATCAATAAGATTGCCAATAACATTTTCTTCGTTCCGCGCGCAAACAAGCACAGCAAAACGCAAAGCTTTAGTGACCGCTGCTTTCTCTGCTTTGCGAGGAAGCATGCCGGAAACAAAAAGAACCGCTGCCCAAACAAGAAACGGTAGAGCCATAATTCCTATTATTATGGTCGCCAAATTCAGCATACGAAACAATCCGCGTGCTGCAAAAATTCCACACAATATAAATAATGTTAGCACAAGTAAAACAGGCATTATATAAACAGGTGACTTTTTCATATGAAAGCTCCTTGTTAATTTCTTGTTAATATTTTATCACATTTTTTTTGTTTTTACAAGAGTAAAAACGGCTAAAAAGCCGTTTTTAACAAATTTTCTTAATTGATTTCATATTTGCCTTTTATCATGACTATACAGTCGGTCGCTGCAGTTATTCCCCTGCCGTCGGCAAGAGGAACAATCAGGTGATGATTTGCCGGCACAGCAGAGCCGTTAGGCCAGTCGCCGCCAATAGTAACATCGGCAATTCCACCTTTCTCAGTGGAAAATACATTTGCGCTTCCCATTCTCAAAATAATTTCGCATCCTTGAGCACATGTAACCGTTTGTCCGGCGCTGAGTGAAACTACTGTGAATGTGAGCGATTCCTGAGAACTGCTGATAAGTCCTTCCAGATAGGGAATAACAGATGTGTCCAAATAGCTTTTTGCCACAAGCGGGTCGTTTTCGTCTCCGCCCTGTGCCGAAACGTATACTGACGTGCATACGAGCGCAATCAGCAACAGGAACGTAATAATTCTCTTTGCCGTATTTGCCATATTAAACCTCCTCTAATTGCTCAAAAGACCAAAGCTTATTGAAAGCGCATCGTTAACCTTATCCATTTGAGCATTGTCAAGCTTCCCAATTTTTTCGCGCAAACGCCTTTTATCTATTGTTCTAACCTGTTCGAGCAATACTACGCTATCTTTGTTAAGACCGTATTTTGCGGCGTCAATTTCAATATGGGTGGGAAGTTTTGCCTTGTGTATCTGGCTGGTAATAGCCGCGGCAATAACCGTAGGACTGTATTTGTTGCCAACGTCGTTCTGCACAACCAAAACAGGCCGTATTCCGCCTTGTTCAGAGCCTATCACAGGGCTTAAATCTGCGTAAAAAATGTCTCCGCGTTTAACGATCACACTACTCACACTCCGATATTATTTGTTCGTAGTATTCCTGTGCTTCCTGGTCAGACGCAAAACATTCTGTCGCAATATCAAGGTTTATTTTCGCCATTTCCGGATAGCCCTTCTTCATTTGCTCAATAAGAGTGCTCTTTCGCCGCTCCCGAAGATACGATGTCACAACTTTGGCGATTAACGCACTTCGGCTGCTGTTGTCACTCTTTGCCGCTTTGTCAAGCTCGTCAATCGTATTTTCGGGAAGGGAAATCTGAATTTTCCGCACCTCAGTCACTTTCCTTACCTCCCGTTAGAATATCGGATATAGCTGCATCAATTATTATACAGTATTTCGAGAGGCAAGTCAAATGCAAGTTTTACCACGCGCACTGCCATGTATGTACACACGCGGCACTCGCTTACCTATCGCACATAGTATTTCGTAATTGATAGTGCCAGAAATGTCCGCAAGCTCCTCAACCGGGAGTGAAAGCGACCCGCTGCGCCCGAACATAAGCGCACAGTCACCTACACAAACATTCTGCACATTTGTCGCGTCAAACATACATTGATCCATGCAAATTGTCCCTAAAATTTTTGCGCGGGTATTATTTATTATAATGCTCGCCTTGTTTGACAAGTTTCGCATATATCCATCGGCATAGCCGATGGACAACGTCCCGATTTTCATAGGCAATGCTGTTGTATATCTTCCGCCGTAGCTTATCGGAGCGCCGGAGGGGACCTCTTTAATATTGGACACGGTTGATTTCAGTGTCATGGCGCTTGTAAGGGATATTAACGACTTGTTTATCTCTTCGGATGGGTAGTGTCCGTAAATAATAATGCCGGGACGGACCATGTTAAGATGCATTTGAGGCAACATTATAGTGGCAGCGCTGTTGCAGCAATGTTTGAGTTCAAAACGCATTCCACGCGATTCAAGCTCAGAAACGGCTTTAACGAAGCGTTCAAATTGCATATGTGTATAGGTGAGGTCTTTTTCATCGGCTTTTGAAAAATGAGTAAATATTCCCTCTACATATATATTCGGAAGAGAAGCAATGCGTACTATCTCGTTAATCGCCTCGGGGCTGTCATAATAGAATCCTACTCGGTTCATTCCACTGTCTATCTTAATATGAATTGCCGCAGTAACACCGGCTTTAGCGGCAGCGTTTGAAAGAGCGAGTGCAGATGCCATGTTGATGACAGCTATATGAATGTCGTTTTTTACCGCCTGCTGCGCGTTAGCCTCAGTAAACCCGCTCAGCATCAGGATTCTTGCCGAAGGGAAGTGTTCTCTGAGCACGCAGGCCTCCTCAATAGTTGCCACAGCCAGCATATACACACCGCGTTTTAACAGAACCTCTGCAATTTCAACGGCGCCGTGTCCGTAGGCGTCTGCTTTTACAACGCCTAAAATCTTTGTGCTGCCGCTCAAGAGTGAAAAAACATTTTTGACATTGTTGTCTACGGCGGACAAATCTATTTCCGCCCAAGCTCTGCCATAAGTCAATTACAACATCTCCTTAAACGCTTCAGGAATACCGTCTATAATATCACTTGCCGTAACGCTATATGCAGTCATCTTTTTCTCTGCGCATATCCCGGCAAGTGCGTGAACACAGCACCCAAGAGTACTCGCGTCAAAAATTGGTACTCGCTGTGCGGCGAAAGAGGCGATAATGCCACCGCACACATCGCCGCTCCCGGCAGTTGCGAGCGCACTGGTAGGGTTTATCAGTGTCCTTGAGGGTTTATCGCAGGAAGCGATAATGGTATTGGCGCCTTTGAGCAAAAGAGTCACAGCGTGTTTTCGGGCAAAAGCTTCCGCGTAAGCGTGTCTTGATTTTTCAATTTGCGCAACACTGCTTCCGATGAGCCTGGCAAATTCTTTTGGATGCGGAGTCAGACAAATATTGCGTCCGTCAATCGCTGTTTCGTTTTCAGAAAGTGAATTTATCGCATCGGCATCAAGTATAATCGGCTTTTTGCATCTGCGTACAAAATCCGCAACATATTCCATCCTGCCAAGCCCCGGTCCTATTAAAACCGCATCACAGCATTCAGCCGCGCCGAGAATTATTTCAAGCGTGTTTTGCATGTTTTCATCCGGCAGAGGAGTAAATACAGCCTCCGGCAAGCAAGGGGCGATTATCGGAATATTATCAGCGCATGTAGCAACTCTTACAAGTCCGCATCCTGCTTTATACGCGGCTTTTGCTGCTAAAAGCGCCGCGCCGGGCATGTTTTTGCTGCCGGCAACTACCAAAAGCGTGCCAAACGTTCCTTTATGCGAATACTTACTGCGCAAAGGGAGCAGATGCGCTGCATCTGACGGAGTTATGGCGCTGCGATATGAGTTAATTTCCCCAGTAAGTGGAATGCCCACTTCGGCGCATTTGATATTTCCGACATAATCTGCAGCTTCCCCTTGGAGCATGCCCAATTTAAGCGCGGTAAAAGTAACGGTCAAATCGGCGCGAACGGCAACGGCGCATATCTCACCGTTTTGCGCATCAATTCCGCTCGGTATGTCAGCCGATACAGTGTAAGGCGAGTGCTGATTAATATATTCGACGGCCGCCTTAAGCTTTCCTTCAAGCTGACCAGAAATACCTATTCCGAGGATGGCATCTACATAGCACTCAAACGGCGTCTCGGAAATATTTTCCATACGCACAATATCAATCCCCATGTCGATGCATTCTTTTGCTAAAGCTTGCGCTTCAATTGTCGCGGGAGGAAGCACCTCAATGACTTCCACTCTTCCGCCGCTTTCATGTATCAGCTTTGCGAGAGCGTAACCATCCGCACCGTTGTTGCCTTTGCCGCAAAATATGCGTATGCTCGAAAAGCCGCAAAGTTCACGGTAAAGAGACTTTGCAGCTTTTTCAATCAGACGTAGAGATGGAATGCCTGCGGCAATCGCCGCCTTTTCATATTCAACAATTTGATGTACCGGTAAAATAATCATGGCGAATTACTTTTTAATGTGAATTTTAGATTTGACAAATTGAAAAATCGTATTGAGCATATGCTCAGGTGGCGTGAAAAAGAGAAGCGTTCTTTCGCCGTCTTTTGTAAATATGGCAAAATAATTGTTTGGATTGTTCTTTGATGCCTCCGCGTGAATTGTTTGTGTAAACGAGCCGTTGATTCTGCTTGCGTACTCCCCGTCGTTCACAGAGGCGCATATTTCCATTTGATCCATGTTAAAACTGGCAAGCCGCTTGCGGCTTCTTTGACCTGAGATTATATCAATATCTATATCGCGCATAGTTACGATATACTCAAACTCTTTACGCAGTCCGCGTGTGAGATGCACTGCGCCCAATACCGCGACTGCTGCTAATGCGAGAATAGGGAAGAACGATGGGTTCAAAATCGGAAACGCTATAAAGACCACAATCACAAGCCAGATTAAAATTTTAGCGGCAGTGTCTTTTGCGTCAGGCTCTTTGGCAACCAGATATTCTTTGAAGTTTTCCATTCTTAAAGTCCTCCTTCAGATACTTGCGGCACCGAAGTGTCTTGCGGCAGTGTCGTAACGGGGCCGGGGGTCGGAGCGGTAACAGTTATATTCGGAGTTTCTTGCGGTATAGGAATGACGTTACCATCGCCAGGCTCCATATAATCAGGAACTTCCGACGGCGCCTCATTTTCCGTGGGAGGCGTGTATTCAACAAGCTTACCCTCGCCGTCGTCGAGTTCCAAATGCAGTGAACACCGTGATTTAGGCACATTGTTCGCATTGAAAATCTCGGAAACAAATTCGGTGCAGGTAGAGTTGGGAAGTTGCCTGGAATCGGCACATAACATCACGGAAACAGTACTTCCGAGCGTATTAAAGGACTTCTTTTCATATCCCTCGTGAACACTTGTCATAACGGCTTTCCATACCCGCGCTGAGGGGTTGCCGGAAAAGCCTCGCAGACTTTTGGGCGTATCATATCCAAACCAAACGGCGCCTACGTAGTAGGGAGTGTATCCCACGAACCATCTGTCATAATTACTTGAGGTGGTTCCTGTTTTTCCTGCAGCTGGTATTCCTGAAAGCCGTGCGCTGGTTCCGGTACCGTAGCTTACTACGTCCTCAAGCATGTCTGTCATAAGGTACGCAGTTTTTTCACTCATCGCAACCTGCCCCGCAGTGTCTGCCTGAAGCAGGACATTCCCCTGGGAGTCCAGGACACTCGTGTAAGTGGTGGGAGTGTAATAAATGCCTTTTTGAGCAAAGGGAACATACGCTGCCGCCATTTCTTTAAGTGAGACACCGTCCGTAAGTCCACCCAGTCCGATTGCGGCAAAAGCTTTGTCTGTAAACGATGCATCGCCGCGAACCTCGTTTCTTACCAAAGACGTGATGTGAAAATTTTTTGTCAAGAATGAGTAAGAGCGGTCCAAACCAAGATTTCTCAGTATTCGTACAGCGGGAACGTTACGAGAACCGGCCAGCGCACGGCGCACCGTAATATTGCCAAGAAAAGCTCTGTCGTCGTTTCGCGGCGACCAGCCCTGAATTGTTATAGGCGAGTCCGACACCATGGAAGAAGGTGTAATTTTTCCGTATTCAATTGCCGGAGCGTATATGGCGAGCGGTTTAATCGAAGAACCGGGCTGCCTGAGAGTCTGAGTTGCGCGATTGAGCGTTCGAGCCGCAGTTTTATCTCCGCGTCCGCCGACAAGAGCTTTAATCTGTCCATTGGTGTGATCAATTATTATCATTGCGGATTCCGGCTGTTCGCTGCCGCTGCCCTTTGGGAAATGGTCGGAGCCTGTATAATAGTCTTCAAGAATACCTTGAATCCTTATATCAACAGCCGCGTTAATCGTAAGCCCGCCCGAATAGAGCAGCCTGTTTGCCATTGATTTTGTATAACCGATTTTCACTAAATCGTCCAGCACCTGGTCTATGACCGCATCAACGTAGTAGCTTGTTGTTTTTGAGGAAACGGAATCTTCCGAAATAATGGACAAAGTTTCGGAAACGGCGGCATCGTACTGCGCTTTGTCAATATAGCCGCATTCAAGCATTTTTGCAAGAACGACAGCGCGTCTTTCGGCATTGTCTTCGGGGTTCAATATTGGGTCATATTTTGTGGGATATTTTGTTATTGCCGCAATGCATGCGCATTCGGCAAGTGTAAGTTCTGAAAGTTGTTTGCCGAAGTAACGCGCGGCCGCACTGCGCACGCCATTGCATTGCTGGCTCAAATATATCGTATTAAGATAGAGCTCAAGTATCTTATCTTTGTCTCCAATATCTTTTTCAAGCTTGTACGCACGGTAAATTTCTTGTATCTTTCTTTTCAGCGTAACATCGTCTTCGCCAGTTACGTTTTTAATAAACTGCTGGGTGATAGTACTTGCGCCGTATCCCGAGTCGGTACTTCCTGTCAGTTTGTTTTGTATATAAAGTATTCCTGCGCCTATTATACGCTTTATATCAAAGCCGCTGTGACTATAGAAACGTTCGTCCTCTATCGCAACAAAAGCATTCTGTAAATTTTTTGGAATTTCGTCTATTGAAGCCCAAACCCGATTTTCATCCTCATAAAGAGAATCCATTACAATCTTGTTTCCGCTGCCGTCGTCGGCATAGACAAATGTAGTGAGATTCATTGTCAGACGGCTGATGTCAATAACCTCCACATTCTCCACATAACCGAACAAAGAACCGGCTATTACTCCTATCATCATTACGGAAAAAATCATTACCGTTAACAGGAGTACTTTAAGAACTTTCAGAGTTTTTCTTAAAAACGTTTTCATCTTACTTTCTTTGCCTTTGCCACGCAAAGGATTCCTTTCTTCGGAATTAAGGCAGTCAAGCCTCAGGCAAATACATACATATAATTATTATACAATAAAAGAATTAAAAAAGTATTACAAAATTGAAGAAAAAACAAATATGTATATTTTTCGTTAAACAGGCAACACTCAAAAAAAGAGGTGGTATAAAATGACAAAAAGACAAAAGATGCTTTGGTTTTATTCAGCATGCGTGTTGACATTTGCACTGTCAATGGCTGCAGGGTTTTTCTATCAAATCGGTAACAGTGAAGGAGAAGCTTCTGCTCCCACGAATACAACGCAAGAAGCAAAAGCCGTTGAAGCAACGATAATCACCAAAGAGGCAGAGCTGTGGTATTATGAAGTAAATGAAGAGGATGGTTTTATAGCACTCTATGAAGTATACGATGATGCGACAAAGCGACTCGTCGAAAAAACAGACACGCCGACGGCATCACTGCGCGAGGGGGATAGGAAGCTAATACGGGAAGGAATAGCGCTTCCCACCTTGGAAGAAGCACAAACCAGAATCGAGGATTTCGTCAGTTGATGTTGACAAAAAGAAATTTGAATGTATAATTTAATTATAGCATACTAATCAAGATTTGAGAAGTTTAAGAAGAACGAGAAAAGAGGGGTTATAGTGTTTTTGAAAAAAAGCATCTCGGTAGTGTTCGCGATTTGTATTTTACTGTGCGCATGCGGCAACAGCAGTGAACCTACGGATACATCATCGCCGTCTGCACATGCTCTTGAAGAAGCAGAACACGCGTTTTCGGAGATGATGGCGGCGTTTAACGAGCTTAGATACGATGACGCTCTTAAATATGTCCGTACGGAAGACGCGGCGAAGTTTAATTTTTCCGATGAGACGCAGAGCGCTTTTTACGAAACGATGTTTGCGCATATGAAGACGAAAATTGAGTCCTCGGAACAAACGGAGAATGGGGGAATACTTCTTTCCGCTACTGTGACAGCGCCGGACATGATGCCCATTTTCGGCGAAATTTTTACCAGATATATAGACAGCTCCATTGAGGCGTCGGAACCGCAAAGCATTGGTTCTGACTGGCGCACACGGAATGAGGAGATTTTACGGGAGATGACATCTGCGGAGAACACCATAATGAAAGACACTGCCGTTTCTGTGAATATGGTAAATGATTCCGGCTCGTGGAAAGTTGTGTTTGACGATTCGCTTATGAATGCAATGCTTGGAGGTATTTCTGAAGCTTCAATGGCTATTTCCGAAGCGCTGCAAGAAGGTATAGGACTTACTGGTACGGACGAATAAAAGTTTCCGTTTTTTTCACATGCCGGTAACATTCGTAATGTATTTTTGAATCGGAAAGGATGTGAAGCTGTGTATAAAGCGAAAATTTTACTCGCTGATGACGAAGAGAGAATGAGAAGGCTGGTTAGAGACTTTCTTGAAGCCGAAAACTACTATGTTTACGAGGCAAGTGATGGAGAGATGGCGTTTAATGAGTTTTGCTCTCATACGGACATCGATTTGGCAATATTAGATGTTATGATGCCTAAATTCAATGGATTTGAGGTTTGTCAAGAAATTAGAAGCCGCTCTAACATTCCGATAATAATGTTAACGGCTCGCTCACAGGAAAGCGATGAAATTACCGGTTTTCAGATGGGAGCGGACGAGTATGTCGCAAAGCCTTTTCGTCCGAAGGCCCTTGTTGCCAGAGTAGACGCGCTTCTTAGACGGACGAGAACGGATTCTTCGTCGAAGCTTGAGGCCGGAGGCATTATGATTGACAAAGACGCGCATACGGTTTATGTCGATAACGTAGAAGTTTATATGAGTCTGAAAGAATACGAACTGTTGCTCTATATGATTGAAAATAAAGGCATCACACTCTCGCGAGAAAAAATTTTGGATAATGTTTGGAATTATGATTATTACGGCGACGCGAGAACTATAGATACTCATGTGACAAAACTGCGTAAAAAATTGGGTCCCTTGGGTGATTTGCTTCAAACTGTCCGTGGTGTAGGTTATAAGTTTGAGGTGACAAAATGAGACGCTCGCTTAAAATCCGCCTCATGGTGATTTTCTCGGCAATAATTATCATTCTTCTCGGCGCAATATTTGCGGCAAACGCGCTTTTGCTCGATAAAATTTATCTAAATGATAAAAAGGAGTCTCTTGTTGCTACATATAGACAATTAAACAGCCTGTACGAGGAGAACAGTTCTCAAATTTCTTTGGAGCTTGAAAAAATATCTTCGACAGATAATATAACGGCAGTGATTTATAGCGCTGAGAACATCGTTCTATACTCTTCATCGTCATTTATGCCGATGAATATGCCTAGACAAGAGTGGGACAAGCCACCGTGGGAATCCAACCAGACAAACGAACCCAGCGAGCCGAGCGAACCGAAAGACCCCAAGAAGCTGGATTTTCAAGGCGATGATGATTCCAGACGCAGAAACGAATTTTTTGCAAATAATCCACACGACAGAATTCTTGAAGAAGGCGATAATTATGAAATACGTCTGGAAGAGGACAGCCGCCTCCTTTCGACATTTATCTATCTTACAGGGAGCTTGAGCAACGGAAACTCCCTTATGCTCCGGGTGCCGTACGCATCTATTGCCGAGGCATCGGGAACAAGCAACCGGCTTTTAGTTATAATTGGTTTGTTCTCACTTGTTATTGGAGTTTTGTTCATTGCTCTCGCAGCAAAGTCAATTACAAAACCTGTAACGGAACTCTCTGAAATTGCGGGCCGAATGTCCGAGCTTGATTTTTCGAGAAAGTATGCGGGTGGGCGTACAGACGAAATTGGGCATCTCGGCGCGAGCATCAACGAAATGAGCAGTAAGCTTGAGGTGTCTATAGCTAAATTAAAAGAAACAAACGAGCAACTTAAAAAAGACATTGAAATCATTAATAAAACCGACCAAATGCGCAGGGAGTTCATAGCAAACGCTTCACATGAATTAAAAACACCTATTGCGCTGATTTCCGGGTACGCCGAGGGACTATGCGATAATGTTGCAACCTCAAAGTCCGACAGGGAGTTTTACTGTGGAGTAATTTTGGACGAGACGGCAAAGATGGACAAAATCATCCGCCAGTTCCTTGATTTTATGGAGCTTGATTATGGTACGCAAGACTTAAACATAACGACTTTCGACATCCGGAAAACTATTGATAAAGTAATTCGTACCTGTAGCTTCCTTTGGCAGAAAAAAGGTGTGGAACCGCATTTTGATGCGCCTGACCCCGTTTTAGTTGATGCTGACGAGTGGAAAATATCTCATGCAATCACAAATTACCTTACTAACGCAATAAACCACACGGAGGGCGAAATAAGCATTACGGCATCGGAGAGCGAGAACGGTGTGAGAATAGGCGTATATAATTCTGGCAAGCAAATTCCTGAAAAAGAGAGAGACAATATTTGGGAAAGCTTTTACAAACTCGATAAGGCGCGCACGCGCGCATATGGCGGCACGGGGCTTGGCCTTTCAATCGTCCGGAGCATTGTCCTGATGCATGCAGGGGAATACGGTTTTGAAAATAGACCTAACGGTGTTGAATTTTATATTGTACTAAAAAAGCTGCGGGACGAACAATACAAAAAGAACCCTTCTTAAAGTTAGATTCTAATGGATAAGTTTTACAGGCAATCGAAATCTTTCGGTTGCCTGTTGTTTATAGGTGAGTTAAAGTGCTACGCTGACCATTATGCGTTTAGAGTATAGCAGACAATTCAAAACAAGTATTGGACATGGCGGAATTTTTCTGGCATAATAAAACGCAGATAAAAGAACACAGTTTGTGAGCTGTGTACACATTCAAAATCAAATAGCGGCAGATTAATAAAAAACCAGAAAGGAAAGGAAAGAAAAGAAAAAATGAGAAAAAGCTTTCATATGACAATTGCGGCGTTATTGCTGCTTGCTGTTACCGGTTGCTCAGGCGGCAACTCGGAAATTTCAGACGTCGAAGGCACTGGAGAAACCTTAGCGGTTCCTGTAAGCACGGTAAAACATCCGAAAATTTTAGTCGCTTATTTCTCGTGCACCGGCAATACAAAAAGCGCGGCAGAGGAGATACAAAATCAGAGCGGTGCGGACATATTTGAAATTGTACCACAGGAGCCATATACGAGTACAGACTTAAACTACAGTAACGTCGATTGCCGCGCGAATAGGGAAATGAACGATGATTCATCAAGGCCGGCAATAAGCGGAGAAATTGATAACTTTTCGGATTACGAAACAATTTTCATCGGTTACCCGATTTGGTGGGGGACCATGCCAAAAATCATCAATACGTTGCTCGACGCATACGATTTTTCGGGCAAAACAATTATCCCCTTTTGCACATCGGGCGGCAGTGGAATCGGAATGTCTGTGAGTGCAATCAGAGCTGAGGAGCCGAATTCTAAGGTGCTGGATGGACAGCGCATACGCAGTACATCGGAAATTAAAGCATGGCTTGAAAAAGTGTTAGAATGAAGCACAGCTGGTAAAAAGGAGAAGATAGCAATGAAAATGAAAAGGCATATTTGGCGTATTTCAATTATGCTTGCTGCGATAATGATATTTTCCGCGAGCATAATCTGTGCACAGGACGCTATGGAACTCATATTGCAGATTGACAATCCTATCATGACGGTAAACGGCATAGAAAAAGAAATTGACCCGGGAAGAGGCACTGCGCCGATTTTGAGAAACAACAGAACGCTGCTGCCGGTGCGTGCGATTGTTGAAGAAATGGGCGGGACGGTCGGCTGGAAAGAAGAAACCCAGGAAGTGACACTGTCTTACGGCAATGACACAATTCTGCTTGCCATCGGTTCTGAAACGGCCTACTTAAACGGCGAAGCAAAGGCTTTGGATGTGGCGCCGGTTGTCTTAAACTACAGAACGCTGCTCCCGATACGCTTTATTGCAGAGTGGTTTGGTTTTGGCGTGGTTTGGAATGGGGAGGAGCAAACGGTGACAGTAAGCAAGGCGATTGAAAATGAAAACATCGCTGAAGCTGCGCAAGCGCGCGCCATTGTCGTGTATTTTTCCGCAACGGGGAACACCAAGTCGCTGGCGCAAACGATAGGGCAAGCCACAGGCGCTGAGTTGTTTGAAATAGTACCCGAACAGCCGTACACAAGCGCGGACTTGAATTACAGTAACGATGGTTGCCGCGCGAATAGGGAAATGAACGATGATTCATCAAGGCCGGCAATAAGCGGCACTGTTGAAAACATTGATAATTATGATACGATATTTATCGGCTATCCCATTTGGT
>JAUNBL010000074.1 GCA_030527235.1 Clostridia bacterium | reverse complement strand
CTTTATCGCAAACGCTCAAACTTTTTTTGGGTCACATCATTGACAACCGCAGAGTAAAAAGATAAAATTCTCAAAAAACATCTTGCAATTTGAAAGAAACTGTGTTACACTATCATCTGCTGTTAGTGAACAGCTTATCTACTTTCGGGTTTGGAGGTGACCACATTGCCTAATATCAAGTCGGCAAAAAAGAGAGTGCTTGTTATTGAAACAAAGACACTTCGCAACAAGATGATTAAATCTACGATTAAGACGTTAATCAAGAAGTTTGACGCAGCAGTAGAGAGCGGAGACAAGGCTGCGGCAGAAAGCGCGTTTACAAACGCGGTGAAAAAGATTGACCAGGCTGCGGCTAAAGGCGTATACCATAAGAATACGACTGCGAGAAAAAAGTCACAGCTCGCAACAAAGCTTGCGGCTATGAATGCGTAATTTTTTGTTCATACGCCAAGCGAGAGTAAGCTTCTGAAGAGGAGCTTTGTCTCGCTTTTTGTCGTACAAGAAAGGAAATGCAGCATGAAAAAAGTGTTTTTGACTATTGCCGCACTGTTTATGCTCGCCTCTAGCACAAGCGCTGCGGTAGTTATAAATGAGGTCAGTGCATCGGGAGACTGGATAGAACTTTATAATAACGCTACGAGCGACGTGAATTTGGGCGGCTACTTTTTGTCTGATGACATTTCGGAGCCGTATTTATGGTGTCTCCCTTCTGTTCTGCTTGGCGATGGCGACATGCTTATCATAGAAACGAACGGTGAGAATAAAACGGTTTTAGGTCAGGCATTAAGCTCGAATTTCAAGATATCTTCCGGTGAGGAACTTGTTTTGATAAAGCCGGACAGAGAAACCGTAGCGGACTATGTAAAACTTCCATACCTTCCGGACGGATACGCGTATGCCAGAGAAAAAGACGGCAGACAGCAGTGGACTATTACGTCCGAACCTACAAAAGGAATGACGCGTTCCGGCATTGAATGCGTAAAGTATACCGTTTCCGAAGTGGCGTTCGACGAATCCGCGGCATTCAGAATTACATATGTATGCTCATCGGAAAGTACAATGCTTGACAGAGATTCCGATGCTGAGGATTATATAGTAATTACAAATAATGGAGCTGATGCATCGCTTGCGGGGTGGTATCTGACAGACAGTGCGGAAAACCTGCGACTTTGGCAGTTTCCCGATGTAAAACTGCTTGCCGGCGCGAGCGTAACTGTATTCGCATCGGGGAAGAACCACGTTACGGGCGAGCTGCATACGAACTTCAAAATCAGCGGAGGCGAATCCGTAATTCTCTCCTCCCCTTCTGGACAGAAGAGAGGCGAATGGGTTGCCTCTGAAACAGTGAAGGACGCGCCAAAGTTTTCACACGAAGGCGGATTTTATACGTCGGACTTTTTTCTGACGCTTACTTCAGATACAAACAGCGCAATTTATTATACAACCGACGGCAGCGTGCCTGATGCTGTGAACAATACCGCAGCGACCATGCTCTACACTGCACCGATTAAAATTTCAAAGCCCGCGCTCGGAGACGTGTTTGCGCTTATCCCGTCAAACCCTTCGTTTGAAATTAAGCAGCAGTTTTCAGAATACAGGCGTGAATCGCGCGGATATTTACAGCCTTATGCGAACGGAAATAAGTGCATGGTAATACGTGCATCCACAAACGGAAACGTCGTCACCAAAACGTATTTTGTAGACCCGTTGGGCAGCGCGCGATATTCGCTGCCGGTGCTTTCGCTTTCGAGCGACCCAGCCGGTTTGTTCTCGGATGAGCGCGGAATTCTTGTCCCGGGTACGAGCGGTACACCTAACTATGCGCAGACATCGGACTCTTGGGAACGTGTTGTAAATGCAGAAATGTACTCTACAGACGGAAAGGTGCTTTTCAACGAAATTGTGGGTGCGAAAACGCACGGCGGAGGCGGTCGCCATTCCACACAAAAATCCCTTCGACTTAACCCGCGTTCAAAATACGGCAGTGCGAAAATTGAAAACACTTTTCTTGAAACTGCCGCGAAGAATTACGGTAAGCTTCTAATGCGAAACGGTGGTCAAGGTCCGAACCATATGGGGTTTGACGATATCTGCGGTACTTTTATGAAAGCGGCGGGCGCTACCTCGCAAAGCTATGAGCACTGCATAGTCTTTATAGACGGCGAATATTGGGGCATATACTCCTTGAAAGAAACAGCGGACGCAGACGCGCTGGAGGCTAATTATCATCTGCCAAAAGAGATGTTTTGCGTACTGGAGACGTCGGGCGGTGTGGTAGACGGTCATTCGAGCGATTCTAAATACTTCAAAGAATTAGTTGTATATGCACAGCAAAATGACATGAACCTGGAGGAGCATTACCGCTACATAAGCGAACGAGTCGATTTGGACGATTTAGCAACACATTTCATTGTCCAGTCATATATGGCTAATACCGACTGGCCGCACGGAAACATTAAGTACTGGCGTTTGCGTACCGAAACGCCAATCGTCATAGATGACAGTGTGTACGACGGCCGATGGCGCTGGATGCTCTATGATGCCGACTGTACCTTTGGCAGCCGATATGACGCCACGGCTGCGCAGTCTTCATTTTCCTATGACGCGCTCAACAACTCAATCAACAGCAATAATCCGTCAAGCAACCTCCTAAAGGCCATGCTCACGAGCGATAAATATAAGGCGTACTTCAAGCAGCGAATAGAGGATTTAATGCAGGGTGTTCTGTCGCCTGTTGAGATGGAAAAAGTGATAAACGATATGGACAACAAACTTAAAGGCGAGATGTACGAACATGTTGTGCGCTGGCGATATCCGGCAATGGCAACGAGTCTTGCGGAGCGGGCGGCAGAAATTCCCTCAACGTCTAAATGGGACGCTAATATTGCAATGATGCGCAGCTTTGCGCAGAGCAGGCCTCAGATATATCTTTCACATATGGAAAGAGTATTCGGCAAAACCGTTCAAACAGGCGCTCTCTGGGTTATTTGGGACGATGATATGGGCAGTGTTTATACGACAGAGCAGCTTACCGGAGGCGACTGTGTGCGTATGTATGGCGTAGGTGATGCTGTTTTCCTTCGCGCAAAGCCCAGGGATGGATTCCGCTTTGTTAAATGGAGCGGGGCTTACGGAGATGTGTACAGCGATAAAATCACCATCACCATGAAGACAGCGTTGACTATGCGCGCAGAATTTGAACCGTTATAAAAATTTTTAGAAAATTTGTATGTGATACAATGATATGACCCAAAAAGAATAGAAGCTGAACGTCCAATG
>JAUNBL010000037.1 GCA_030527235.1 Clostridia bacterium | reverse complement strand
AAGTCGGTCGTCGCCGGAACTATGAACAGCGCCCTTGCATGGGCGCTGTTCTTTTATGTATTATTTCTCATAGGATGCTTTTGATATAATTGGCAATTTCGTCGTTTTTGCAGTTAGGGAAAAAGAGTTCTGCAAACTTCTCGCCCGAAACTGCACCTTTGAGAAGGTTTTGGTCAATGTTTCTGAGTATGTACATGATGTCCTGGTGCGTGATTTTTTTTACCTCGTCCAGTATCGCTTTGTTTCTTTGCTCAGGCACGGCGCGCTCCTTGGGATAGCCTCCGCCCCACTCTTCTGCGAAAAGCTGTTCAAATACATAGCGCAGATTGAGCTCTGCGCCCCAGCCCCAGCCTTTGGCAAACGGGAGGGCAACAGCGTTGCCGTTATTAACCTGCGTAAATTGATATGCATCTGTCGGGTCAACAACATGCCCACAGAGGACGTTGGGAAAAGAATTACACGCGAGCATGGCGCCCTCGCCCGTGCCGCAGCCTGTAATTATAAGGTCCGCCGCGCCGCTGTTAAGCAAGATTGCCGAAAGAATGCCGATTTGAACGTATGTAAGCTGTGACGCATCATCCGCGCTGTACATTCCGTAATTAAAGACTGTGTGCCCAAGCGGCTCGACAACGCTTCTAAGAGTGTCTTCGATAAGCGTATTTTTTGCGGCCTGGCTGTTCTCGTTAATAAGAGCTATTTTCATTTCTAAACCTCCGTAAAATTTGATATTTATATTATATCGCTCTGTTGTGCCAATGTCAAATACAAAAATGCCCGCCATGGTTTTCTCAGGCGGGCAAAGAATCAATAGTCCGATGTCGTACCGCTGTCCACATCGCGAATTTTTTTACGGCGAATTTTACCGCTGATGGTTTTGGGCAGCTCATCCACGAACTCAACAACACGGGGATACTTGTAGGGAGCGGTAGATTGTTTAACGTGGTTTTGCAGCTCTTTTTTCAGCTCTTCTGAGGCGGTATAACCCTTGGCAAGCACGATGGTTGCCTTGACAACCTGACCGCGAATTTCGTCCGGCACGGCAGTGATTGCCGTTTCCAAAACTGCAGGGTGTTCCATGAGCGCGCTTTCAACCTCAAATGGTCCGATGCGGTAGCCGGATGACTTGATGATGTCATCTGCACGTCCTACGTACCAATAATATCCATCCTCGTCACACCACGCAAGGTCACCTGTCCAGTAATATCCGTCGTGAATGACCAGAGAATTTAATTCGGGATTATTGAAATAACCGCAGAAAAGACCGTGCTGTTCGTCTTTCAAACGATAGCAGAGCTGCCCGGTTTCGCCAGGCTCGCATTCCTCGCCGTCATCGCGCATAAGAACCACGTCGTAGTAAGGCGCTGGCTTCCCCATTGAACCGGGGCGAGGTTCAATCCACGGCCAGTTTGCCAAAGAGACGACGCTCTCAGTCTGTCCGAAACCCTCGTGAAGCTTCAACCCGGTTATTTCCAGAAACTTATTGTAAATTTCGGGATTTAGCGGCTCGCCGGCAATGGCGCAGTATTTGAGTGAGGACAAATCAAAGCGCGCTAAATCTTCTTTAATGAGAAATCGGTATATAGTAGGCGGGGCACAGAATGTTGTAACGCGGTATTTCTCAATTTTGTGGATAAGGTCTATCGGAGTGAAATGGTCGGAGTAATCGTATACGAAAACGCCGGCTCCGCAAATCCATTGTCCGTAAAGCTTGCCCCAAACGCTCTTGGCCCAGCCTGTTTCCGAAACAGTGAGGTGAAGCGTGTTTTCACGGACACATTGCCAGAACTTGGAGGTTACAATGTGTGAGAGCGGGTACGCAAAGTCGTGGCACACCATTTTAGGATAACCTGTTGTACCGGAGGTAAAGTAAAGAAGTGAAATATCACTTTTCGTAACTTCGTCTTCACCCACAGGCGGCGCAAAATGCGGCTCAAAGCGTTGTATTGCATCGTCGTACAAACTCCAACCGCCGTGCGCTTCACGCACGCATACACGGGTTTTTATGCCGTGGTACTGCTTCGTTGCGGAGTCTACGCGTGAGGCAATATTGCCTTCTCCGGACACGATGATGTGGGATACGGAGGCGCATTCAAAGCGGTACACAAAATCCTTCTCTGTAAGAAGATGCGTTGCCGGAATGGCAACCATGCCTATGCGATGAAGGGCAACAATTATCGGCCAGAATTCGTAATGGCGCTTTAGAACAACCATCACCCGTTCGCCCTTTTTATAACCCAGCGATTTGAAATAGTTCGCCGCGCGCATGGATTCGTCTCGTATATCGCAAAACGTGGCCTTGCGTTCCTCGCCTTTATCATTGCACCATATAAGCGCAATTTTTTCAGGTTCAATGCGAGCCCACTCGTCCACAATATCTACCGCGAAGTTGAACTTTTCGGGAATATTTAACTTGAAATTTTTGTAAAATTCTTCATAGCTGTCAAAGTCACATTTTGCGTACTTTTCCACAAGAGACATCGTACTTCACCTCAATTAAAATATAATTGCCAAAAACTTTGCGTCTTTTCCACCGAGCGCTTTCATCCCGTGCGGGTATGAGGAATCGTAAAAAATACTGTCGCCTTCCTCCAGAGTTATGTCGGTGTTGTTTATATTTATAAGAATTTTACCGGAAAGACAGTAATCAAATTCCTGTCCCGGATGCGAATTGGTACTTATCGGCTCGTTTTCCTTGGCGGCCGATACGGTTACAAGAAACGGCTCAGCTTTCTTGTGTGCAAAGTTATATGCAAGATGAAGATAGTCGTACTGCTTGCTGCGCTCCACCTTAAAGCCCTTTCCGTTTTTTACGTATTGATATATTTTTAGCCGCGGTGCGTCTCCTGAAAGCAAATCCGCCAGTTCCACCTTGAGCGTACCGGCAACTGCATATAAAAAGCTCACCGGAATGTCTACTTCTCCGGACTCATAGCTTTCGTAGGTTTCTTTTGATACATTGAATTTTTCGGACATCTGCTCTGTGGTAAGTCCTTCAATTTCACGCAAATCCGCCAGTCGCATGGCCACTTTCTTAATCTGATCGCTCATCACAATACCTCCTCGTATAGCAAGCTTTAAGTATCGGCTGTGTATATTCTAACAGAGTTATTATGTGAATGCAAGTGTTGATTATGCGCGAAAAAATGAGCGCGTCAGTGCGGTTACGATGATTGGAATTGTGAAAAACTTGACAAACACGGCAGTGCGGTGTACTATAACCAAGAGGTGATTGGACTGAATGTTTTAATTACAGCGTTTGAACCTTTCGGTGGTGAGCGCACAAATTCCTCGCTGGAACTTCTGAAAACGCTCACAAACCAAAATAAGCTGATTTTGCCGGTGTCGTATTTGCGCGCGCCCAAGCTTTGCGCGCAAGCCGTCCGAGAAGCCGCACCAGATGCACTTATTTGTCTTGGTCAAGCGCGCGGAAGGCTTAAAATAATGCAAGAGAGAGTTGCGATTAATGTTGCCGACAGCTCTGTTGCGGACAACGACGGTGTTTTACTGCGTGATGCCTTTTTGGATGCACATGGCGCGGCGGCGTATTTTTCGACGCTGCAACTTGCGCTGGATGTCAGCTATCATGCCGGTACTTTTGTATGCAATGCTCTCCTATATGCAATGCTACGGGATTTTCCGGAGCTAAGGTGTACTTTCGTACACATTCCCGCCGAAAATGATATGCCGACAGACGAGGCCAGAGCCGTGATTGAAAAGGCGATAGCGATTTAGATGACATTGTGTTGCCGCCCGCTGCCACATAAATACGCTCAAGTATTTTGTGCGGAAAAGCAGAATTTTAATTTGAAAATTACGAAAAATATAGGAAATGAAAATAATATGAAAAAACTTTTGTAAACCATTCAAAATGCGAAAAACAGGGAACCAAAGTTATCCACAGGTTTTAAGTTTCAGGTGTGAAAAAGCGGTGGATAATGTGGATAAGTTGGTGCATAACCGCATTTTCCACGATTACAGATGTGAATTGAAACAGTTTTGTAAAGGATAAGAAAAACTTTTTTTCGACGTTTGGTTTACATAAGTTAAAAGTTTTTTTGATTATATAAACCTGATGTTTTTCCATTGACATACAGGGAAAGAGCTATTATAATCTTATTGTCAAATATTAAAGTATAAAAAATGAGAGGAGATTTTGGTATGGTATTTAATACCGTCAAGGACATTATAGTAGATTGCATGGGAGCAAGGCTCAAGATTGATGAGGCTGATATTTCGCCTGATACAGATTTTGTGACGGACCTTTGTGCGGACAGTGTAGATATTGCCAATATAATATCTTCAATCGAGGAAGAATATGAGATTGAGATTGACAACGAGGATGTTGAAGATATAATCACCGTCGGAGATGTTGTGACAAAGATTGAGATGATAAAATGAGTCATAAAGCTCTTGAGGCGGCTATCGGCTACAAGTTTAGGGATGATAAGCTGCTTTTGACCGCGCTTACGCACACATCGTATGCTAACGAGCGCAACACTGAAAGCTACGAACGGCAGGAGTTTCTTGGAGATTCGGTGCTGCAACTGGGAATCAGCCGCTTTTTGTATATGAATTATCCGGACCTTTCCGAGGGCAAAATGACGCGGCTCAGGGCAAAGGTTGTTTGTGAGGAAACTCTGGCGGCGCTGGCAAAGGAGCTTTGCCTGGGTGAATATATTCGTATAGGGCGCGGTGAGGAGCAAACCGGAGGACGTATGCGGACATCAATACTTGCGGACGTTGTGGAGGCTGTTCTCGCAGCCGTGTATCTTGACGGCGGCGTCGAGGCGGCGATTGCGTTTATAGAACGCTTTTTCCCAAAGATTATTATCGAAGCAGCCGCAGGGCAGGGGACTCATGATTATAAGACGGCATTGCAGGAGAAGATGCAGTGCAATCCGAATGCCGAGCTTGTTTATTTGCTTGTTTCAGAGGAAGGCCCGCCGCACGCGCGGGAATTTACCACACGTGTGCTGCTTGGTAAAAAGGTACTAGGCGAGGGACGCGGAAAGAGCAAGAAGGCGTCCGAGCAAATGGCGGCGAAGGAGGCTCTTGAAAATGAGGACGCATAACATCCCCGTCTTTGTACCGCATCTGGGCTGCGACCATGTGTGCGCGTTTTGCAATCAGCGCTCGATAACAGGTTCGGCCGGTGATATGACAGCATCGAGGGCTCGCGCCGTTATAGAAGAACATTTGAGGACAATTCACGGCGGCCGCACTATGGTCGCCTTTTTTGGCGGCAGCTTTACGGGTATAGAGGAAACACGGCAGTGCGAGCTGCTTGCTCTGGCAAAAGGATACCTTGACAGAGGCGATATTTGCGGAATCAGGCTCTCCACACGTCCGGATTACATAGATGCGGCCGTGATAGAGCGGCTCAATTTTTACGGTGTCACCAATGTAGAGATAGGCGCGCAGTCCATGTGCGATGAGGTGCTTGCAGCGTCCGGACGCGGGCATGACGCAAACACCGTGAGACGAGCGGCGCATAGTGTGCGCGAAGCGGGCTTGACGCTCGGACTACAAATGATGCTAAATCTGCCTCTTGACAATGACGAAAAGGCGGTATATACGGCAAGAGAGTTTATCGCCTTAGGTGCGAGCGAGACGCGGATATACCCGACGCTTGTCGTGCGCAAAACTGAGCTTTGCCGCCGCTACGAACGCGGTGAATATAAGCCTCAGAGTGTGGAGGAGGCCGTGGAGCTTTCGGCAAAGCTTTTGGAGATGTTTCACAACGGCGGAGTAAGGGTGCTGAGAATAGGACTTTTGGGCGGAGCGTCACTGAAAGAAAATCTTGTCGCGGGACCGTACCACGATGCTTTCGGGGAGCTCGTTTACTCGCGTCTTTGCCGGCGCGCGATGGAGAAAGCTCTGAAACGAGACGGGTACATAAAAATAAACTGCCCGCGCCGCTTTATTTCCAAGGCGGTGGGGCAGAAAAAGTGTAATATAGAATACTTCAAAAAGATGGGCGTTGAAGTTGAGATAAATCCCACGGAAGGTGAATTCGCGATAAATCAGAGCATAACCATACAGGAGGATTGATTTACATATATTGTTGAATAAGGCGACAGCGTAATGGTGCGCGTTTCGCAGAACTGGAGAGCGGCGCCCTCGTAAGTGCAAAGTATGAGGGTGACGTTCTTTTTTGTGTCTGAAAAGTTATCAAGCCTGACTACGCCGCCCGCATCACTCCAAAGGCGCAGAGAATCCTTGGTGTACAGTATCTTGCGCATTTCGCATTCATCGTTGAGAGGAAAGCTTGATAAGCGCTCGTCATCGGATTTTTGGCGGACAATGTCCTCGCAGACAAATGTGCAGAGAGTCTGTGCGCCCAAATAGGAAAGATGCAATTTGTCGCGCATGGTGTTGTTCTCATAGTCCCACAGGTGATAATTTTGCGAAACGAACTCCCTGCCGACACGGGCAAAATGCTCTGCCGACAAATCGTAGAGGTCAATAAATGCGACGTCATTCTTCTGCGCACAATCGCTTACAGCTGTAAAAAAGCCGCCGTTATTGCCGTTGGGACGCTCAAAGTCACCGGCATTGCCCCATGAATACCCCACCGAAGCTTGTGGTTTTATGATTATCGGCACTACACCGATTGCCTTTGCGCGGTTTATCATGTCCTCAAGCGCGGATGTCATAGTTATAATTTGCTTGTCATCCCGATTGCGGTCGTTAATCCCGAACTGGATAATGAAATAGTCGCCCGGGTGCGCGTTGTTCTCAATTGTAGCAAAAACAACGTCGCGCCAGTTGCGCGCCCAGTCTCCGCTTGAGGCAAGGTTTACAACCTGTGCGTCGGTTGTGACAAAACGCTCTAAGAACTGCGCCCATCCCGTTTGTCTTGTACCGGGGAGAATGTCCTCCGTGTCCGGATACTCAGGGTAGTAACTGCAAAGTGTGGAATCACCGGCGACATAAATTTTGCGCGTACGGGTGAAAACACGCGGCGTTAGATACGCGCTTGCGGAGTGAATGCGGGTAGTGCGACCGCCGATTCGAATATCAGCTCTGCGGCCGGTTATCTTGAATTCGGGGAATTTGTGTACCGCCGGCGAAGGGATGGAGGTTGTGCCGTACATATCCACGTTTGAGCCAACTTGTTGTGAGTTTATTGATATGCTGCCGCGCTCAGTGTCCTGCTTTACAAAAGTAAAGTCATATGTATCATCCGGCATGTACAGTGTAAGAGGAGATGAAGCGGTGTCAAACCCGTTTTGCGCCTCTGCGCTCCATAGCGGTGAAAGTTCTGCCGTTACAGCATTGGCCGAAGTGACAATTACCTTCTCGTCAACTGCTTCCACGATAGCGGTAACTCGCTTGTCATCGCACCCTTCGATTATATAGACCTCGCCGTTTATTCGCAGCATACCGCAGCCGGAAACGCTTACGGCAAAGCGCTCAAAGCCGCGGGACAGATGCGAAACATCAAACTCTGCGGCAATGCCGGGGGAAAGAGTCTTTGTAATGCGGTATCCGTTTATAAGTTTATCATTAAGCGCAGGTACGTTTTGCTTAATCTCATTTGCTACGGCGTCCGCTACGAGCATGGCTCCGTAGCGCGAAAAATGGGTATTGTCGCTCGATACCCCGTCTACCCAGAGGTACGCCTTTTTTGAATCCTCAACACCAAGCGCGTTTGCGATTTCGCGCGTGGCGGTATTGACTTCGAGCAGCGGCAGAGCAAGTTCTGCCGCAACGGCGCGGATAATATTGGTGTATACGTTTGACGTGTCGCCGATAACGCCGGTATCTTCGTTAAACCATCGTGAGGTAGTCTGCGTGGCAAGAAGCACATTCAAATTACGCGCCTTTGCAGCGGCAATATATTCGTCTCGCAGAAGGTACTCAAACTCACTCTCCGTGGCGTAGCGTTCAGGCTTGTCCCAAGCGCCGTCATTGTGGCCGAATTGAATGATTATATAGTCACCTGCTGCCGCTTCCTCAAGAATGGAGCCAAAGCGTCCGTCGTTAAAAAAGCTTTTAAGGCTTCGCCCCGCAATGGCGCGGTTTACAACCTCGACATCAGAGGTGAAAAACAACTGCAAATACTGTCCCCAGCCTCCCTGCGGAGCGAACCTTTCGCCATAGCTCTGGGCGGTAGAATCACCTGCTATAAAAATGCGCACTTTAGTATCCTCACCTTTCACTGCGCTTTGATGGCAGAGTAATGTTAAAACGGACATGACCGTCATAAGCGCTAAGAAGCGTTTCATTGAGTATCCCTCTCATTCAATGTAGATATTTGGGTTATCCCATGAGACGCTCATTCCGAGCGTCTCAGCAAAGTCTCGCAAGGGAATAAGAAGCCGTGAGTTTTCTATAAACGCGTTCTCACCGGAAGTGTATATGACCTCCTTGCCTCGGCAAAATATTTTTGCGCTCTTTGTCTCGTCATCCCATGTGACGCTTCCTCCGAAGCCTTCCGTCACAAAACGCAGCGGAATATATGTCAGGTCGTTATGTATCAAGGCGGGCGTATCAAGAGTATAACTCATTTCACCGATTTTTGCAACAGGCGAACCTACGGTAAACGTCATTTTTTTGCTCTCCGTCAGATAGTATCCAAGGTGAGGCGGTTGATTGTATTCCACGTTCTGCCACACGATGCCCATGCGGTAAATATGGTCGTGCATAAGCGTTGTCAGCGTATGTCGGGTGGGTATGACGGTCGAATAAATTCTAATAGCGCTGTTGTCCTGTGTACGCCATATGATTTCTTCGCGCCAATCTCCCAGAATATCCGCCGAAAGGCAGGGAGTAGATTTGGAGCCGTTGTTAGAATCACAGCCGTCGGAGAACGCGTCAAGCAGAACCTGAGTGGCGCCGTCGGGTTCAAGAACTTTCATTACGCTCGTACCGTCTAAAAGCTCATCATAGAAGTCGCCGTCCCAGTACACGCGAAAGTTCATAGAATTAAAATTGAGCAGCACGGTGTCGCCAAGCGAGTTCATGTGTCCGCAGCCGGAGCCGGCCCAGGCAACATAGCTGCCGCCAAAATCCCCCACATTGGCGATTAGTCCGCGCCCCGTGTCACGCCCCGCCTCACGGTACAAAAGACGTTCTCCTGTCGCCGCGTCGTGTATGCTGAACCCGTAGTTCTGACCGACGGAGGCGCTTTCGTGTACAACAAAATATTCAAGCCCCTCTCTGGTTGGGTCGAAATCACCCAAATGCTGCGCGTCGCCGTGTCCCAAATGGGTACACCACAACACGCTGCCGTCATGGTCAATCGTGAGCGCTCCGAGCAGAATTTCGTCAAATCCGTCAGAGTCCACATCTCCCACGCTTATATTGTGATTTCCTTGTCCGATGTATTGCTCATTGCCTGCGTCCATCGTGTCAAAACGCCACTTTTTGCTCAAAACGCCATCCTCAAAATCATATGCCGCAACAACTGTACGCCCCGGTCCCGCTCCGGAACGGCCTCCGTAGTAACCGCGCACAAAAACGAGCGACGGTTTTTTGCCGTCCAAATACGCAACGCACGCGAGGTATCTCTCGGAGCGGTTGCCGTAATTGTCGCCGAAAATGAGCGTACTCGGCTCCGTGGATTGAGGGTCATACTTCTCACTCGCAATAACTTTGCCGCTTTTGCCGTCAAACACGCTGACAAAGAGCGGGCCTTCCAGGTTTTTGCCTAAGCTGTTGTCTGTCCAAAGCGCGTTAGCATCGCCGATAACGCTGCCCTGACCGTCAATAGTTCCGTCGGCAGTACGCATGGCGACTTCTGCGCACCCGTCTTGGTCGAAATCATACGCCAGAAACTGTGTATCGTGCGCACCAGCCCTTACATTAGGTCCCATGTTTATGCGCCAGAGCTTTGTGCCGTTTAATTTATACGCGTCAATGTAGACAATGCCCGTGCGCCCGTTCGCAGAAGCGTCTTTGGAATCCGATGGATCCCACTTTAAGATGATTTCATATTCACCATCGCCGTCAAGGTCAGCGGCAGAGGCATCGTTGGGCGAATACACAGCCCCGGTCAGAGAGTCGGGGGCTGGTGTGTCGAGCTTTATTTCAAGATAATTTTCCGCCCAGACCGGAGCCGTAAATCCGTCTATCGAATAGAGGCTCTCAAGAGTGCCGTCGTGGTCGGTGTAGTTGGTAAGCGAGGTCTTTATCAGCTCGACGCCATCACGCATGAGCGTGTACTCGCCCTCTCCGTCAAAATGCCGCCACGAAATAAAAACTCCGCTTTCGGTTTTTATGGCGATAAGACCACGGTCAAGCGATTCCTGCGCAGTTGCGGCGGCAGGAATCAAAAGAGCTATAAGCAAAACCAATAATTGTTTCATATGTTACCCTCCATTTCTAATTTGAATACAGTGTTTCACAAAGCGGCGCCATGGCGCCGGACCACATGAACACACGTGCAGACGCCCCGTTTGGAAGCTGTGCTGCATACGTTTTTGAAATATTAGAGCGTGATTGCACACCTACTGCACGGCGCGTTATTCCCACAAGGGTGTTGTCCGAATAGAGCGCTTCTATTATGCTGAGGCGCGTTTTCTCAAAGGCTGTATTTTGTATGCTGACGGTATATGCAAACGTATTCTGGGACAAGCTGCCTGAAAGAGATGCCGTCACAGACACGCAAGGCGCGGCCGAGCTTTTTGTAAGCGTCAGGCGCGGTGCGTTAAATTTCACAATGCCCTCGCTCTCAAATGCGTTATCTTCGCTGCGGCTTGAAAGATAAAACGTTATATACTGTTCGTTGTTCGTTAAATACTCAGTCACATCAAAGCTATCAGTTGCAGTTGCGTTTAAGGTGTCAAGCGTTGCCGCATTGCGTCCGGAATTTCTAAGCGCAGCGGCAGCAGCGTTATCCATTTCGCTGAGCGAATTGGGAGAAAGCGCAAAAAGTGTGACGATTGGCGCCTGTCCCCATTGGCGGCCGTTGTCAAAGGTCATTGCGCTATCGCTGAAAACCGCGCTCACGACTTCCGACTCTGCGACAAAAAAATCTTCGGGTATTTCAAAGGTTATAAAGGCTCCGCGCCAATCTCCCCACGATACAGCCTTCGCCTCGTCGATAAAGCTTTGCGTGGTAAAGTTCCAGCCGTAAAAATCACTTGCCTCAAGCTGCGTCGGGAGTTCTTCGGTCACATAGTACCCAAGATGAGGCGGCTGGTTATAGCCGACATTTTGCCACGCAACGCCCATACGGTACACATGGTCGGTCATAAGCGGAGACAGCGTGTGCTCCGTCGGGATTGTGGTGGTGTATATCCTAAGCGCGCTGTTATCCTGTGTGCGCCAAATCACTTCTTCGCGCCAGTCCCCCAAAATGTCTGCCGAAAGACATGGTGTGGACTTAGTTGAATTATTTGCAGCGCAGCCTTCGTCATACGCGTTAAAAATAGTGGAGGCGGCGCCGTCAGGCATTACCTTATATATATTAGTGCCGTCCAAAAGCTCATCATAGAGGTCGCCGTCCCAGTAGATACGGAAGTTTTTTGGGCTAAACGTAAGAGCCAGGTTCTCATTAAGCGAATTAACATACCCAGCTCCGCTCGATGCCCAGGCTACAAAGCTGCCGCCAAAGTTGCCGATATTGGCAATTACTCCGCGCCCTGTATCTTGTCCCCCGCTGCGTGAGATTAAAACTTCGCCGGTCGCTGCGTCATGTATGGTAAAGCCGTACTTTTGGCCGCTGGTCTCCGATTCGTGTACCGTGAAATATTCAAGCCCCTCCCGTGTCGGGTCAAAATCGCCCAGGTGCTGCGCGTCACCGTGGCCGAGGAAAGAACACCAAAGGACGCTGCCGTCGTTGTCAAGCGTGAGGGAGCCGAGAAAAATTTCATCGCATCCGTCAGAGTCCGCATCTGCAACGCTTATGTTATGGTTGCCCTGACCTATGTATTGCTCGTTGCCTTCGTCCATTGTGTCAAAACGCCACCTTTTGGTCAACGCTCCGTTTTCAAAATCATATGCGGCCACAACGGTGCGTCCGGGACCATAGTTTGAGCGCCCTGAGTAATAGCCTCGGACAAAAACCATGGACGGTCTTTCCCCATCCAGATACGCAACGCACGCCAGGTACCTTTCTGAGCGGTTGCCAAAATTGTCCCCAAAAATCCTGGTACTCGGCTCGTCTGACTGCGGGTCGTAATTCACTGTCGCCAAAACTTTGCCGCTTCGGCCTGAAAATATGCTTACAAAAAGGGGCCCTTCAAGGTTTTTCCCCAAATCATTGTCGGTCCAAACGGCACTCGCATCACCGATGACATTGCCTGCGCTGTCTGTCGTGCCGTCAGCTGTACGCATGGCAATCTCTGCGCAGCCGTCCTGGTCAAAATCATAAACGAGAAACTGCGTATCATGCGCTCCGGCGCGAACATTGCGTCCCATATCTATGCGCCACATCTTTGTACCGTCCAGTTTGTAAGCGTCTATAAACACCTTGCCGGTTCGCCCGTTTGATGCAGAGTCTTTAGAATCGGAAGGGTCCCATTTCAAAACTATTTCGTATTCTCCGTCTCCGTCCAAATCTCCCACAGAAGCATCGTTGGGCGAGTATGTGGCGCCTGTAACGCTGTCAGGTTCAGGTACGTCAAGCTTGATTTCAAGATACTTGTCCTGCCATACCGTTGTATCAAATCCTTCTACGGTGTACACGCTCTCCGCGCTGCCATAGGGGTCGGTGTAATTAGTGCGATTTGTCGCCGCTATCTTTTCTCCGTCACGAAAAATAGTGTACTCGCCATCGCTTTCATTTGCCCGCCACGACAGGAAAACTCCTCCGTCTACGCCTACTGCGACAAGCGAGCGGTTAATTTCTTCTTGCGGCTTGAGCGTCAAGGGAACGCATGTGAGCGTGAGATGCGGGGCGTTAAATTTCACTATCCCCTCAGTTTGAAAAGCGTTGTCCTCACTGCGGCAGGTCAGGTAGAATGTGACGTAGCCCCCGCCGTTTTTTATGTAATCTGTCACGTCAAACGGGTTTGTCCCGTCTGCGTTCAGCGTATCAAAAACAGCCGCGCTTTCAGCGCCGTCGCGCAGTGAGATTGCTTTTGCATGTGTAAGATTTTCGAGCGGAGAGGGATTTGTAAGACGCAAAGACACAATAGGCGCCTGCGTGTTTTTGCGCCCGTTGTCAAAGGTCATCTCATTATCGTAAAATCGTGCGTAAACAGCCTCATCATCGCCGACGCTAAACCCTTCCGGCAGTGGAAATGTTATAAACGCTCCGCGGTAGTCATTCCAAGAAACAGCCTTCGCATCGGCAATATAGCTTTGCGTTGTAAAGTTCCAGCCGAAAAACGCGCTTGCCGCAATCTCCTCAGGCGGCTCTGCCATAAAAGCGGTGGAAAATGTGCCCAGCACCAATATAAAACTTAAAAGCGCGGCGGCGGTTTTTTTCATTCACACAACCTCCATTCCGAGATATCTCGTGGTGTTGTAAAGACGTTTGCTTTGCACTATGGGAGCTGCCCGCTTTGTAAGGTCAACATCCCTGTAGGAAAAAATGCGCGCTTCGCGGTTTGTATATAAAATAAGTTGATTTAATCCGGAATTTACAATATCGCCCCAGGCAACGTACCCGTCAAACGGAAACTCAAACAGCAGCTGCATCTGCCCGTCATATACGCCTCCGCAGAGTCCGCCTCTGCGATATGCCAATATGCGGTCAAGCTTTGAATCATCTATATTTTGAATCGTTCCGACAATACTGCTCCAGCCGGGTACGGTACGCTTCTCTTTGTAGAGGCATTCGCCGGTCTCCGATAATATAAATACGCCGTCAAGCCCCGGATTTCCTCTATTTATGCGGTCCAGTCCGCAAATCTGCATTGTACGCCCCTCTCTTACGCGGCCTATCGCCGCGTTTTGGGATTCCACAGTCCCGTCATAGGCCCAAAGCAGGTTGCCGGTGCAGTCGTAGGCTCTAGTATCAGCGCCTCCAAAAATGATTTCCGCCTTCTTGTCGTCGTTTATGTCGCCTATGGAGATACAGTCTGCATGATCGTTCATGTCTATGCTCCAAAGCACGTTTCCGGACGCGTCTATTACGTTGTATCCGGCGATAAGCTCCTCGCGCCCGTCGCCATTAACGTCAAACGGCCACGGGAAATGCCCGATATTGCCGTGGAACATGGCTCGCACACTGTAGTCGCGATTTAAAATCCAAAGCTTGTCGTAGCGGTTTTTAAGCACAATGCTTCCGTGTCCGTTGCCGTCAAAATCGGCGATAATAATGCAGTCATGGGCGTGTTCGTCAGGGAGAGCGTGTTCTTCAAGCAGCTTCCCGCTTGCGCCTTCAAAAATGCAAAGCTTTTGGTTTTTTACGCATATGAATTCGTTCTTCCCATCGCCGTTTATATCGTAAATCTGAGCCGGAATATCTGAGCCGGACGGCGAGGAGTTCGCATCCGGACGGCCTATCTGCCAAAGGAGCTTCCCCGATACGTCAAACGCCGTTGCCGCAACAACGGAGTGCGGAACATAGCGGTCGTCTATACCGCTGTCGGGCTGAACCATGACAACTTCAAGCGCACCGTCGCCGTTTATGTCACCGAGCCACATGCGGCAGTTTTCGCCCGCGGCGCTAAGGTCTATCCTTGATATTTCCTTAAGCATTTTCATACCTCTCAATCTCGCACGCCGCAGCCAGAACTATTCCCACGCCGTGCGTGTCGTTTATTCTCGTACCGAGTGACGCGTAGTAGCTTTTTGAAAACGAAAACTCCGAACCCGTGCAAACGCCGAGGACATTGCCGTCGCAATCCAAAGCGTTCTCTTTAAGCGACTTCCATGCTCTCAGCGCGGCGGAGGCATATCCGTCTTTAGGAAGCAGCGAATGGCGGATGCCCTTTAGAAAGGCGTATATAAACATCGCGCTGCAGCTCGTTTCAAGATATGTCTCGCTATCGGAAAGCACCTGGCGCCATCTTCCATCATCGCTTTGAAGCGCCAGAACACCCTCGCAGAGCGATTCAAAAAGCTCAAAAAGCTCATGCGGAGCATTGGGCGCCACGGCAAGCACATCGCACAATGAATAGAGCGCCCAGCCGTTACCCCGTCCCCATGGCACCTGTGTAGCCTTGCCGCGCCGAAAATCGTAAACATGCGAAAAAAGCTTTTGTGATGGAATATACAAGTAGTCCTTATAACGCAGGAATTGATTGAAACATTCTTCAAGATACTTTCTCTCGCCGCTCTCAATAAACTTTTCCCGTAAAAACGACGTTGCCATATACAAGTCGTCCGCCCACAGCGTTTCGTTTTGGAACGAATGCATTTGTTCCTTACGCCAGAACGCGCCGTCGCTTCGCCGAGCCTGGCGGTTCATTATATAATCGCATACGTAGTCGCTTATGCGCTCTGTGCCTTGAAGAGAAAGCGTACGTTTTGCCTCAAGAAGCGTAGCGCCCATCGAGCCGCAGTCGTCAAGGCTGTCTATGCCGGCAAGCAGATTGTGTATGCTTGCCGCTCCGCCGTAGTGCGCCTTGTCGAAGAGCGCATACTCAAAGGTGTCAATGCACATTTGCAAATGCGCGCGCACATAAAGAGCAATGTCCGCGCTGGCGTGCAAAATCGCAAACCTCATAAGTCCGCGCAGAGTAACGCCTAACGGATAGTTCCACTGCCCGAAAAGACCCTCGTCGTAATACGGACGCCAAAATGTGTCAGGAAAGCCCGTTTGCCAAAACTGCTCGTCTACCGGCAGACGGCTTGGAAGCGGTTTTGGCGAGGGATAGTAAAGCCGTGGATGCAGCTCGCCGCCGGTCTCGTTGAGATTGCCCCATAAAACGCCTTCGCGGGTAGTATCGAGGGGGTTTAGAAATATGTAATTCCATTTTCCTATATGTGTGCCGAAAATTCCGCCGAAGCCCGCCGCAGTCTTTTCAAATCGAATAGAGATGTCGTTTATACCTTCGTGTATCTTTGCGTGTACAACGTTTGGCGTATCGGGATTTCTCTCGCAAAAAATATCAGATACAAAAACTGAAACGCCGTTCACAAGGATATTCATAGGACCAAAACAGTTTACCGCCATAGTGAGAGCGCCGTTGCAGGGCGACTTGTAGGACGTAAAAAGCCATACAAAATCACCTATCGCGGAATCCGGAAAGATTTCGTTGAAATCGGCGCGATAGCGGTAGTCGCTCACGCGATGAACCGCGCTCTTTTGATATATCCGGCATACAACGCCGCGCGGGGGATTGTCGCGCATGTAGCGCTCGCAAACAGTGTTCATATTCATCACCGCACATTCACTGAAGTCTATTTGTCTAATTTCATTATATAAAACATACAAAGCGCTTTCAATGTGGATTTGTTGACAACATATATTAAAATGTGATATTCTATATGTGAGAGGTGAGCGATGTGCGGCGGACGTATATAAATAGGATACAATCTAACATAGACTTCAACGTGGTGCAGTACGGGAGGGAGGACTGCCGTAAAAATTACACTGTGGCGAACTTTGTGCGTAAAAACTATCTGATACACTATGTGTTGCGCGGCAAGGGCATGTTTATGATGCAGGGAAAGACGTATTTTCTGCATACTGGGCAGGCGTTTTTGATTCCGCCGGATATTACCACGGTCTACTCGTCAGACGTTGAGGAGCCGTGGGAATATGCATGGGTTGAGTTTTGCGGGGGCAAGACGCAGCTCTTTCTTGAAATGAGCAAGCTTGGGGCAAAAACGCCGATTTTTAACGATGAGCCTCCGTATAAAGCGCGTGATGCGATACTGGAGCTGACCGAGAGCGGCGAATTGCCGGTTTTTGAGCTGACGGCGCGGCTGTGGCGTTTTCTCGGGCTTATGTGCGTTGCATCCGCGGCGGATTCGCGCTCGATAACTCAAAAGGCAAAAGAATATATGCAGACAAATTTGATGCGTCATCCTACTGTGGAGGACGTGGCAAAGTACGTCGGGGTGGACAGGAGCTACCTTTCACGTCTTTTTGCTGCTAAAGAGGGGATAGCGCCAAAACGGTATATGGTGCGTCTGAAAATGCATTATGCTGCTGCGCTTTTAAGAGAGACAAAAATGAGCGTAGGAGCGGTGGCTCGTGAAACAGGCTTTGAAAACCAAATGAATTTTTCAAACGCTTTCAAAAATTTTTACGGAATGTCGCCGTCCCAGTGGCGAAAAAATATCGGTATATAACATCTGCTTTCGGGAAATACTGCTCTCGAAAAGGAGGCGTATTTGCGTTATGAAAGAAAACAAGGAAAATAAGAAATCCAAGAAGTCCTCAAAAGCCCAGGAAAGAGCCATGGAGGTTGCGGAGTCTTTTGTTGATAGAGACTCTATAAAATCCGACCCCAACGGCAGCTGGACAGGCAAAACCGCGCAGAAAGGCGAAAAGCCAACGCAGGACGTTGACGATTTGTAAAACTTAACAAACAAAGAACGCGCTCCCTCGTGCTGCTGTTGATGAAACAATATACAGTAAGGCGGCCTGACATGCGGAGTGCAGCGAACAGGCATATCGTTTAAGGCGGTATGCCTGTTTGTTGTGCAATAATTTGCGCCTCGGCGGAGATTTTTTTGTAAAGGGGGTAGTAATCGGAGATAAAATGAGTTATCATAATTAAAAAGGAGTGACGGAAAATGGGAAAAGCATATTTGAAAGAATCGGAAATTATCTTTACGCGCAAAGGCGAGACAATATGCATTACACCTTGCGGAGAGGAGTGCATCAGGGTGCGTATATCGCCGCAGGGTCAAATATCGGATGAGAATTTGACCCTTGAGCAAAAAAGCGCCGCGGCGCGCACCTATAAAGAACAGGGAGTCTCCGTACTGACGTGCGGGAAGCTGAGCGCAAAGATATACGACAGCGGCAAGCTGGTATTTTGCTACGACGGCAAAACTATAATAGAAGAAAAACCAACGCTGGCGTTTGATTCAGGCTATCGCTGTTTTAAGCATCGCTCCGGAAATCTGTGGAGCGCGCAGATTACATTTTGCGCGCATGAAGACGAGCATTTTTACGGCTTGGGTCACGAGGCAACCGGCAGATTTGACTTAAAGGGTTGTACGATAGATTTGCGTAATGTTAATGCAAAATGTGCCATACCGTTTGTATTTTCCTCGCTGGGGTACGGCTTTTTATGGAACAGCGCATCTACCGGGCAGTGCAGTTTGGCTTATAACCATACCCGCTGGCAGAGCGATGCAATGCGGCAGATGGATTTTGTTGTTATAGGCGGAACGGCGCGCACAGTTTTGTCCCGTCTTGCCGATTTAACAGGACATGCGCCCATGCTTCCCGAATGGGCGGCGGGATTTTGGCAAAGCCGATTGCGTTATGAAACGCAAGAGGAGCTTTTGAGTGTAGCGAGAAGGTACAAGGAAGAGGGAATTGAACTCTCGGTAATTGTTGCCGATTATTTTCACTGGACCGAGCAGGGAGATTATAAGTTTGATTCCAAGTATTGGCCGGATGTGCGGGCCATGGCGGACGAACTGCATTCGATGGGCATTAAGCTTATGGTGTCAGTCTGGCCCACGATAAACGAAAACAGCGAGAATTACCGCACCATGGATGAGGAGAATATGCTTGTGCGTACAGCAAGAGGTATAAATCACGTTTTTCCGTTCTACGGGCCACAATCCTTGATAGATGTCACTAACGCCCGCACGCGTGATTTTGTATGGAATAAGCTTAAAGAAAACTACATAGACTACGGCGTAGACGGGTTTTGGCTCGATGAGGCGGAGCCGGAGTTTCACCCTGTCCAGTTTGATAATTTGCTTTTTCACCTCGGCGCGGGAGATGAAGTGGGACTGCTGTACCCGTATTACTATGCAAAAATGGTTTACGACGGAATGAAAAGCATAGGCAGGGAGGATATCGTAACGTTGACTCGCTGCGCTTATTTGGGCAGCCAAAAGTTTGGCGCACTCGTTTGGTCGGGCGATATTCCGTCCACGTTTGAAAGTCTGTCAGACCAGGTAAAAAGCTCTCTCAATATGGCGATGTGTTCTATTCCTTGGTGGACAACGGACATTGGCGGCTTTTATGGCGGAGATACTCGTACTGACTATTTTCGCGAGCTTATAATACGCTGGTTTCAATACGGTGTGTTCTGTCCGATTACCAGGCTGCACGGCGTTCGTGCGAAGACAAAGGAAAGCCGTGATATCATCGAACCTACCGGTGGCGATAATGAGATTTGGAGTTTTGGAGATGAGGCGGCCGCAACATTGAAAAAACTTATTTCGCTGCGCTGCGCACTGCGTCCGTATGTACTCAAGCACATGAGGATTGCATCGGAAATAGGGTGTCCGGTTATACGCCCGATGTTCTTTGATTTCCCCGATGAAGAAGTATGCTATAGCCTCGGCGGTCAGTACATGTTTGGAAGTGATATCCTGTTCGCGCCGATAACTCAGCAAGGGCAAACGGAAAAGGAGGTCTATCTTCCCAAAGGCAGATGGGTCTTTACGCGTGATAAAAAGATATACGAGGGCGGCAAATCGTATCTCATGCATGCCGAAACGGATGAATTCATAGCGTTTACCGCAGAGGGCGCAGAAATCCTCGGCGTGTTTTAGGCAGAGAAAAAAAGCCGCGCGTATAAAGAATCGAATGCATACGCGCGGCTTTTGCAACTTTTGAATTTTTTTGTGAAAAATGTATTGGTATAATACATGTGAACCATAAAAAAATAGAAAATCAAAATTC
>JAUNBL010000073.1 GCA_030527235.1 Clostridia bacterium | reverse complement strand
ACCGCTGACCTCTTGAATGCCATTCAAGCGCTCTCCCAGCTGAGCTATACCCCCAAACGCAAATCGTAGTATAACATACAATAAAGGATATTGCAAGTATAAAGTTTCGTTTTGTGTAAAATTTTTTTCGTAAAACTGCAGAGCATTTTAATAAAGCGAATCTTTCGCGCTGTAGAGCGATGCAATAATGAGGAGCGCCGCCAATAATATAAGCACACCCCAGACAAGTGCGTGGTTAATTTTTGTTGAAGAATTTTTGAGAGTGAGTAGAATTTTACTGGATAAATGGGTCAAGAATCATTTAAGTCACCAAAAAGGAACAGCGCAGAAGAATACCATTTCTGCGCTGTTCCTTTTTGGTCTGAGTGGGGAGACTCGAACTCCCGGCCTCTTGAACCCCATTCAAGCACGCTACCAAACTGCGCTACACCCAGATTTTTTGATACTTTAGTATTATACTCGGTTCTTGCGTATATGTCAATATCTTTTTTCTATTTTTTTCGCAAATTCAGGGAATAGTTATTGGTAGGAAGGAGGAATTGCACATGCCACAGCTCATGTTGAAAACCGCTGTATTATATGTTTGTGTGGTTATTGCTCTCAGAATGATGGGGAAGCGGCAGCTTGGCGAGCTGCAGCCCTCTGAATTTGTTATATCAATAATGATTTCAGATCTCGCGACAGTTCCGATGGAATCGCCGGATGCACCTCTTATAGACGGAATTGTGCCGATTTTCACGCTTGTTGTACTTGAGTACATTGTATCGACCAGCGTATTGAAAAACGACAAAATTCGCAGAATCGTGACAGGTAACCCACGTGTAATTGTGCGGCACGGAAAAATGCTCAGGCGGGAAATGGCACGGATGCGCATTAATCTCGATGATTTGCTCGAGCAGATTAGAATATGCGGCTACAGCTCTATCGAGGACGTAGACACGGCAGTGCTTGAGACAAACGGACAGATAAGTATAATTCCAAAGGAAAACAAGCGCCCGCTCACTCCTTCGGATTTGGGGATGACACCAAGACAAACGCATTTGCCGCGCACGCTGATTGCTGATGGTATGTTGCTGAGAGAGAATATCATAAAGGCAAATATCAGCGAGAAATGGATTAAAAAGCAACTCGGTGAAATTCGTATTTCAGATGTCTTTTATATGTCTTTGAGTGATGGCAGCGTAACTATTCAAATTAAGCCTCAAGAGTAACGGAGTCAAGTAAGGGAGCGCTTGAATCTCCGGCAAACGGCGCAGATTCACCAAACACTGTAATTTGTACGTCTTTGCCAGCCTCAAAACTAAAAAGTTCTGCTCGATACGGCGGAAAAGCAAGGGCTATTGTTCGTTTCCCAATTAAAATGCGCGCACCATAAAAGTTGCCGTAGAGCGACAATGCCGACGAGGCTATTTCCTCTTCCGGGAGGATACAGTTATATGTAGTGCATTCTGCGAAGCCGCTGTCAAATTCTCCAAGCAAAAACGCGCTGCCAAGCTCTGTGGCAGAATATGTAGGGTCATCCGAAGAAACGGATTCGCCGGAGGTCGTAAAGTTATTTTGCTTTACGCCTGAGATTTCAAGCCGGTTTTTACCGGTCTTGACAAGCCCCGTTACACATAATTTCTGAAAAGCTTCGTCAAGCCAGCAGCCGCAAACGTCACTAAGGCGTTGCCCGTTTAACAATATGCACTCAAGTGCGGAAGCAGTCTCAATGGCGACAAAAAGCTCGCCTTTCGGTACGCTGTCAAGCGTGAATTCATAATATACATCAAAGCGCGTGCCATTTTGAAGCGCGATGTACTCCGTTCGAAGCGTCTGCGCGCTTTGGTTTGAAAAGCTGGTGCCACCAAAACTTCCGCTTATTAGGTCAAGAGTGATTACGCGCAGCGGTGAGCCATATGGCGTAAAGGACAAAGCCTTTACACTTTTTTGCGGACCGCGCAGAAATGACGTGCAGGAAGCGCGAGGTGTCAAATCGAGCTTTTGCAAGGAACAAATAACAGAGCAGCATTGTTGAGGCGGAAGGGCAAAAAGAAGCGGAGCAGCTAAAATATCTCCGGAAACAAAATCCAGTGCGTATAAATTTCGTGTGTCACTTTTCTTAATCTCAACAGTGCATTCACTGTTTGTAGGATTGACAATGAAATATATATCGTCTGCGTCTTTTTTTCGATGAGTAACAAGCGCACCGTCCGCAAAGAGGAAAGACGGGTTCTCGCAGCATTTGGCGTCCATGGTGCCTTCCGCAAGGGAACACATGCGGGCATTTGTTTTTGAACGCTCGCATTCTATATCGGCGTTAGTTTCTTTCAGAAAAGTACCTCTGAGATATTTGCGCTCACCGGCGAATGTGTAGAGCGTATTTGAATCTGCAAGTTTGTTTATTCCGTGTGCGCAAAACTGTGCTGCAGCATCTTGTGTGCATATCCCGAAAATGGTTTTTTTGCCGTTTTGCTCCGCGGCTTTTGCGAGTGCGCACAAGTTATCGCAGTCGTTTTGGAATATTGCAGGTATGTCAATATATTCAAGCGAGGTTTCCGGAAGCAAGGACGAAAAGCGTCCGGCAAGTAAAATCCCGTTTTCGTGACACCAGTCGCTGCATTTTTTTAAGTATGTTTGTACGTAAAGAACGTCTGCGCAGTTTTTGTAGTTCAACCGGGTCTGCTCAAAATTTCCGACATCAAAAAAAAGTTCCGTTGCGTTTTCTTTGAGATTTGCGCTGCAAGTTTGCTCATAATATCTTTCGAGATAGGGAGAATAGGGAACTGCGTTCTTCGGAGCAAAGTTTGTTTTGAACATGAATACGCCTTTGATTTCATAACCGAAAAATTTCAAAAGGCCTCTTTTGAGCCGCTCGTGTGTAGACTCGATAAACTCATCGACAGCGTGCGGGTTAAAGACATCAATGACGGGTGAGGGCGTGCAATAGACGCGCATTTCACCGGATTCACAGTAGAGCTCCCCATCAGCAGAATCCGAAGTCAGAGTGTGCGCACGATAGGAAGGCGCGCGCAGCACACTCTGCATTCCATTTGTGTCTGAAAACTCCGCTCCGTCGCCGATATATAAGTCAAGGTGATGCCGTGCGCAGCTTCGGCAAAGAGATCTTAGTGCGTCAATATAACGCGAAGAAAGGTAGCGTGTGACAAGTCCTGCGGACATAGATAAGATAATGCCGCCCTTGCCGCATTTTTCAAACAAAGCGCACATGTCTTCAATGTGCGCCGCTGTGAGCTTGCCGTTCCACTGCCAAACAACAAACGGGCGTGCAGCAGATAAATTGTCGAAAAAATTATGATACATAATTAATCACCCAAAAATATTTTAACTCAAAATGGTATGACGTGTCTATACTTATTTTAAAAAAATATTGAATTGGGCTCTGCGGTTGTCAATGATGTGACCCAAAAAAAGTTTGAGCGTTTGCGATAAAG
>JAUNBL010000005.1 GCA_030527235.1 Clostridia bacterium | reverse complement strand
CCTTTATCGCAAACGCTCAAACTTTTTTTGGGTCACATCATTGACAACCGCAGACGCTTAATATTAAATATGAAAAAAATGCTGTACAATCAGGTTAAAATTAGTTATAATATTATCTTGGGAAAGGAAGATGATACATGGGCAATTATGAACTTTACGAATCAAGACACATTGTGGATTTGCGTGATATGTTTGAATCAAGCTGCGCAATGTTCTCCGAGCGAACGGCGTTTTTGAGCAAAGTAGACGGGACATATCGCCCCACGCTCTACCGCGAGTTCTGGCGGGACATTTGCTCTCTCGGCACGATGTTTGTAAAAGAAGGCTTTACAGGCAAGAAAATCGCAGTTGTCGGAGAAGCCTGCTACGAGTGGGCGCTCACCTACGCAGCGGTTGTCAGCGGCTTGGGAGTCATAGTGCCGATTGATAAGGAGCTGCCGGCCGAGGAAATTGCAAATTTGCTTTGCATTGCCGAAGCGGAAGCTGTTGTTTCAACTCCTAAAAGCGAAGAAAAAATCCGCACCGCCGTACAGAGTGCGCCGTGCGTTAAAAGAATAATAAACACGGCGGACGAGCTTCATGCGCTTATAAAAAAGGGAGCAGAGCTTGCAGACAGCACAGACGAAGCAGCAAAAGCCTTTAAGGAGCTGCCGATTGATTGCGAAAAAATGGCGGTACTCCTTTTTACCTCAGGTACAACGGGGGTCGCCAAAGGCGTTATGCTCTCGCATAAAAATATATGCACGAATCTCGAAGCAATGACACAAATGCTCTATATTTATAAAGAGGACGTGTTTTTGTCCGTGCTTCCGATACACCATACGTATGAATGCACGTGCGGCTACCTGTGCCCCATATACCGCGGCAGTACGGTAGCGTACAGCGAGGGTCTCCGCAGAATACTTAAAAATATGGAAGAAACGAAGGCCACGATGATGCTGGCGGTGCCGCTCCTTGTTGAAAATATTTATAAAAACTTATGGAAGCAGGCGGAAAAGACCGGCCAGGCTAAAAAACTGCGTAAGGCTATCGCTTTAAGTAACTTTTTGCTTAAGCTTGGCATAGATAAGAGAAAGAAGCTGTTTGCGAGCATCCACCAAAAATTCGGCGGACATTTCAGGATGTTTGTTGCCGGAGCTGCGGCGATAGACCCGAATGTCTCAAGAGGCTTTCGCGAACTGGGGATAAATGTATTTCAGGGCTACGGCATGACTGAGTGCGCGCCTATCGGAGCGCTTAACCGCGACAGGTTTTTCAGGGACGACTCTATCGGTCTGCCGCTTCCGGGCGTTGAGATACGAATAGACTCGCCGGATTCCGAAGGCAACGGCGAAATTTGCCTCAAGGGAGGCAATGTTATGATTGGATATTACAAAAACGAAGAGGCGACTGCGCAGGTGCTTCGTGACGGGTGGCTTTATACCGGCGATGTGGGACACATAGATGAAGATGGATTCGTCTATTTAACCGGAAGGAAAAAGAATGTTATTGTGACAAAGAACGGCAAGAACGTGTTCCCGGAGGAGATAGAAACATATCTTAACAGGATTTTGTATGTTTCAGAGAGCCTCATCACCGGCAGATTCGACTCCCGTGAGGATGATGTGGTGATTGCCGCGCAGATAATCATCGATAAAGATGCCGTGGCCGAAAAGCTTGGCGCGACGTATGAGGACGATGCGCTTCACGAGCTGATTCAAGGCGAGATTGATAAGCTGAATATTTCACTGCCGGCATACAAGCGCGTGACGGAGTTTAGCATACGGACAGAGGCATTCCACAAGACAACCACGCAGAAAATCAAGAGGCACTTGGAAAACAAATAAGGAGTAAACTTCATGAACGGCAAAAACGATTTTTCGTATACGGCGTTTGGCAAGTCAATATTATTTTATTGCGTCATCATTATACTTTGCGCGGTTTTCGCGCTCTACGTAAAAAGCTTTGCGCTTTTTGCCGCGCTCCTTGTTTTAGCGGCCGCCATGATGGTGCACGCCGCCATCGAACGAACCGTGCGCGCGAAAAAGAGTGCGGAGTATATTGACAGTATGCTTTTCATGTCCGAAAATTCCGACGTTTCGATTTCTCAGACAGTGCCGATTCCGATGCTGTCAGTAGCGCCGGATAGTTCAGTCTGCTGGTACAACGAGGCGTTTAGAAAGGCGTTTGCGAATGCGGAAATTGGGCGCAGCGTGGAATCGGTGCTTCCTAACATGAAAATAAAGGAACTTCTGGGCGGAGAATATATTTACCGAACAGAAGGCGGAGAGGTATACAAGGTTAAGGCAGCTACGCTGAACAACGCACTGCTTTTGACATTTACCGACATTACGGAAGCGGAGATTTGCAAAAAACTGCTTGAGGACCAAAAGAACGTGATTGCCGTGATAAACATAGATAATTACGAAGAGGCAATAGAAGCTGCACCGGATGCAGTGCGTCAAAGTCTGCTTTCGGAGATAGAGCGAGCTGTTACGGCATGGGTGAGGGAGAAAAACGGCATAATCAGAAAACTTGAACGTGACAGATACCTTTGCGTTTTTGACGGAGCTGCGCTTCTCGCCTTTACGGAAGAGCGCTTTGCAGTGCTTGACTGCGTGCGTTCTGCCGGACGTGAGCAAAAAATTCCTCCCACAATCAGTATAGGAATCGGCGCCGATGGCGGTACGCTTGCCGACAACGAAGAGTACGCCAAAGCTGCGCTGGACATGGCGCTTGGCAGAGGAGGCGACCAGGTGGTAGTCCGAGACAGAGCAAACTTCAGCTACTTTGGCGGCAAGAGCAAGGAAGTTGAAAAGCGTACACGTGTCAAAGCGCGCGTAATGGCAACGGCGCTGCGGGGACTTATATCCAATTCGTCTAATGTGATGGTGGTGTGTCACCGTCTTGCGGATGCGGATTCGCTCGGTGCATGTCTCGGCGTGGTCTGTGCAGCACAATCGTGCGGGAAGATGTGCAGAGTTTATTTTGAGTCGTGTGACACTACAGTAGCGGGGATGCTGAAAAGCGCTGAAAAAAGCGGCACGGAGGGAGTGTTCTTGAACAAGCAGGCGGCGCGGGAATACTTTCAAAAAGATACGCTTCTCGTGGTGTGTGATACGCATAAGCCGAGCATGGTAGGAGGAAAAGAGTTTTTGGACGATGCGAAATCAGTGGTCCTTATAGACCACCATCGCCGCAGCGAAGAATTTCTCAGACACACGGATTTGGTGTACCATGAACCGTTTGCATCCTCCGCGAGTGAAATGATAACAGAGGTTCTGCAATATATTGACCCGAGAATCTCTCTGAACACGTTTACCGCAGAGGCGCTCTATGCGGGAATTGTCATAGATACGAATAATTTTACGGTAAAAACAGGAGTGAGAACATTTGAAGCGGCGGCGTATCTGCGAGCTGCCGGCGTGGATACAATCAGAATCAAAAGACTTTTTCAGGAAAGCATGGACGACTATGAAACTAAGTACAGAATTGTTTCCGAAGCTGTAATATATCGGGATAACATTGCAATATCCAAGGCCGACTTTGTCTGCGAAAAGGATATTGTAGCAAAATCCGCGGAGGAGCTTTTGGAAATATCGGGAGTGGCGGCATCGTTTGTGGTGGCAAAGGACAGGGACGGTTCTTCCGTGAGCGGACGTTCACTGGGCGATATAAACGTACAGATGATTTTGGAGCGCCTTGGCGGAGGCGGACATATGCTCTCCGGCGCCGCGCAGCAAAGCGGAGTGAGTGTTTTGGAATGTGAGGAGCGGCTTAAGGAAGCCATTGACGAATATTTAGATAGTTTGAGTTAGGAGGATACGTATGAAAGTAGTGCTTTTGCAGGATGTGAAAGGTCACGGTAAAAAGGGCGATGTGGTTGAAGCTGCAGATGGCTATGCGAGGAACTTTTTACTCCCGAGGAAAATGGCAAAGGAGGCCACAAAGGAAGCGCTTAACGAAGTGAAAGGCAAGGATGAGGCGAAAGCGTTTCACAAGGCGCAAGAGCTTGAAGAGGCGCATGCGATTGCGGCAAAACTGGATGGCGGTGTCGTTAAGCTTAGCGCAAAGGCCGGCGAGGGCGGCAGACTCTTTGGTAAAATTACAAACGTGAATGTTGCCGAGGCCGTCAAGTATCAGCTGCATGTTGTTGTGGACAAGCGAAAAATCAATCTGCCGGACGGCATAAAGAACATAGGCGACAGTGAGGTTGAGATAAAGATATACCCGAATATAAGCGCAAAAATTGTTGTACATGTGGACGCTGAGTAGGAGAAAGGTGCTATGGAACTTCCGATAGGTAAAACAATGCCGTATAACATCGAGGCGGAACAAGCCGTGTTGGGCAGCATGATTTTTGATGCCAATGCGCTTTCCGTTGTGATGGAAAAGCTTTCTGCGGACGATTTTTATACAAATGCGCACAAGACCATCTTCACCGCTGCCTCCAAGGTATATAACAGCGGCGCCCCGCTTGATATGGTTACTCTGTCTGACACGCTGGGGACGGATATAGAATCGGTAGGCGGTATTTCGTACATTTCAAAAATTGTGCAGAACGTGCTTACAACAGAGAATTTGAACTACTATATCGATATCGTCGAAGCGAAAAGTCTTCTTCGCCGCCTTATTGATGCAGCCGGTGAAATAATTGACATGTCCGTACGAGATGAGGAATCGGTGTCGGCTATTTTAGAGCAAAGCGAAAAGCTGATTTTTTCCATTGTGCAAAAACGGGGAACAAAGGGCTTTTACCATATAGGCGAGGTTATAAAGAGCGCAATGGCGCTGCTTGAGGAACTTAAAAAGCGCGGCGGAAAAATCACCGGAGTCCCTACGGGATTTGACGGATTGGACGCTCTTACGGCAGGGCTGCAAAACTCTAACCTCGTGATTATTGCTGCGCGTCCCGGTGTGGGAAAAACGAGCTTGGCTCTGAACATTGCCGAAAACGCCGCAATACGCAACCGCGTACCTGTAGCGATATTCAGCCTTGAAATGAGCAAGGAGGAGCTTGTAAACAGAGTACTCTCATCGGAGGCGCTGATTCCGTCGCAGAAAATGCGTGTAGGAGATTTGGACGCAAACGATATGGCCAAGCTTGCACATTCGCTGAAATCGCTTGTCAGCGCACCGATATATATAGACGACACTCCCGGAATAACTGCGTCTGAAATTCGTGCAAAGAGCAGACGGATGAAAATAGAGCATAATATAGGGCTTATAATTATAGACTACCTTCAGCTTATGGAAAGCCACTCCAAGCGTGACAGCCGCGCGCAGGAGGTTACAGAGATTTCGCGCGCGCTGAAAATTATGGCAAAGGAGCTGTGCGTACCGGTGGTAACGCTTTCTCAGCTGAACCGCGCGTCTGAGGCGCGCAAGGATAGACGGCCGCAGATGTCGGATTTGCGCGAGAGCGGCTCCATCGAGCAGGACGCGGATATTGTTATGCTGCTTTACAATCCCGAATCAGGTGAGGAAGAACCGGAAAATGCAGGTGTAATTGAGTGCATTGTGGCAAAGAACCGCGGCGGCGAGTGTAAGAGTGTAAATTTGGCATGGCGTGGAGAATATACCAAATTTACAAATTTGGATATGAGGAGCGGGGGCTGAACAAATGCTGACCGATACCGTGAGTGCGACAATAAAAAAACACGCTCTTTTGGATGGCGTGTCCAAGGTGATATGCGCGCTCTCGGGCGGGGCGGATTCAGTGTGCCTTCTGTACGTGATGAAACGTCTTGCCGCTAAGTACGCAATAGAAGTCGCAGCGGCGCATCTGAACCACATGATACGCGGTGCGGAGGCGCTTGAGGACGAAAAGTTTGTGCATGAGTTGTGTAAAAGAGAGGGTGTGCAGCTCTTTTGCCGCACGCTTGACATTCCCGCTATTGCCCTTGCTCGCGGCGAGGGTTTGGAGGAATGCGGCAGAAATGAAAGATATGCCTTTTTTGAATCTCTGTGTGCAGAAGGAGAGGTTGTTGCTACGGCACATAATCTATGTGATGCTGCCGAAACAGTGCTCTTTCGTTTGACGCGAGGAACATCCGCTGCGGGGCTGCGCGCGATAGCGTATAAGCGGGGAAAGATTATCAGACCGCTGCTTGATGCTGCGAGGAGTGAGATTGAAGAATACCTTGCCGATAATACGATTGAGTATTGTACCGACAGCACGAACGCTTCGGAAAAATATGCGAGAAACAGAATTCGTCTGAGCGTTATGCCTGTGTTGGAAAGCGTGTCGCACAACGCGGCGCGTAAAATTGTTCGCGCTGCGTCTCTTATAAGCGAGGATGACGCTTTTTTGACGGACACGGCGAAAAAATACGAGCAAAACATATTATGCAACGAGGGAATTGCTGACTGCGGGGCGCTGTTGTTTTTGCCGCGCCCGATTGCGAGAAGGATTGCGAACGATGCGCTTAAAAGATGGGGAGTCAAGAATATAAGCGCGGACAAGGTGGACGAGCTTTTGAACTTGTGTTCATCGCGCAGCGCACGGCGTATGGACATAGATGGAAAACGCTTTGCGAGAAAAGAGCAAAACAAAATCTGCGTCCAAGGTGAGACGATGACGTATAATGGTCGTGAAATCCTTGCGGAGGGAGCGAGCGTGACAGGTTTTTTTTGGACTCTTGAGGCGAAATGTGTTGACAAACGCCCCGAAAAAGGGGATAATAATATAGCGGTATTCGACTTTGAGCTGATTTTGGCGCCGCTTATTGTCCGTGCCGCACACGATGCTGATTTTATGCGGCTGGCGAACATGAGTGGGAGAAAACGCGTCAAGGATATTTATTCCGATGCAAAAGTGCCGCTCTCAAAAAGACACGCGCTTCCGGTAGTCCTGTGCGGGGATGATATTATTTATGCACCCCCTCTTAGGCAGAGCAGATTATACGCGCCCGGAGAAGCCACCAAAAAATTTCTGATTATTGAATATAGGGAGGCGGGGAAATAATGTATTATGATGACGTTATTGACCATATCATTTTCACAAAGGAACAAATAGAAGAGCGAGTATGCGCTCTCGCAGAGCAAATAGACAAAGACTACGCCGGAAGCGAGCTGTGCCTTGTGTCGGTGCTTAACGGGAGTTTCATGTTCGCGGCTGATTTGATTCGGCGCTTAAAAACCCCCGCCACAATTTCGTTTATATATGCTTCGAGTTATGGAGCAGGGCGCACACAAAGCGAGAAGGTTGACATACGGCCCAGTAAAAATTTTTCTGTCGGCGGCAGAAATGTATTGATAATTGAGGACATAATAGATACCGGGCGCACACTTAAAGCGATGAAAGAGTATCTGTTTTCAATGGGAGCGCTCAGCGTTGAGTTATGCGCGCTGCTTGATAAGAAGATATGCCGAGCCGTTGACATAGAGGCGAAATATACGGGCTTTGACTGCCCGAACGAGTTTGTTGTCGGGTATGGCCTGGATTATAATTATCGATACCGGCAGTTCCCATTTGTGGGAGTTTTGAAGAAAGAAATCTATTCAAAGTAGGGTTGGAGGAAAGAAATTTGAAGGACAGCATTAAAAGTATCAGTTTTTACGTGGCTCTCATGGCGGTTATAACTATAGTCCTTGCCATGGCGTTGAGCGGAGGTTCGGTGGATAAGGAAATTTTTTCGGATTTGGCAAAGGACATACGCGACGGGCAAATTGTCCAGCTCGAAATATCTGAGCTTCAGACGGCGGCAACTTATTCCGATGGACGTATTGTTGTTGTAGACGTGTCAAGGAACATTCTGTATATGTGGCTCGGAGAAGAGATAGATACGCAGATGGCTGCAGGTAAGCTGCAAGTTGAGATGCCCAAGCCCGAAACGGTTTCGTGGTGGGTTTCCATGCTTCCGACACTTTTCCTCATTGTTTTGGCAGTCGGGTTCTGGGTGTTCTTTATGCGCCAGTCACAGGGCGGGCGAGGGATGAACTCGTTTGGAAAAACAAAGGCGCGTATGCAAAGTGACGATGCGAAAAAGGTCACTTTTGAGGACGTTGCCGGCGCGGATGAGGAAAAACAAGAGCTTGCTGAAATTGTGGACTTTCTTAAAGCTCCGCACCGCTTTACCGATTTGGGAGCGCGAATTCCCAAAGGCGTGCTGCTCGTAGGACCTCCGGGAACAGGTAAAACGCTTTTGGCAAAAGCCATTGCAGGCGAAGCAAATGTGCCGTTTTTTTCAATTTCCGGCTCTGACTTTGTGGAGATGTTTGTCGGCGTGGGCGCTTCACGCGTGAGAGACCTATTTGAGCAGGCTCGCAAAAGCTTGCCCGCGATAATTTTCATAGATGAGATAGATGCTGTGGGCCGTCACCGCGGCGCAGGTCTCGGCGGCGGACATGACGAGCGCGAGCAGACACTTAACCAACTGCTTGTTGAGATGGACGGGTTTGGCACGAACGCGGGCGTTATCATAATCGCCGCGACCAACAGACCTGATATATTGGACCCGGCTCTTTTGCGTCCCGGCAGATTTGACCGTCAGGTTGTCGTTAACTATCCCGACCAGAAGGGGCGCGAGGAAATACTCAAGGTGCATTCTAAAAACAAGCCGATTGCCCAGGAGGTGTCGCTTGCCACGATTGCAAAAACGACTTACGGATTCACAGGCGCGGACCTTGAAAATCTGCTCAATGAGGCTGCCATATTAACGGCGCGCCGCAACAAAAAGAGTATTGGCATGGATGAGCTTGACGAGGCCATGCTGAAGGTTGTTATGGGTCCGGAAAAGGCATCGAAGAAATATACAGAGAAGGACAAAAAGCAGACGGCTTACCACGAGGCAGGCCATGCTATAATTGCAAAACTGCTGCCAACGCAAGATGAGGTGCATCAGGTTTCGATTATTCCCAGAGGCAGGGCAGGCGGATTTACAATGAGCTTGCCGGATACGGATAAAAACTATGTTTCCAAGCTGGAAATGCTTGAGGACATTATGCTTTGCCTCGCAGGACGGATTTCCGAGAAGCTTATTTTCAACGAGATAAATACAGGCGCGTCGAGCGATTTGGAAAGGGCGACGAACATTGCGCGCAAAATGGTGACGCAATACGGTATGAGCGACACTCTCGGAAATATCACGTTTACGACTCCGGATCACGAAGTTTTCCTCGGAAGAGACTTTTCGCAGGGGCGCAACTACAGCGAACGTGTGGCGGCAATGATAGATGAGGAAATAAAGAGGATTGTGGATGACTGTTACAAAAAGTGTGAAGAATTGATAAAAGACAATATTGACAAGCTTCACAGCGTTGCCAACGCTCTTCTTGAAAAAGAAAAGCTTGACAGCTTTGAATTTGAAGAAGCCTTTGCCGCTTCTGCGGATTCTCATGACGAAGAGTAGAGGACGATTGCATTGAATAAGCGCGTATTGATGATGACAAACCACTTTATATCGCTCTATCTTTTCCGCAAAGAGCTTATACAGAGGCTCTGTGAAGATGACTACGAAGTGTACTTGTCCATTCCTCATGATGAAAGAAATGATTATTTTCGTAACATGGGCTGCAAAGTCATTGAAGCACCGGTTGACCGCAGGGGAGTAAATCCTCTGCGCGATGCGGTGCTTGCGGCACGTTATATAGGTTACATGCGGCGCTTAAAGCCCGCCTGTGCTCTTTCGTATACTGCAAAACCCAACATATACGGCGCGCTGGCGGCTCGCATAACGCGTACTAAGCAGATTTGCAATATAACGGGTACAGGTGGGACATTTTTGCGGGAAACCGTTTTGGCAAAGCTGCTTCGCTTTCTCTACCGCATAAGCGTGAAGCATGCGGAGCTTGTGTATTTTCAGAACGAGGGCGACAGGGACTATTTTATGCACCACTCTATGGTGGAGGACAATTTTGATATGATACCCGGCTCCGGCGTAAATCTGGAAGAGCACTATGCTGCTCCGTATCCCGAAAGCGAGGACGTCATTTTTCTGTTTTCAAGCAGGATTTACGGGATAAAGGGTGTGGACGAGTTCCTGAAGTGCGCAGAAATTATAAAAGCAAAATACCCACGGGTAAGGTTCCTTGCAGCAGGAGCAGTTGAAGACCCTGAGCGCGGCAAAGAGATGGAGCGTTACGAAAAGAGCGGAATAATAGAATACCTCGGTTTTTGTTCAGATGTAAAAGAACTTCTTCATAAATGTCACTGTGTGGTTCTCCCGTCGCACGGGGGCGAAGGCATTCCAAACTCTATCTTGGAAGCGTCGGCGACCGCAAGATGTGTTATCGCGTCGAGGGTGTCCGGCTGCAGAGACGTGGTGGAGGATGGAGTAACAGGCTATTTGTTTGAGCCGGGCAATGCACAGGATTTTGCAGACAAAGCGGAGCGTTTCATAAACCTGCCGCATGAGGAAAAAAGGCAGATGGGTCTTCGGGGCAGGGAACGGGCGGAAAAGTTTTTTGACCGCCGAACAGTGTTGGACAAATACTATTCCAAAATACAAGAATATTGCGGAGTGTTACAATGAAAAAAATAATGCTTGTTTTCGGAACGCGTCCCGAGGCGATTAAAATGTGTCCGCTCGTGAAAGAACTCCAAAAACGAAGCGAGTGCAGCGTTACGGTCTGCGTAAGCGGCCAGCATCGAGAGATGCTTCGCGTGGTGCTCGATGCGTTTGGAGTGACGCCGAATTATGATTTGGACATAATGCGCGAAAGCCAGTCCCTTTTTGATATTACCGTAAACATTCTGGACAAAATAAGGGCAGTCATAGAGCTTGTCGCGCCGGATGTGGTGCTTGTACATGGCGATACTTCAACAACGTTTGTCACCGCGCTCGCATGTTATTATCTGCAAGTGCCGGTGGGCCATGTTGAGGCAGGGCTGCGCACGTATAACATTTTCTCGCCGTATCCTGAGGAATTTAACCGCCAGGCGGTGGGCATAATAGCTCAGTACAATTTTGCGCCGACCGTTCTTGCGGCGCAAAATCTTATCCGCGAGGGGAAGAATGAGAAAACTGTTTATGTTACTGGCAATACTGCGATAGATGCGCTTAAGACTACGGTAAAGGCGGACTATTCTCACGCTATGCTTGATTGGGCGGCGGATTCGCGGCTTGTTTTGATAACGGCGCATCGGCGTGAAAACCTGGGAGAGCCTATGCATAGGATGTTTCGTGCCATTCGGCGTATAGTGGAGGAAACAGCGGATGTCAAGGCAATTTATCCGATTCACCTCAACCCGGCGGTCAGAGCTGCAGCCCATGAGGAGCTTGAGGGCTGCGACAGGATTCGGCTGATTGAACCTCTCGATGTGCTGGACTTTCATAATTTCCTCGCCGCGGCGCACCTGATACTTACTGACAGCGGCGGAATACAGGAGGAAGCGCCTTCGCTTGGAAAACCCGTGCTTGTGATGCGAGACACTACGGAGCGCCCCGAGGGCATTGCCGCCGGCACGTTGAAGCTTGTCGGAACGGATGAGGAGCCGATTTACGAAGCGGTTAAAACTCTCCTTTGCGATAAAAGCGAGTACATGCGCATGAGCCGCGCGTCCAATCCCTACGGCGACGGACACGCTTCTGAAAGGATAGCCGATATACTTTTGGAGGGACAGACACAATTAAAAATGTAACAGCATATATTTGAAGCATAGATTTGAGTGCTTCGGAGGGATTATATGCTGTATTGGTTTATAAACTACATTTTATGCCTTTTGCCCCTTGTAGGGCAGGTTGGCGGAAATTTCCCGAAACCGCTTTCCGAGGCTGAGGAAAGCGAGTGCCTGACTCGTTATAAAAACGGTGATAATGAGGCGCGAAATACGCTGATTGAACACAACCTGCGCCTTGTGGCGCACATAGTCAAGAAGTATTCGGGGACTATGGATAACGACGATTTGATTTCCATAGGCACCATAGGGCTGATAAAGGGCATAATGTCGTTTGACGCAGACAAAAACACTCGGCTTGCCACGTATGCTGCCAGATGTGTAGAAAATGAAATACTTATGTCGCTGCGCCACGATAAGAAGTTTGCAAACCAGGTCTCACTCCAGGAGCCAATCGGATTTGACGGAGAGGGCAACGAGGTGAGCTTGATGGAGGTTTTACAGTCCGATTCGGAGGATATTGAAGGCAAGCTTGATACGCGCAATATGGTAAGCAGGATATACTCAAAAATACGCGCGTTGCTTGATGACAGGGAGAAGCAGGTTTTGCGCCTTAGATACGGACTTTCCGGCGCCGCAACGCTTACCCAGCGCGAGGTGGCGAGGCTTTTGGGAATAAGCCGCTCATATGTGAGCCGCATAGAGAAAAAGGCAATAAATAAATTGAAACAGTGAGGATAAAACTATGTTTAACATTTGGCATGATATTTCACCGGAAAGGGTCACAAGAGATGATTTTGTGGCGGTGATAGAGATAACGCAAGGCTGTAAAAACAAGTATGAGCTTGATAAAGAAACGGGAATGCTGCGCCTTGACCGTGTGCTTTATACCTCAACTCATTATCCGGCAAATTACGGCTTTATCCCTTTGACATATGCGGAGGATAACGACCCGCTTGACGTGCTTGTGTTGTGCCAGGAACAGATAGGCGCGCTTGTGCTGGTGCAGTGCTATCCTATAGGAGTTATCAAAATGATAGACGGTGGAGAGGTGGACGAGAAGATTATTGCCATTCCGTTTCACGACCCCACATATTCGGGATACCGTGATTTGACGCAGCTGCCCGAGCATATCTTCAAAGAGATTTCCCATTTCTTCGAGGTTTATAAATTCCTTGAAAATAAAGAAACTGCAATAAAAGAAATTCTTGGCAGGAAAGAAGCGGAGTCTATAATCGATAAATCTCTTGCTGCGTATAAGGTTAAATTTAATAAATAGCCAAATGAAAAGGGAGCGCACGAAAACTGATTCGTGCGCTCCTTTTTTGTGTGCAAACGCCAATTAAAAAGCCGTTGGATTTAATACGCTTTGCCCCAGTACACAGTTTTATCGGCATCTTTTTGGCAGCATACGCATTTCCCTTTAGGCAGATGTCCTTCAAAGGGCAGACAGCGGCTGGTGATACCGGCGCTTTCCTTAAGTGCGTTTTCACAATCTTCGCTGCCACACCAGAGGGCACGGTAAAATCCCGGCTTTGAGGCAGCAAGCTCTTTGAGTTCGTCTTCAGAAGATGCATCGTAAATACGGCAATCAAGGCTTTCCTTTGCAGCATCATACATGCTTTGCTGGATAAGAGCCAGTATTTTCGGAATCTCCGTTTCAAGGTCGCTTAACGCAACAAAATACTTCTCGCGAGTATCTCTGCGCACAAGCACGCAGCGGTCTTGTTCAATATCTTTGGGACCGATTTCAAGTCTGAGCGGAATTCCCTTCATTTCGCATTCCGAGAATTTCCAGCCCGGTGTTTTATCGGAAAAATCCGCTTTGGCACGACAGATTGAGGATGCGCGCTTCAAAAGCTCCTGTGCCTTTTCAAAAACGCCCTCCTTGTGCATCATAATCGGAACAATCATGAGCTGAACGGGCGCAATCATGGGCGGCAATATGAGTCCATTGTCATCTCCGTGTACCATGATGATGGCGCCTATGATTCTGGTAGACATCCCCCATGATGTCTCATGCGGCGTTTTAAGCAAATTATCGCGGTCAGTAAACTCAACTCCGAACGCCTTTGCAAAACCGTCGCCAAAATAATGGGACGTGGCGCTCTGGAGCGCTTTGCCGTCGTGCATCATCGCTTCCATTGTATATGTGGCCAGCGCTCCGGCGAATTTTTCCTTATCGGTTTTTTTGCCTTTTATTACGGGAATTGCAAGGTACTCACGGGCAAAATCCGCATAGATGTTAAGCATTTGCAGCGTCTCTTCCTCCGCCTCCTGCGCTGTAGCGTGCATGGTATGACCTTCCTGCCACAAGAATTCCGCCGTACGCAAAAACGGGCGCGTGGTTTTTTCCCAGCGCATAACGCTGCACCATTGGTTATAAAGCTTGGGTAAGTCGCGGTAAGAGTGTATTATGTTTTTATAGTGGTCGCAAAAAACAGTCTCCGAAGTGGGGCGAATGCAAAGTCTTTCAGCAAGTTTTTCGCTGCCGCCGTGAGTCACCCAGGCAACTTCGGGCGCAAAGCCCTCCACATGCTCTTTCTCCTTGTCAAGCAGGCTTTCGGGAATGAGCAGCGGCATATACACGTTTTCATGGCCTGTTTCCTTAAAACGCCTGTCAAGCTCATTTTGAATGTTTTCCCAAACGGCGTATCCGTAAGGACGAACTATCATACACCCGCGTACAGATGAATAATCTGCCAGTTCTGCCTTACGGACTATGTCTGTATACCACTGGGCAAAATCCACATCGCGCGAGGTTATTTCTTCAACCAGTTTTGTGTTTTCAGCCATTGTCGTTCCTTCTTTCCTGAAATTAAGCTATATTATACTTGAAAAACAGAACCTTGTCAATCACTTTTTGCCCACCTGCATCAGTGACAACTCCATGTCTTTTCAAAAATACTTTTTGTTGTTTATATATCTCCACACAGGTATTTCGCTTTCGGACAGCCTTAGCTGAAGCGGCACCCCGCGCATCTTTTCTCCGTACGCCATGCCCACGAGACGCCTGTACCGCCCCGGAAACATAGCGTTTTCCCTGTAAAAGCTTCGCGGCAGCTCTTCTGCGCTGAAAAACCCGCTCTTTCTTGCAATACTCTCCATATCTGTTTCACCTTGGCGCAGGAAATGCTTTATAAGTTCCATCCGCAGCGTTTGAATATATTCATAAAGCGGCATGCCGCATTCCTTAACAAAGTGCGTTGCCGGCCTTGTCTGGGGGACACCGAAATGTTCCGCCACCGAAGCCACGGAAATATTGCAGTCCGTAATATTGTTGGCTACATAGCGGCAAACATGACCTATCAGCGGAAGTGGAGTTGCCGCCGGCTGTTTTTGTTGCATACAGGCGAGAATGCCCTTCAAAAAGCTTTCAAGCTGAGATTGTCTTTCAATTTTTCTCGAACGCATTGGAAACTGCCTCCCTTTTATTTTCCGCACCGCCTTGCATTTTCATAATTGCATTTGCGAACTCCTCGGCGCCGCTTTTTTCCGGAAGCCGGACGGTCTTGTCCCGCACAAAACCCCGTCCTGCCTTAAACCGATCTATATATGTGCCTCGCGTTCCGTTGACGCAAAGCACATATTTTTTCTTGCCGCATATTACGCTTCTGCCCGCCTGCGCCGAAAAAAGATGGTTTTCCAGCGGAACGCCGCCGTGTTTTTCTTCTATGTAAGGAGCAAAATGATTGCACTTGTATAGCATGATGTCTATGACAGTTTTCAGCTTTTCAAATTCCGAAGAAGGGTCCATGTACAACGGAAACAGCGCCGGAAGGTAAGCGTCCTCGTTATGCTCGTCATTTTCCCGCCCGCTGCCTATGCTCGCCGGCAGAAAAACATATTCGCCGTTTTCATCAATATATAAAAACACTACCGCAGTTTCGCCGCGCGCCGTCGATATTGTGTTATTTTCCATGCAATTCACCATTCTTTATTAAAAACTGTACTTTGTATTTATATTCCAAAAACATTCGTTTGTCAATAGCTGCAACAGATTAAAAATTTCTTTTCACAAAAGTTTTTCAAAAGTGTGGATTTTTAATTCCGCATGATATATAATATTAGCAAATATTTTTTGCGGGGTGTTTTCAATGGAAAAAGAAATACTTTCATTGCTTGAACGTGACGGGCGCAAGAGTGCGGACGAGCTTGCCGTGATGCTTGATATGCCAAAAGAGAAAGTAGCAGAAGAAATTCGCCGCCTTGAAGATGAGAAAATTATTCTGGGCTACCGCGCGATGGTCAACTGGGAAAAAATAGAGAGCAATTCCATCATGGCGTATATAGAACTTAAAATTACGCCTCAGCGCGGTGAAGGCTTTGACAAGGTTGCGGAGCGGATATATAAGTATCCGCAGGTGCGCTCTGTTACGCTTATGTCCGGCGCGTTTGATTTGCTTCTAATCGTAGAAGGTAAAACGCTGCAAGACGTAGCTATGTTCGTTTCGAGCAAGCTTGCGCCGATGGAATCAGTCATTTCCACGGCAACGCACTTTATTCTTAAGACGTATAAAAAGGATGGTGTTGTCTTTGCCTCTGATGAAAAAGACCAAAGAGAGGTTATTACGCTATGATTGATTACTCAAAGATAAATCCCGTCGCACATTCTCTTCCCCCGTCGGGGATACGTAAGTTTTTTGATATTGTTTCCGAAATGAAAGACGCAATTTCTCTCGGCGTTGGCGAGCCTGACTTTGTTACGCCGTGGGCAATTCGCGAAGCGGGCATATATTCGCTTGAAAAAGGGCACACATACTACACGTCAAACTCAGGGTTGCTTGAACTCAGACAGGAAATCTGCGCCTACGGAAAGCGCCGTTTCTCTCTCGATTACGATGCAGCGCGTGAAACACTTATCACCGTGGGCGGGAGCGAGGCAATAGACCTTATGATTCGTGCAGTAGTTCAAGAAGGCGACGAAGTGCTTATTCCGGAGCCTTCGTTTGTGTGCTATCGACCGTGCTCTGTAATGGCCGGCGCAAAGGCCGTAGGCATAGTAACAGAGGAAAAGGACCAGTTTAAGCTTACGGCTCAAAAACTTGCCGCCGCGATTACCGACAAGACAAAGCTCCTCATTTTACCTTTTCCGAACAACCCCACAGGCGCAGTCATGGAGCGCAGCGACCTGGAGGCAATAGCAGATGTGCTTAGAAAGACCAATATTTTTGTCCTTTCTGATGAGATATACGCGGAGCTTACGTATGGTGAAAACCACGTTTCATTCGCCACAATTAAAGGGATGCGCGGACGCACCGTTACGGTGAACGGCTTTTCAAAAGCGTTTGCGATGACCGGCTGGCGGCTTGGATACGCGCAAGGCCCAGAGGAAATCATATCAATTATGACCAAGCTTCACCAATACGCCATTATGTGTGCGCCCACGACAAGTCAATTCGCCGCGATTGAGGCAATGCGAAACTGTGACGAGGATGTTGCTGCGATGCGCACTGAATACAACTATCGCCGGCGTGTCATGCTAAAGGGTTTTCGGGAGATGGGGCTTAGCTGTTTTGAGCCGCGAGGTGCGTTTTATATGTTCCCGAACATAACCTCTACAAATCTTACAAGCGAGCAGTTTGCCAGCGAGCTTCTGAATTCACAAAAAGTAGCGGTTGTGCCGGGTACCGCGTTCGGGGAAAGCGGCGCCGGATTCATTCGCTGCAGCTACGCATACTCCATAGAAAATATTGAAGAGGCTCTCTCCCGAATCGCAAAATTTGTTGCACAAAGACGAAAATAGCTATTGTAAAATTGAGTTTTATGGTGTAAAATATTTGAGTATGAATTAAAATACTGGAGGGATGCAGATGTCCGCAAAGTATATATTTGTTACCGGAGGTGTTGTCTCCGGACTGGGCAAAGGCATTACGGCCGCTTCTCTCGGCAGACTGCTTAAAGCGCGCGGCTACAAGGTCACCATTCAGAAGTTTGATCCGTATATAAATTTTGACCCCGGCACTATGAGTCCGTACCAGCACGGAGAGGTTTTCGTAACTGATGACGGGGCAGAGACGGACCTTGATTTGGGTCATTATGAGCGTTTTGTAGACGAAAATCTCAGCCGTAACAGTAACATTACCAGCGGCAAAATATATTGGTCTGTCATCTCCAAGGAACGCCGCGGCGATTTTTTGGGTGGCACCGTCCAGGTTATCCCGCATATAACAAATGAAATTAAGGACAAGGTGTACAACCTCGGAAGCGATGACAATGCCGATATCGTCATCACCGAAATAGGCGGTACTGTCGGAGATATTGAGAGCTTGCCTTACATAGAGTCCATACGCCAGGTACAGCGTGAGGTTGGGCGCGAAAATTGTCTTTATATCCACGTTACGCTTGTGCCGTATCTCTCCAAAAGCGGCGAGCAGAAAACCAAACCCACACAGCACAGCGTAAAAGAGCTTTTAAGTCTTGGCATTCAGCCTGACATTATTGTGTGCCGCACGGAGATTCCTCTTGCCGAAGGCTTGAAGGACAAGATATCGCTGTTTTGCAACGTGCCCAAGGATTGTGTAATTGAGAACCTTGACTCTCCCACGCTTTACGCCGTGCCCCTCGCATTGGAGCAGGAGGGTCTTGCGTCGGTGGTTTGCCGCCGCCTTGGCATAGAAGATTGCGAGCCGGATTTGGCGGAATGGCGTGAAATGGTGGATGTCATTAAGGGGCTTGGCAGCGCGAAGCACGTCAAAATCGCACTCGTAGGAAAATACGTTTCGCTGCACGATGCGTATCTGAGCGTGGCAGAGGCGCTTCGCCACGGAGGTATAGCCAACAACCTTAAAGTGGATATAGAATGGATTGACAGTGAGACTCTTACCGATGAAAATGCTGGCGAGATTTTGAAGGACGTGGACGGAATCCTCGTCCCCGGCGGATTTGGAGATCGCGGAATAGAAGGCAAAATTTCCGCTGCGCGGTTTGCGCGGGAAAATAATATTCCGTTTTTCGGCATATGCCTCGGTATGCAGATGGCTGTCGTGGAGTTTGCGCGCAATGTACTCGGCTACAAAGATGCCGACAGCTCTGAATTCAACCCGAAGAGCCGCCATTGCGTTATCCATATTATGCCCGACCAAAAAGACATTGAGAACATGGGCGGTACGCTTCGCCTCGGACTTTATCCGTGCGTCCTCTCTGAAAACACTAAAATTGCAGATATATATTCTGAGGCGCTGGTGTATGAGCGCCATCGCCATCGCTATGAGTTTAATAACGAATACCGAGAGAAACTTGCAAAAGCCGGTCTTCGCCTTGGCGGACTGTCGCCGGATAACCGTCTGGTGGAAACGGTGGAGATTGATTCACACCCATGGTTCATAGGTGTGCAGTTTCATCCGGAGTTTAAGTCGCGGCCTAATAAGGCGCATCCGCTGTTTCGCTCTTTTATAGAGGCGGCCGGAAAGCACAAGGCTTAAAAAATATCCGCGATAGCAATATCGCGGATATTTTTTTCACCATCACAGAATAATATGTTTGTCAATATGGCATATTTAACAAAAATATTGTTGTAAAATTGTATGCTTTTACAGTTGCATATTTAGTGTTTTTGCGTTATACTATGTACAAGATGTTGTGTGAATCATAACAAAGTCATCTTGCTTTTGTCTTTACGGAGGGCTGGCTCGTGCACATTTGCGGATTGCAGAAGGTTACTCTGCTTGATTTTCCGGAGAAGGTGGCATGTACGATATTTACCGGGGGTTGCAATATGCGATGCCCATTTTGCCACAACGCTTCACTTATTTCCAGTATTAGAGGGGTAATAAGCTTAGAAAATATCTTTGCTTATTTGGAGAGAAGGCGAGGCGTTTTGGACGCTGTTTGCATAAGCGGTGGAGAGCCGCTTATGCAAACAGATTTATTAAGCTTTATCACCAGAGTGAAGGACATGGGCTATCTTGTGAAGCTTGATACAAACGGCTCATTTCCGAAAGCGCTTGCGCAGATGCTGGAAGATAATCTTTTGGATTATGTTGCGATGGACATTAAAAGTTCGCTCGCCGAGTATGGTAAGGTTGTCGGCAAGGCGGATTTTGATACCACGCCGATAAGAGAGAGCGTGGAACTTTTGCTTAAAAACACTGTTAGATACGAATTTCGCACCACGCTGGTACGTCCGCTGCACACCAAAGAGAGCATTAGAGGTGCGGCAGAGCTTATTTGCGGTGCGGAACGTTATTTTTTGCAATCTTTTGCAGCGTCTCCGGATATACTTGCGCCGGCAGGGCTTTCGGCTTTTTCGCTGTCGCAGATGCGTGAATTTTTAGAGATTGCAGCGCCATATGTCAAAAACGTATATTTGAGGGAAACTTAAGAGACTATTTTAATATACCAAAGGGGATTGATGGACAATGTATCAGGTAACGAAACGTGACGGAGGAATTGCTGATTTTAATATTTCCAAAATTAGTGCGGCCATAAGCAAAGCTTTTGACGCGATGGAAAAGCAGTATAACAGCGACATTATCGATTTGCTCGCGCTTAAAGTAACATCCGACTACGCACATAAAATTAAAAACAATCTTATCAGCGTTGAGGAAATTCAGGACAGCGTTGAAACAGTACTCGTTCAAGCGGGATATGCCGACGTTGCGAAGTGTTATATTCTCTACCGCAAGCAGAGAGAGAGAATAAGAAACATGAAGTCCACGCTTCTTGACTATAAGCAGCTTGTGGACAGCTATGTGAAGGTTACCGACTGGCGAGTGAAGGAAAACTCCACTGTGACGTACTCCGTTGGCGGACTTATCCTCAGCAACTCCGGCGCGATTACAGCCAATTACTGGCTTTCAGAGATTTACGACGATGAGATTTCAAGCGCGCACCGCAATGCGGACATTCATATACACGACCTTTCCATGCTCACCGGCTACTGCGCCGGCTGGTCGCTTAAACAGCTGATTATGGAGGGACTCGGCGGAGTCCCCGGCAAGATTACGTCTGCGCCGGCGAAACACCTTGTTTCGCTGTGTAACCAGATGGTCAACTTCCTCGGCATTATGCAGAACGAGTGGGCAGGTGCGCAGGCTTTCTCGTCGTTTGACACGTATCTTGCGCCGTTTGTAAAAACGGATAACCTCTCTTACTATGAGGTCAAAAACTGCATCCAGTCCTTCGTGTACGGCGTTAACACTCCCAGCCGCTGGGGTACTCAGGCTCCGTTTTCCAACATCACGCTTGACTGGGTGGTTCCTGCTGACCTTGCGGAGCTTCCCGCAATTGTGGGCGGCAAAGAAATGAACTTTTGCTATAAGGACTGTCAGGCTGAGATGGACTTGATAAACAAGGCGTTTATCGAAACCATGATAGAAGGCGATGCAAATGGGAGAGGATTCCAATATCCCATCCCCACGTATTCAATAACCAACGATTTTGATTGGTCGGACACTGAAAACAATCGCCTTCTCTTTGAGATGACGGCTAAATACGGCACCCCATATTTTTCAAACTATATTAACAGCGACATGGCTCCGAGCGATGTGCGCAGCATGTGCTGCCGTCTGAGGCTCGATTTGCGTGAGCTGCGTAAAAAATCCGGCGGATTTTTCGGCAGCGGTGAAAGCACAGGTTCCATCGGCGTGGTAACTATCAATATGCCGCGCATTGCTTATCTTGCCGAGAACGAAGAGGACTTTTACAAAAAGCTCGACAGAATGATGGATATTTCAGCGCGCTCGCTCAAGGTTAAACGCGAGATTATAACACGTCTTTTGGGAGAAGGTCTGTATCCCTACACCCGCCGCTATCTCGGCACATTTGAAAACCACTTTTCCACGATTGGTCTCGTGGGGATGAACGAAGCTTGTCTTAACGCTTCGTGGCTTAAGAGCGACCTTACCGAGGCAAACGCACAGAAATTTACTAAGAACGTACTCAATCATATGCGTGAGCGCCTTGCAGACTATCAGGAGGAATACGGAGACCTTTACAATCTTGAGGCAACGCCTGCGGAATCTACAACATACCGCCTCGCAAAGCATGATGTTGAGCGTTATCCCGATATAATTACAGCATCGGAAAAGGGCAAAACACCTTACTATACGAATTCTTCTCACCTCCCCGTAGGATATACGGACGATGTGTTTGCGGCTCTTGATATTCAGGATGAACTCCAGACACTGTATACCTCCGGTACTGTCTTTCATGCCTTTTTGGGCGAAAAGATGCCTACGTGGAAATCAGCGGCGGAGTTTGTGCGCAAAATTGCGCAAAACTATAAGCTGCCGTATTATACACTTTCTCCTGTTTATTCTGTCTGTAAAAATCACGGCTATATTTCCGGTGAGTGCTTCACCTGTCCCGACTGCGGCGAAAGCACGGAGGTTTACAGCCGCATAACGGGCTATTATCGCCCTGTTCAGAACTGGAACGATGGTAAGGCGGAGGAATACAAAAGCCGTAAGGTTTACAACGTTGAAACCTCTGCTTTAAGACCTCACATCGTACAAAAGAGCGATGAGGAAACGGCTGTTTCAGGCGGCGATAGGGACGGAATATTTCTTTTCACAACGAAGACCTGCCCCAACTGTCGTATTGCCAAATCCGCACTTGACGGAAACGGGATTTCTTACACGATTATAGACGCGGAGGAAAACAGTGCGCTCACCCAAACCTATGGCGTAAGGCAGGCGCCCACCCTTGTTGTCGTTCACGGCGGCGAGGCAAAGCAGTTTGCAAACGCATCGGACATAAAGCGTTTTGCCGAATCAATATGAACAAAACTACAATCAAAGGCTGCAATTTGCAGCCTTTAATTGCGCTTCATTACGCCGTATTTGTTTTTTATTCTTTCGATTTTTTCGAGTATCGGTTCTGCGGCAAAATAGAGGAAAAACACCACTCCTGTGGCATGAACGGCATCAAACGGAACGCCTGAGACATATTCTGCGGAAAACATCTGCACCGTGGGATTTTGCTGCCACATCAGCACTGAGGCGGCATTCATTATACCGCCGTATATAAGCATTACAGCAAGCGCTCCGAAAACACACAGCGGGGTCTTCTTTTTTTTCAGGTTTTGCAGGATTGGGCTGTTAAAAAGCGCTCCTGCAACCGCGCCTACCATTCCGAAGGCAAACATCTGCCACGGCGTCCACGGACCTTGTCCGAAAAACATATTTGACACAAACGCGGCAACCGCGCCCACCAGAAAACCAGCTTCGGCGCCAAGGCTGACGCCGGCAATTATCACTACTGCCGCAAGCGGCTTAAACTGAGGCAGCGCAAAGAACACCAATCGCGATGCAACCGCCAGCGCCGCGAGAGTGCTTAGTGTGACTATTTCCCGCGCGTGCGGCGAACGTTTTTCAAACACGGTGCAAAATGCCGCGATAGACTCCAAAACGATAAGCAGGGATATAAAAAAGTATTTTCTGTCCTCCATAAAACGAATGCCAAAAAATATCGTGAACGGTATCAAAACACAAAGTATGAGCCAAACTACGCGTTCCTTTTTCCACGAACTTCGCTCCCTAACCTTCGGCTCCTTTGTTTCTGCCTTTTCCAAAGGCGCTTTCGGCGGCTCGTATTCGGGCGGCTTTGCTATCTCGCCGCCGTAGGCAAGTATGATATCTTCCGCCAAAATAGCGTCCGGCAGCACGGGGCGCGCCATGCGGTTTGCCACAGTGGTGTAGAAGCTCTTTTGCGCAAAAAACTCTCTCGGTTCGCCCTCGCTGACAACGGTGCCTTCAAAAAACATTGCGCACCTGTCGGCGTATCTTGCACAAAACTCCACATCGTGTGACACCATGATGATTGTCATGCCGTTAATGCGCAAGGTGGAGAGGATTTGCGCAAATGCATACTTAAATGCCGCATCAAGTCCCTTTGTCGGCTCATCCAAAAGCAAAATATCAGGCTCGGATAAAATCACCTTCGCCAGCGCAGCACGCTGCTTTTCTCCGCCGGAAAGGTCATAGGGATGACTGTTTCGTAGGTGTTCTATCTCGCAAAGTTTCATCACGCGCTCGACAGAACTTTTTTTGTCGCTTCCGAGTTTTTCATATAAATCAAGCTCCAAGGTACTCTTCAAAAAAAGCGACTGTGGCTCCTGAGGCAGCAAAGCTACTCGTGGGTCATACCCCGGACGTTTTTTCTTCCCAAACAGCTTTACTTTCCCTCTAAACGGTTCGTTTGCGCCGCTTATGAGAGACAGCGCCGTTGTTTTTCCGGCTCCGTTTCCTCCCAGTATGGCATAGAACTCGCCCTTGCGCACTTTGAGTGAAACTCCCGTCAGCACAGGCAGGGCATCTTTTGCATATGCAAACCACACATTGTCCAATTCCGCTGCGGTCTCGTCTGATGCAAAGCTCTCGCCTCTGTCAAAGAGCTTTTCGCTGTGAGTGTGCTTCCTTGCAAAGTCTGTAAGCCACTCGCACCCTTCGCGAACCGTGACGGGACTTTCGCCATCCCCGCCTAAAGCCGTAAATATACGCATCGGGGTAGGCAAGGCACTTATTAACGGGTGGTTTAGTTCCTTCAATTTGAGTGAAATTTCGGAAAGTGTTCCGTCCGCTATGATTTTTCCCGCATCCATCACTATAACTCTGTCAGCAAGAGGAAAAACGTCTTCCATGCGATGCTCTGATAAAACTATAGTGGTCCCGGTCTCCCTGTTTATCCTTGCGAGAGTTTCAAAAAACGTTTTTGCCGCCACAGGGTCAAGCGAGCTTGTCGGCTCATCTAAAAGCAAAAGCGATGGCTCCGCCACCATCACTGAGGCAAGATTCAGAATTTGTTTTTGCCCGCCCGAGAGTGTACTCACATCCTTGTAAAACCATGACTGTATCCCGAAAAAGCACGCCGTTTCCGCAACGCGCGCGCGTATCTGTTCACTCGGCAAGCCAAAGCTCTCAAGGACAAACGCCATCTCGTGCCAGACTTTGTCCGTTACAACCTGTCCCTCCGCCTCCTGTGCCACAAAGCCTATTTTGCGGCTTTGCGCCTCAAAAGACATATCATAAAGAGCCGCGCCTTCAAAAAAGATTTCCCCACTCCTCTCGCCTTGGGGCGCAAGAGAAGGTTTAAGCTGCCGCAGCAGCGTGGATTTTCCGCAGCCCGTCATTCCGCAAACCACGACGAACTCCCCGCGCGCAACGGAAAACGAAATATCCCGAAGCGTGTCCTCTGCCGCGCAAGGATACCTAAAACTCAAACTTTCGGCTTTAACGATTTCCATCTGTATCCCTCCCACAGGTTTATGGCTATAGGCATTACGCACAGCATCAAAAACGCCGCCATTCCTACGGCCGTCATGGGTGACGGCTGAGATGTTTTAAAAATCGGGAAATACGAAAACCGTATCGCCCCTGAAAAATACGCCGCCGCAGTAGATGCACCAAAAAGCATTATATAGACCATTGCTGCGCCGTCGCGTTTGTCAAAGCGAAAAATCGAAAACGCGCTTCGGTTAGGCAGAGAATACCCGCGCCCTTTCATACTGTCCGCCGTCTGAATCGCGTTTTCCATGCTCCAAGTCAGCACTATCGACAAAACCGAAATTGCATTTCTGACCCGTGCTCGTACAGAGCTTTTTTCGCCTCCGCCAAGCCCCTTTTGCGCGGCGGCGACGGTTTTAAGTCGCATTGTAAAAAGCGGCACAAACCGCAGCGTCATGGACAATACAAGCGACAGCGAGGGAGATGATTTTGAAAAAAGATAAACTATCTTATCGCTGGTCAGCGTTTTTACAAGACCCATAGCCCAGCACACCGAGGTAACAACCATCGCGGCGGCGGCGGCGCCATATGCAGCGGACTCCATTGTGAACGGATTGCCGCTCGGAAAGTACGCCAAAATCGTTGCGCCGCGGTGATTGAAGGCAACATTTATAAGTGCGGCAAAAAGAGCCGCAGGCAATATAAACAAAACTGTCCTGCCGGCTTTCCCATTGTTCAGAAGCAATGCAAAGCATACGCTGCAAGAGAGCGATACGGCAAGACAGACAGGGTGTGTCAAAATTGCGGAAAGCAGCATCACAAGCGCAAAATACACCACGTTCACGAGAGGGTGGAAATTTTTGAATTCATTCATCGTAAAGCCCCTTATTCGCGGCATAGTCGCCGCCCACGTCACGGCCTAAATCACACGTGTACACCAATTTAATCTCATCGCCGCCGCAAAGCTCATAGCGTGAACAGCCGTAGTTTGGGAAAACGCCGTTTACACTGTACATCCAGCCCGAAAGCGGGCCGCAGTCAAACTCGTAAAGGTTGTTTATCCCCTCAACATAGACGCTGTTATAAAGAGGCGTGTTTACAAACTCAAAATGCACCTGAGCCTTCTTCATCTCGCGACGCAGTACGTTAAACACGCTCTCGCCAGGGTAAAATACGGCGGATGTTTTTGCGAAAATCACCCCGCTTGTCGGGACAAGCTCTTTCTTGTCTGAGTTAAGATTTCCCATATTGTTAAGAATTGTCTTGCACTCCACCTCTATTGTGCATAACAGCTCAAGCTCTTTTTCAACCTCCGCCTCACTCGGAGACTCTGTTTGAACAGAAGCTGAGCTCGGCGCTGTTTCCGGCAGAAGCGGTTCCGTTTGAATTATTGCATCGGGCTGAATTTTCGCTTCGGTTTGATTGGTCTGCTCAGCCGGCAGCGCAGGATTGGTCGGCAAAGGCGCCTCCGCCTTTTGTGTCAGGCGCGGGGTAAAGAAATACGCTGAAGCGAGAACTGCTAAAATAATGATAACTGTTACAACCTTACTGCGCATTGTTAGATAGCTCCTTTTCTATTCTCACAAAAGCCTTGCCAGACGCATAAGTTCATAGACCATTTGCGCGCTCTGACATCTTTCCAACGGTAAATCAGCTCCGATTTCCATTGCGCTTTGTTCCATTATACCACTTTCAAAGCAAAACGCAAGAGCTTTACGCGCCCATGATTCTACAGTTGTATAGTCTTCAAACTGTGAAAGCACATCGCGCACGGCGGAATCGGTAAAATCCGTTTCAAGCCCGCACAAGCTTGCGGCACGAGCTAAGATAACAGCGCCTTGCGCACGAGTTACCATATCGTTGGGGCAAAACAGTTTCTCTGTCACTCCGGTTATAAGACCTGCGCTGTGCGCAGCAGCGACACTGTTAGAGTACCAGGAATTCGGGTGGACATCGGAAAACGCGCATTCATTTTCCGTGGCAATTCCGAGCGCGCGGGTCATGATTACGGCAAATTCCGCGCGTGTTATACCTCCCTCCCCATCGAACACACCGGCGCTTCTGCCGCTTATAATCCCTCGTGCAGCAAGCGCCTCTATAGATTCCCTTGCAGCAATGGTTTGTATATCTTCAAAGCTTTTACCAGGGTACAGCAGTGGTACAAAATTGATTCTCTCACTTCTGTTGTTCAGACCAAACGTACTTTCTCCGCCGTAAATTACCACAGCGTCCTTCATGTCGTAAAAAGCGCTTTCACCGTTTTCAAATCGCTTGTATGCAGCAAGCGCGCACAGCGCCTGCTCGCTTGTCATAGGGTCTGTCTGCCCGCCCGCGATGCGGGAAAACCCCTCGCCGGGTACATAACAAGCAAGGAGAGCGTCTATCGGGGTATAGGAGTCCTTTACAAATCGCTCGTCCTGCGCGCTGATACCAAGCGCAGCCAAAGCAATCAGAACCTGTGCGCAGCTCTCCGCGCTTTCGCCGTACGCCCCTTCAAATCCTCCGCCGGCAAGCTGATTGTTTGAAAGAAACTCCAGCGCGCGCTCCTGCGCTGCGCGCACGGCGGCATCCTGCGTATATTCGGCAAGGGCGCACAACGCCATCGCCGTAATATCCACATCCGCCTTTGTCCCGGGAGCTGCGCAGAAACCGCCCTCCTCGCTCTGACACGAGAGTATACGGGCTACAAGTTCCTCTCGAACGCCTTCAGCAGCAAAGTAGTTTCCGCAGTCGAGCGCAAGAAGCGCAAAAATCGGACCGTTGCAGCCTTGTGCGGCAACCTTCTCAATATCTCCAAGAGGTTTTGTCAGGTCAAAGCCCGCAACATTGGAAGCATCCGCTCCTATCGCTGTGAGCGCAAGCGCTGCGCGCGAATATTCCGTATATTTGCTGGCGCTCAGAATTCCGCCTCGCTCGCGCAAATGTGAACAGAGATTTTGGTAGTAATTTGACGCGTGTTCTCCGCAGGGCGCTCCGCTCCGTGCAAGCCCAATAACAAGCCATTCCCCCCCGGTAACGGCAGTGTGTGGGTTTTTAGTCAGCGCCGCCAAATAATCCGCAGCGGCAAGCATTACGCTTTCTCTCTCCCGCGCCATAGAACAAACTGGCGCCGCAAACATATAAATAGCCAATATAAACGCAAGTCCCCGGCGCGTGCTTTGCATACTTTCACCTCCGCGAAAAATAAAACAAACAGCCGAAGCCATACGCTGCGGCCGCAATCAAAATTCAGTTAAGAACCCCGCCGATAAAAGCGGGGTTCTTCTCAAGCATTCTTCAGTCTCTGTCAATATCCCAGGAAACAAGCGTCCCGTCTGAAGCGAGAATCTCTGCCGAATACTCTACATAGTCTTTTACAAATTCTATCTCGTATACGCGTCTGCCATCGTCATACTCAAGAGATGTTTCTGTGAAAACAACCTCCGAAGCGTCAAACCCCGCCTTTGCAAGAGCAATCTCTTTAGCCTTTTCCAAGCCGATATCTCCCGTCTGTTCGACGGATGCGCTTGTGTCGCTGAGCGTCCTCTCCATGTCAATATCCCACGACAAGACAGCGCCGTCCGACGCGCGGATTTCCGCAGAATATTCCACGTTGTCTTTCCAGAACTCAATATCATACTCACGAACGCCGTCGTCAGTCTCAAGTTTTGCCTTTGTAAAAGTGACCACGCTCTCATCAAGTCCTGCCTTGTCAAGGGCAATCGCCTTTGCCTCGTCCAGGGTAATCTCACTGCCGCTTGTCGTGATTGCAGTACGTCCGGCGCCGCCCCCGCTTGTGATTATAACATCGGCATCGGTCACGGTTGAAGTTTCGCTTTTAAGTTCTATGCGCTTATCTTCCTCATACCAGTAAACCGTCTTGCCCATCATTTCCCCTATCGCACGGATGGGAAGATATGTTGTGCCGTTATAAAACATCGGATAAACGACATCACCCTGTGCATTTTTGAAAACTGTCTCCTGTCCGTCAATCACCACGCTGAAGTCGGGCCTGATTTCAGCCTGAATCGTCTGTACCACAGTCGCGCATGTCGCTCCTATCGCCACGCATATTACGCACATCACAACTGCCGCTACCACCGTAAATTTTTTCTTCATTTAAGTCATCTCCTTTTTCATTAATTTTCTCTCTTCGTGCCAACGCCCGGCACATTTAGAGTTTAATATATTTGAACGAAGTTGTCAAGCAATTTGTTCCTTTTATTTTGTGATATTTCTGTGTTGTCATCTTTGAAAAATTATTGTTCATTTACACATTCTTGCATTTTCGCATAAAACTCTTTCACCTTTTCAAACTGCTGTAAAAGGACGTTGTACATTGCTTGATAATCTGCTTTTGTATCCTTTGTGCGCAGACTTTCCACAATTACGACAGTCTGTTCATACATGCGCACAAGTCCCAAGTTGGAGCTAAGCCCTTTTAGCGTATGCGCAAAATGAAAAGCGCCTTCAAAATCATTTTTGTCAAGCGCCGTTTTCAGGCTGTCAAGGCTGCCATCGTCAAACAGCATACCCAAAAATTTTAGATATGATTTCTCCTTTCCCATAAATCGCTCCATGGTTTCATCGTAGTTTACGCCGTATGCTTCACACAAAGCTCGTGTATCTCGAATCTCTCCCATAACAATCCGTCCTTTCACACATTGGCCATTTCTCGTTCTAAAAGCGCTTCAAATTCATGCTGAGACATAGGTTTCGCAAAATAGTATCCCTGAACATACTCGCATCCTATTACTCTAAGCCGCTCAAGCTGCTCTTTTGTTTCCACGCCCTCGGCAATCAGCTTGAGCTTCATCTTCTTAGCCAAATCTATAATGAACTGTAAAATCTCGTGGCGGATAGGCTTCCCGGTCTTATTCTGAACAAATCGCATATCCAGTTTAAGCACATCAATGGGCAAATCGTTCAGCATGTTTAGCGACGAATATCCGCTGCCAAAGTCATCCATTTCAATGGGAAAGCCCATGCTGCGCAGCTTTTCAATTATACTGATAATATTTTCGGAATTGCCTATATATGCGCTCTCGGTTACCTCAAGGTGCAGCCGGTCGGGAGTCAGAGCATGGCTCTTAATTATTTGAGCCAGTGTGTCCGGCAAATCCGCATTATAGACGTCAGCTCTTGACACATTTACAGAAACGGGAAGTTTCGGATAGCCTTTTTCATCCCAGCCGCGCATCATCTCGCACACCCTGTCCCAGACATACTCATCGAGCTTCGTTATGAATCCGTTTTTTTCAAACACGGGTATAAATGCCGCAGGTGATAAAAAGCCCATCTCCGGATGTTTCCAGCGAACCAGCGCTTCAATACCGCTTATTGTATTTTGCGAAATGCTAAACTGCGGCTGCAAAAAGACTTCAAACTGTTTCTCGTTTAGCGCTTCTTGCATACCGTCCGTAATTGCCTGCTCCTGAAGCATTTGTCCCCGCATTAAATCATCATACACGGCAAAATGTTTCCCGTACTGTCCGTAAATGCTCTTTGCCGCAAGCATCGCCCTGTCGCACATTTTTTCCACCGACAAATCCTGAGCGTCCACGGGACATATGCCCCATTTAATAACAACATTTTGTAAATTGAATTTTGATTTGAGAATATCAAGGATTCTTTCAAAATCCTCGTTGCTATATTTACTGCGGCGTTCCACCATACAAGCAAACTGGTCCGCCCACAAACGACATGCAATACCTCTTTTGTCCACAGACTCACTGATAATCTGCGCAAGAGCGCGTATCAGAGCATCTCCCGCCGGAATTCCGAATACGTCATTCAACAGCTTGAATTTTTCTATATTACAGCAGGCAATATCGTACGTCTTATCAGGGTTGCCGGTAAGAATATTCCGCGCCTGCTGGTAAAAATATTCCGTCGTATAAAGTCCCGTTAAGCGGTCGTATTGATACAAATTAACCATTGCGGCGGTTTCACGCAGCTTTATAAGGCTTGCCACTCTGTGAAGAATGACGTTTGCCTTATACGGCTTTGTAACAAAATCCGTTGCCCCGCGCTCAAGCGCCAAAACCTCATCAGATTCATGGTCGTTATGCGTTGTCACAATTATAGGAATCGAAGAGTATTGGGCTGTATTCTTCACAATAGACAAAAACGTGTAGCCGTCCATAATGGGCATTACAATATCCAGCAAAATAATTGAAATTTCCTCTGCGCACTGCGCCAGAATGTCGAGCGCCTGCTGCCCGTTCTGCGCTTCCATTACGTCATAGTCATCGGACAAAATATCGTGCAGCATTTTTCTGTTTATTAAGTTATCCTCAACCAGAAGCACTTTTCTCAAAGCAGCTGTCGCCTCCCCTTCTTCAGAGCATATTCAGCAAATCCTCTTGTTCGCATTTATAAACTGCCAAAATGCAAGCGCACCTGATTGTCAGTATAGCATGAATCTTTCGTTTTGTCTATATTTATAATCATTTTCGCGCTTCAAAAAAAGAATTTTTTTGTTATTAAAGTGGTTTTTGCCAAATAATATACCATTACGGGATATTAGCATTATACCAAATTGGTACAATGCTGTCAAGAGGTAACGTTATGAGATTGAAGGAATTGCGCAAAAGCCGGAATATTACACAGTTGAAGCTTGCAATGGATTTGAATATGAGTCAAAATACGATTAGCAGATATGAGACAGGGGAGCGCGAAGCCGGCTATGCAGAGCTTATCAGTATCGCCGCTTATTTCAATGTGTCCATAGACTATCTGCTTGAAAGAACCGAATGTCCTACGTTTTGGCGGAAATAGCATACTTGTGCGGAGGCAGCAGGGACAAAAAAGCTTTTGCCGAGTTTGGTTCTTTGACTCCCGTATGTGAGCCGAGTTAATAGCCGCCGCAGATTGGGAATAAAAACGCAGGATGTCATGAGTTTTCCAAACAGGCAGTAAAATTTACAAAAAGTGCATGCCGAGCTATTTCATACAAGGCATGCGCTTTTGTTTTTCAAAATAAAAAAAGCGGCGCCGCGCTTGTTAAACACAGGCAGCCGCTTGACAGGAGCAATACATGGTGAGATATGGAAATTGGCGAATCCATCAAAACAGAGCGTCAGACCATAAACTTTGCCGTCTGATTGTCTGACTGCACGTACGTACGGTTTCACTGTTCAGATATCAGCGTATAAACGAAAACCGCATTTGTACGATGGAAGTTATCAAATCATGAAATACATATCACATGCAGACACTCTAACGCACAAAAAGGAAAAGTCAATAGTTTTATTATAAAAAATAGAAATTTTTTCTGCGGTTGTAAATTTTGCAGCGCACTACAGCAGGATAATAGCGGAGAGCGATAAAAAAGTGTTGTAATATCACAGCTTTTATTGTATAATAAAACGAACAAGGGAAAAACAAAAGATGAAGCGAGGCGACTGAGGCATGAAAAAGGCCATAGTAATGGTTTTGGCGCTGTTTGCCGCAACCGGTGCATATGCGGCGCGAATAACGGATGTAGACATTGAGAGCGATGTGACGATGGCTGTTGTTGCGTTCTCATATGCCGACAGCTTGGACGAGCAGGTTGCGACGATTCTTGTTTTACCGTCTGACAAGAGCATTATTAATTATAGCGATGAGGATATTTGCTATATGGGTCAAAAGAAAGTGGAAGGCTCTATGGTGAGTTTCACGGTGCCTCTTAAAAACAGTGCGCAGACGTATACGTATTACCTGGGAGGCATAGACCTTGACTCGTATGCTACAGGTACGATTGCCCTTATTAACGATGGGCTTTCGAGAATACGAGGCAGCGCAAGCGTACGCGGCGGAGCAAACATAACGCGGGTGAGCGTCAGCGCGGGTACAGCCACGGCTGCGCTTAACGAAGGCGGGGGATACACATTGGTGGTTGAGCCCGGAATTTATGATGTTGTGTTGGGGCGCGAGGGATACTTATATAAAACATATAAGGACGTAGACGCGACGAGCAGTATTAACCTTGGCAATGTGGAGCTGTACGGCGGTGATGTCACGGCGGACGGGGTTATAGACAACATTGATCTTCAGGAGATTTTGACTGCGTGGGGAGAGAGCAGCGATGGGCAGGAGAATCTTGACATTAATGACGACGGGATTATAAATCTGGCTGATTTTCAGATTATACTTGCAAATGAGGGCAAAAGCTATGAGTAATATTAGAAAAAGAGCTATATGTCTTATATGTGTTTTATGTCTGTTTCCGGCAGTGGCATCTGCCGCGGCTTCGGCAAATCTTACGGCATCGATTGCGGACACGACTGAAGTGGGCGATGTGTTTTTGCTGACCGTATCGCTTGAGGAGATGAGCGTCAATAAGTTTCTCTCATGTGATGTGAAAATTGAGTTTGACTCTTTTTCGGCGGTTCCGGTTGATGAAAACGGAGAAGAGACGCAATTTTTGTCCGATGCGCTGGAGGAACGCCTTGCGGGAAACTTCAAGACGTATATTAAAGAGCTTTCAAGCGGTGCGTTTGAAGTGATGTGCGCCGGCGACGAGGTGGAAACGCTCGGCTCGATTGAACTGTTTGCAATTCGCTTTAAGCGCGTCTCATCGCTTCCGCTTTACTTCAGTGCGACTTATGCGGCCGCGTTTTTGGACGATGCGTTTACAGCGGCATCGATAAACTGCGAAAACTTCTTCGCTTATGACGATGAGGACATAAAGGTCAATCTGCTCACGAACGGTGATTTTGAGAGCATTTCCGGAACGAATATAACCGACTGGACAGTCGGCGCCGGCTCGAAAGGCAAAACCAGCGTCCAGCAGATGACAACTTCAAACTTCGCATACAATTCTGAGGGCGACAACCACTATATAACCTCTACCGGTCAAAACAGCGGGACAAATTTGTCCGGTGCGATAAAACGGTATTTGCAGCTGGAACCGAATAAGACATATACCGTCACATATAAAATCAAATCGACGTTTTCCGGAGGTCAGATGTGGTTTGGTCCCTCGATAACGGATGCCAACGGTCTGGAGATAACTACCTCCAACGGGTACAGCGCAGCGCAGATGCAAACTTGGCGTGAAGAGACGAACAGCCTTGTGCCGGGCAAGATTGACGGAGACTATTCCACAATAACGGCATCCAATGAATGGGAAACACGTACGCGGGTGCTTCATACGACTGATGAATGGAATCTGCTGCTTATAAACATGCGCTGGATGAGTGCAGGCGTCTCGTTCGATGATTTTGCCGTATACGAGGGTACGATAAGTCCTGTTTCGTCTGTCGAGGTGACGGCGCCGTCCAAAACGGAATATATTCTGGGCGAAGAGCTTGATACAAGCGATATGATTGTAACAGTGAATTACGCAGACAATACAAGCCAGATAACGGAGGACTATACAATAAGCGGTTTTGGTGCGCAAAAAATCGGTCCTCAAAAAGTGAATGTGCTTTATAAGGGGAATGTGTCGTCATTTGAAGTTTTTGTAAGCGCAAATAATCTTGTTGCGCAGGCATCGTCCGAAAAGGTATCGCTTCGCGGAGATGTGACAGAGGTTTTTGTTGACGTGCCGATATATAACCCAGATGCGGCGAAAAATGCAGTTCTCGTGATGGTGCTCTTTGAGAATGAACGGCTTGTTAAAGCGTCGCTTAAAAAGCTTGTGTTAGAGAGTGGTTTTAATTCTGTTTCGTTGAGCGAAATGGTTGAAGGCAGCATTCGCGGCATTACGGCAAGGGTGTTCCTATGGAACGATGTAATGATGCCGCTTGCACAAGAGGCAAATATTTTATACTGAGGGGAATAGTTTATGGACAACAAAAGGCTTGCCGAGCTTCTTTTTGGCGACATTGACAAAACGTGTGAATACTACGAGAAGCTGTATCCCCCGCGCGATTTGCCGGAGGGTGCGAAAGTAACGAGGCTTGGTCCCAGTCCGACCGGTTTTATACATTTGGGCAATCTCTACGGCGCATTGGCGGATGAGCGCCTTGCGCATACAAGCGGCGGCGTGTTTTATTTGAGAATTGAGGATACCGACCAGAAGCGCACAGTCCCCGGCGCGGTTGAAATGCTGACCGATACGCTTTCTTATTTTGGAGTTAACTTTGACGAGGGCGCAGATAAAAACGGTGAAACAGGAGCGTATGGTCCATACCGCCAGCGCGAGCGAGCCGCCATATATCAAACCTTTGCGAAAGCGCTTGTTGAAAAGGGATTGGCGTACCCGTGCTTTTGCACTGAAGAGCAGCTTGCTCAGATGCGCGCCGAGCAGGAAGAAAAGAAAGAGAATTTCGGCTATTACGGCAAATGGGCAAAGCACCGCGATTTCACAATAGAGCAAATTGAAGAAGAACTTAAGAAGGGCAAAAGCTATGTGCTGCGCTTTCGGGCGCCTGAGCCGAGAGGCAGGTATATAGAGGTGGAAGACGCTATTCGCGGTACTCTGCGTATGCCTGAAAATGATATGGATGTTGTGCTGCTGAAATCTGACAAGATACCGACCTATCATTTTGCGCATGTGGTGGATGACCATCTTATGCGTACAACGCATGTGGTGCGCGGTGAGGAGTGGCTGGCAACGCTGCCTGTGCATGTACAGCTTTTTGAGGCTCTATGCTGGGAAAGGCCGATTTACTGTCATACGGCGACGTTGATGAAGATAGACGGCGGCGTGAAACGCAAGCTCTCAAAGCGCAAGGACCCGGAGCTTTCCCTTGAGTTTTATAAAGCCCAGGGGTATACGCCTACCGCGGTGCGGGAGTACCTGATAGGCGTTTTGAACTCGAATTTTGAGCAGTGGCGGATGGAGAATGCGCAGCTTCCGCTTGAGGAGTTCGCATTTTCCACGGAGAAAATGAGTGTTTCCGGTGCGCTGTTTGATATTGAGAAGCTTTCCGACGTCAGCAAGAATTATATTGCTTCGCTCGATGCGCAGACCGTATATGATGCTATTACCGCGTGGGCGAAGGAGTGCGACAGGGAGTACTATCAGCTCTTAACCAGAGATAAGGATTTTTCTATTTCCATGATATCAATAGGTCGGGGCGGGGATAAGCCGCGGAAGGATATTTCATCATGGAAACAGTCCAAAACTTTTTACAGCTTCTTTTTCGACGAGCTTTTCACTATAGAAGACCACTATCCAGCCAATGTGTCGAGAGAGGATTGCATCAGCATCCTGGAGGGATATTTGTCAAGCTACAACCACAAAGACACTCAGAGCGAATGGTTTGAAAAGATTCGTGCCCTGGGTGAAAAGCAAGGCTACGCTCCGAAGCCGCAGCTGTACAAGAAGGACCCGAACGCATACAAGGGGCATGTGGGAGACGTCAGCGGCGTAATCCGCGCCGCGATAACCGGCCGCCTGAATTCGCCGGACGTATGGTGCATTTCACAGACTTTGGGCGAAAAACGCGCCGGGGAAAGAATAAAAAAAGCCCTTGAGGACTTAAAGAGATAAAAAAGATGCGCCCTGATAACACAGGGCGCATCTCACGTTTACTGCGCAGGCTTATTCTTTCTCAGCCGTATTAAGAGATTTTTCACGATGAGGACTATTATCGGACCCAAAATCATGCCCAGAAACCCGAATAGCCTCAGTCCTATGTACATCGAAATCAGCGTCACAAGGGGATGAACGCCGATTTGGGTGCTGACAATTTTTGGCTCCAAGAGCTGGCGCACCGCAAGGCAGACGCCGTAAAGAATCAGCAATCCGAGCGCGAAGGCGTAATTCTGCATGAGCAGCTGCACCAGAGCCCACGGAAGCAGTACGGTACCGGTGCCGAGTATTGGAATGGCATCTATAAATGCGATAAGAAGAGCGAGCAAAAACGCGTAATCCACACGCAGAATCAGAAAGCCTACCAACAGCTCGCAAAATGTAATTGACATTAAAATAAGTTGTGCTCTGACATAGCCTCCAAGCGCGGCGAACAAGTCATTCTTGACCCCGACGGCATTGGCGTATGCGTCGTCGCCTATAGTGCGCCTGAAAAACGCTGAGATTTTAATCCCGTCAGAAAGCATAAAATACGACGCGAGAATGGTGACGATGAAAGCCACAAGCAGTGAAGGGACGTTCTTTGCCGCGTTGAGAGCGCCTGTGGAAATGGCAGTTACAAGGTTTGAGAAGACGGTGTTTATAATTTCTCCGAACTGGTCTACAGCGTTAATTAAGAAGTTGTTTATCCCGGTAACCGCACCTTCGGGCAAAAGACGTATCCATTCACGCAAATCGACAAGAGCGCCCTCGATGTACACCGCTGCCGTCGAGTATATCGAGGAAAAGTTCTGCGCAAACGATACGGTTTCCGTAGCAATCTTAAAAACTATTGCCGTTAGTATTCCTCCGACAACGGCAATTACAAGCACCACAGAAAGAAGCGCTCCAAGCTGGCGCGGGAAATGCGCGCGGCGCATGAGCCGGTATACCGGACCGGCAATGCAGGATATGAAAAATGCAATTATAAACGGCAAAAACAAGATAAGCGCCCGCGGCAAAAGAAATAAGAGCAGCACTGCCGCGCCGCCGAGCACGCCGACAATTAACAGCTTATGCGCTAACACCTGCCATTTTTCCCATTGTTTATCCATATCATCAGCTCCATTGTGCTAAAATACTTTATCCGAGGAATCGTTTCATCATCGTAAAGCCTTCGGCAATATATTCGCCCTTGGTATTTGCGTCCGCTTCGCAAAAGCGCGTACTGGACTCTTTCTTTGAGTCGCTCTTGCGATATATCGCGCACGGTACCGCAGTTGAATCATGAGTACGCGTTTTGACAGGGGTGGGGTGGTCGGGCATAAGCATAAAGGAATAGTCTTCGCCGCTTTTTTCAAGAGCCGATAGAATAGGCGCTATAACGAGCGAGTCAATGAGTTCAAGACTTTTTATCTTGCCGGCCGCATCGCCTTGATGCCCGCATTCGTCAGGGGCTTCGAGGTGGACATACACAAGGTCGAAATCGTCCTTGAGCAGAGCGTCAATCGCGGCTTGCGCCTTGCCGGCAAAATTAGTGGACAAAGTTCCGGTAGCGCCTTGAACATCAATGGATTTCATGCCTGCGAGGATGGCAATGCCTTTTACAAGGTCCACTGCCGAGACAACTGCTCCCCGAACAGAGTTTTTCGCCTCGAAGTTTTCCATGGTCGGCTTTGTGCCCTCTCCCCAAATCCAAAGCGAATTGGCTGTGTTCTTGCCGGACGCAGTTCTTTTTTTGTTGACCTCACAATCGGGGAGAAATTTATTGCTCTCAACCATAAGGCGAAGCAGCGCCTCGTTGTCCGGCAGATAATCCCCTACAATCCGGGACGAAATATCGTGCGGGGGAGTCAGGTTAAACTTTTTGGGAGCATTATCCCAAATGCAGAGGTTTCTGTAGCTCACGCCTCCAAAAAAATGCATCCCGCCTCCGCCGAGGCGCTTTTCAACTTCCGCCATAAGCGCGTTGCCTTCAGCGGTGGTTATTTCGCCGGCCGAGTAATCGAGCATAGTTTTGTCAGCATAATTCGCTTCGTCGGAAAGAGTGACGAGATTTACACGAAACGTAGTTTGATTGTCTTTAAGCTCTATCCCCATACTTGCCGCCTCAAGCGAAGAGCGGCCCGTGTAGCAGGTACGCGGGTCATAACCGAGTACGGCGATATTGGCAACATCACTGCCGGGCTTCATGCCGTCAGGAATCGTTTTGACCAAAAAAAGTTTGCCGTCTCGTGCAAACATATCCATATGAGGCTTATCCGCCGCGTCGAGCGGCGTTTTACCGCCGAGAGCTTCCACGGGCATGTCTGCGCAGCCGTCGGCGAGGATTACAACATATTTCATTTGCGATTACTCCCTTTCCTAAATCCGTTGATTTTGAACAGCTTAGACATCAGCGCACTTGTCCGTTTCCGTAGATAATATATTTTGTGCTTGTAAGCTCGCGGAGGCCCATCGGTCCCCGTGCATGCATTTTCTGAGTGCTGATGCCTATTTCGGCTCCCATTCCGAACTCGCCGCCATCGGTAAATCGAGTGGAGGCGTTAACGTAAACTGCCGCCGCGTCCACAAGGCGCAGGAATTTTTGTGCGTTTTCATAGCTCTTCGTTACAATGGCTTCCGAATGGCGCGTGTTGTACAGGTTTATATGCTCTATTGCTTCATCGGAAGAATCGACGATTTTGACAGCAAGAATTAAATCGTCATACTCTGTGGACCAGTCTGTCTCGGAGGCAGGGGTGCAGCTTATAATCTCCTGCGTCCTTAGGCAGCCGCGAATTTCCACTCCATGTGCCGTGAGCGCCGCCGCCGCTTTCGGAAGGAAGCTTTTTGCCGCTGCGGCGTGTACAAGCAGCGTCTCCGCCGCATTGCAAACAGAGGGACGGCTTGTTTTGGCGTTCACAATAATATCCACGCCCATTTCTTCATCGCACGGGTGGTCAATATAAACATGGCAGTTGCCAAGACCTGTTTCAATAACCGGTACGGTGGCGTTTTTGACGGCGCTCTCTATGAGAGAGCGGCCTCCGCGCGGGATGAGCAAATCGACATATTCGTTAAGGCGCATAAGCTCCGCTGCGCTTTCGCGGGAGGTGTCCTCCACGAGCTGAAGCGCATCCGGATTAAAACCAGCTGCGCCGATGGCATCTCGCATAATGCTCGCAATGGCGCTGTTGGAGCGAATCGCTTCACTTCCGCCGCGAAGAATGCAAGCGTTGCCTGATTTAATGCAAAGCGCCGCGCAGTCCGAAGTGACGTTCGGACGAGCTTCGTATATAACAGCGATAACACCCATGGGGACTCTTCTTTTTCCTATTATAAGACCGTTTGGGCGCTCCGCCATCGAAACCATTTCACCGACAGGGTCGTCTAACGCGGCAACAGCACGAACGCCCGCGGCGATTTCCTCTACTCGCTTTGAAGTCAAAGTGAGACGGTCTACCATGGGACCTTTAAGACGCGTGAGCGCTACGTCCTGTGCGTTGGCATTTAGTATAGAATCAGAGTTCGCAACGAGCGCATCTGCCATGGCGTGGAGCAAGAGATTTTTATCAGTGGCGGAAAGGGCGGCTAAAGCAGCCGCAGCTTTTCTTGCAGCTTTTCCCATATCAATTATATTCATCTTTTTTCTCCTTTGGTAAAAAGAGTACCGATGCTTTCGCCGTCCAAAATGCTGTACAGCGCTTTTTCGGGATTTTTTCCATTTGCGATAATCATATCAATTCCGTTTTCAAGAGCGATTTTTGCGGCATGAATCTTTGTTGTCATCCCGCCGGTTCCCTGTGCTGTGGCGCTTGGTGCGGCGGCATGCATGATGTCCGGAGTTATTTCGTGTACAGTTTGGATTATTTTTGCATCCTTGTGAAGCCGCGGGTCTTTATCGTAAAGACCGTCAATGTCCGAAAGTATTATGAGCGTATCCGCCTTCACTATTGTGGCAACTATAGCGCTCAACGTATCGTTGTCGCCAAACAGAATTTCCTCTACGGAAATGGTGTCGTTCTCGTTAACTATCGGTATTATATGCCAGTCAAGCAGCGTGTTAAACGTATTTACGGCATTTTCGTGGCGATTGGGGTCGTCTATAACATCCTTCGTAATAAGTATCTGAGCGGCTGTTTGCGAATACATGGCAAAAAAACGAATGTACATTGTCATCAGCTCCGCCTGTCCCACGGCGGCGCAGGCTTGCTTTTCCCGTACATCCGCAGGCCTGTTCTTCAACGAAAGCTTGCCCATGCCTGCCCCTATCGCGCCCGAAGATACAAGGACCACTTCAATGCCGCGGTTGCACAAATCCGACACTGCGCGGGTGAGTTCTTCTATATGTCTCAGATTGAGCTTACCGCTCGGATGTGCAAGCGTTGATGTACCTACTTTAATTACAATTCTTTTCATATATGAGCTCCTTTGGAGATAGAGAAATAACTAAAATTACAGTAATCTTAGACGCTATCCATTATAACAACAATATACGCAAAAGTAAATAGTAAAAAACGCTATTGATTTTTTTTATGAAGTGATGTACAATAATTACAAGAACAAATTTTGGGGGGAGTTGTTTTTATGAAAAAAATTCTATCTTTGGTTTTAGTCCTTGCAATGGTCATGTCGCTGACCGCAGCTTTTGAAGCGGCGGCGGAAGAAGCGACAAGGGAAGAGATTTCTCTTTCGGGAGAGTGGAAATTTATCGCGAGCAATACCTTGACCGGCGTTGAGGGTGTTGCCTACGATGATTCACAGTGGGAATCGGTAACGGTGCCGCATTCGTGGGCGGATTATGAAAACCGTCCTCGTTACTCAAATGCGTGGTACCGCCGCACGTTCACCCTGGAAGAGGAAGATGTGAATAAGGAGCTATATTTGACCTTCGATGGCGTTATGAGCGTGGCGGACGTATATGTAAACGGCGTACATATGGGCAAACACAAGGGCGGCTATACTGCGTTCAATTTTGATATCACCCACGTTGCGCGTACGGGTGAGAACACAATAGCTGTAATGGCGAGCAATATTGAGAACGATATAAGAGATGCGATACCGTGTATACAGAGCCTGTATCAGCAATGGGGAGGCATGTACAGAAATGTACGCCTTACAAAGACGAATAAGGTGCATGTTGACCCAACGGATATGGCATCCACGGGTGTATATCTTTCACAGTCCAATCTGACGGACGCCGGGGTTGACGTTGCGGCGCAGGTGCTTCTTAAAAACGCAGGCGCACAGGAAGAGGACGTTACCGTTAACGTGACTTATACGGATCCGACCGGTGCAGTGGCAGCCCAGCTCAGCGGCACGCAGAAGGTCGCGGCAAGCAACGCGGTGCTTTATTATTCGCCTAACTGGGACATATCAACCTACAACGACGCGCTTGTTGATGATACGGAGTTTTCAAAGAGTATTACGTATTATCCGGAGGAGTCGTGGTCCTTTTACACAAGCAGCGCGCGCAGCAACGGCGGAGCATGGATTGCAAAACCAACTGCGGAAGCGGACAGCTGCTATGCGGAGTACAGGTTCACGGCGCCGTATGAAAATACTACAGTTGTCTGGACGGCTACAACCGGTCCGAATAAGGGCAAAGTGAAGGTGTTTATAGACGGGGAGCTTAAGGACACGGTTTCTCTTTGCACGAGCGGAAATCGTTATACATATAAATATGAGGCGTTCAGAACGGTCGTCCCAAAAGGCACTCATACGATACGGCTGCTTGGAATCGGTCCCGACTATGATGTAAATCCGTCAAAATCAACGGGTGAGTTTGAAATTGATACTCTTGTAATATATGACGGGCTGGTTTCGATGAGCGATATGAACTATTACGTTAACAAATACGACGTGATGGAGTCACGCAACGAGTCGCAGAATTTTAATACAACTTACAGCTCCTTCGGCAAGGAGTATATGACGATAACTTTTGAGGGCGACTATATAGAAATGTATAACGTCAAGAACGCAGATTGCGGCAAACTTCTTGTTGAAGTGGACGGACAATCCGAAACTGTGGACTTATACAGTGCATCGCGCAGACGTATTAGGACATGGGAATATGAGTTTGGCGATACTGGTCCGCATACGATTAAGGTGACTAACCTTAACGAGAAAAACTCTTTGTCAACCGCAAGCACGTCGAACGGTTACAATGTTAATGTGGCGGGCTTTCTGATTGCAAACGGCAGCGAAGAGTATGAGATTAACGCAACGAACAAACAGTTCATGACTTTGAGCGGACATATAAATAATCCGCAGCGCTGGAGCATAGAGGACCCCAACCTTTACGACGTAAAAGTGGAGCTTTCCGTGGGCGGTGTTGTTGTTGATGTCGTAGAAGAACGTACGGGCTTTCGTACATATGAAACGACACCCACGAGCTCTACGCTCAACGGCAAGAGTGAGCTGCTCAGAGGCGCGGCGTATCATCAGGAGCTTGAAGAGTGCGTGTCGGTGATGACTGAAGAAAAATTCGACATGATTCTCAGAGGATTTAAGGACCAAGGAATGAACTTTGTGCGCCTGGCGCATTATCCGAGGGTTAAGTACGAGTATGACCGCTGCGATGAACTTGGACTTTTAGTTTGGGCGGAGAACGGAAATACGGCAATTCAATGGTCAGGGGACAGCGCATCGGATAATTTTGCGTGGTATAATCAGCGCCGGATAACGCGTGAGATGGTGCGGCAGAATTTTAACCATCCTTCGATTGTGTTCTGGAGCTTCGGAAATGAAACAGATAAGATTCCTGTTGCGAACCGAGAGCTTTATGAAGTGGTCAAACAAGAAGATTCCTCTCGCTATGCAGCGTATGCGTGCTCAATGGGTTATACCGGCTCACAGTATACGTTCGCGCAAATGCAGGACACCGACGCGATTTTTGGATTCAACCTCTATCGCGGATGGTACAGCGGTGAGTATTACGATTTCCCGGGCGCAAACAGTAACTATATTTCGGAGACAAGCGCGGGCGGCGTGGCAACAACGCACAACGATTACTTTGTGACCGGAGCGCGCACAACCGCAATGCTGACCGATTCATGGGAGCCGGAAGAATATCAGCAGCTTTGTGTGGAGCGTCAGCTTCAATACACGTTTGTGACAACGCCGGACCAGATTCCTATGTATACATACTGGACGTTCTATGAGTTCGGCGATACCAAGTACAAGAGCCATATCAACTCAAAGGCGATGATAACCTACGGTGGCTATAAAAAGGATGTGTATTACCTTTGGAGAGCTTACGCGCGTAAGGATATCCCCGTGCTTCAGGTTGTTGGAAAGAACTGGTTTGTACGCGAGAATATAGGCAATGCAATAAAAGTATATTCCAATTCTTCAGCCGTGACACTGACTGTAAACGGTGTTTCAAAGGGAACTAAGGACAACGGCGTATATAAGCACCCGAATAATTTTGCTATAAATAATGTATTCTATTGGGACGGTGTGCTTACAAACGGTAAGAATACAATTGTGGCGACAGATGCCGACGGCAATACGGACACGGCGGTTATATACTTCTCAAACTCGTCTACAGGTGCGGCAGCAGCGGGAGATGAGCCCATAGAAGCGCTTGACTGCACAAATTCTGTGAACCATCCCGTTTATGTGGATACTCCTCTGGTTGAGAATCAGGCAGTTTATTACCAGAGCGCATCCGATAATACTGCTAAGACGGCTAACTGCGACAACACGTTTTCCAAAATTCCGTCTATAATCCAGAACGCGCGTCTTATCGGAACGAAGCGTATGAGTGACGGACAGTATAACGGCGGAATGACGTTCAAAATGAAGGAGAATGCAAAAGTCTTTGTCCTTGCGACGGACAGCGGCGTTGCGCATACGTGGATTACAGACGCTGGCTTTGAAGACACAGGTGTCAGCGAGATGTGGAGAAATAACAGCTTGAACCATGACACGTATAAGATTTACATGCGCGAGTGCAACGCAGGCGAGACAATTTCACTGGCGGGTGAATTATGCGACTATGTTGTGCTTGTAGACTCTTACGGAAATTCACTTTCGGCTGCTCTGGGTGAGTTTGCGCCCAAGGTTTACAGCATTAATAACACATACTACCTGCCTGAGGACGGGGAGTACAGTGCGCCTTTGACTTCTATAGAGGGTGAAATTGAAGTTGAAGGCACGGCGGATTTTGTATATGCGGCCGGCACGCTCACTGTCAAGGGTACACGTTCGGGCATAGTAGAGGTTATAGTGACCAAGGGCGCTGATGAGAGGATTATTACTTATAATTTTGAAGTATTTAACAATGCGGATGCCTTTGTTGACTTGATTTGCAGCGAATTCGACCCGCTTGGCCGCTATAACCAGAAAACGCTTGACAATTACCTTGTCGCCTGTGACGCGCTTGGCGGAACGAGCATATCTTCGGAGATATTTGTAACTTTAGCGGATAATCTTTATAAAGCGTATAAAGCGCTTGTGAAGCTTGATGACACGGTGACGCTTGCCGACGGAACTGAGGTTATAAACGTACCGCAATACGCGTCTATCCATACGCCATATGATGTGGACGGAGCGTACAACTATTCGCTGTTGACTGATAATCGCGCGGCGACATGTCCGTCAGTATCATCGTGGATGATATTTGATTTTGGCGAAGGCTATGGCGCAGCGCTTTCGGAAATTTGGATTAAAGCCTACAGCGCCGATCCTTCGGTGAGCGCGGGCACGGTTTTGTACGCTTCACAGGACGGGGAAACATGGTCTGCCCTCACAAACGCTGTGACTAACAGAACAGACTGGCAGGTCTACACGCCTCGCCAGAGCGGAGCATTTCGCTTTTTACGCCTGTCCAACCCGTCTAATTCCGCATGGAGCGGTGAAATAGGCGAGATGAGGCTTATCGGCTCTGTGGAGCAGGTTTTGAATGCGGACAGCATGCTGTTTTCGACATATTCGTGGACAACGTCCGCACTTACACCGGTATCAGGTGTTGTGAATTTTGAATACGACGCGACGCCGTTTTCAAACAACATTGACGGCTTTGTCGGCTTTGTCGGGTCATCAAATACGCCTTCGACATGGGATTCGTATAATTGTGCCGTCAGATTCAATCCCTCTGGCACGATAGACGTGAGAAATGCCGGCGCGTTCTCGGCGGTAACTTCGCTTTCGTATTCTGCGGGTCAGACATACCACGTGCGAGGTACGATAAACATTGCCGCAAGAACATATACGGTATATGTTAACAATACTCTTGTGGCGAGCAACTATACCTTCCGCACTAACTCGCCGGCCACGTCCAATATCGCCAAGGTTTCGCTCAAGGGCGGAAGCGGTGCGCCTTCGTGGCAGTTTAGAGTGGATAATCTTAACGTATACTCTTCGTCGGATTACAGCCTTACCTACGACAGCGCCAGCAAGACGGCAAAACTCTATGCTCCCGCATCCGGCAGAGCAAAACTGATTGCCGCGATTTACTCGGGCGGAGTACTTAAAGCCGTGGAAGTTAAAGATGTTAATCTTTCAGCCTCTGCTGCGACACAAGCAACGTTTGCGCTTACAGAATACGAAAACGGCTGCACACTGAAAATTATGGCAGTTAGTACAGACGGAGCATTTGAGCCGCTTACCGCAGCGATAGAAAAATGAGTACTGCTTACGAGTACGACGGAACTTTTGAAGGCTTTCTGACTGTGGTGTTTTGCGCTTTCCGCGATAGGAGGACAGTGAGCGCAATAGCCTCGTCCGGCAGAGTTCAGAATGATATTTTTTCGCAGACAGAGCGCGTGGTGACAGACCACGCGCTTTCTGCCCGTGTGCAAAAAGGCATTTGCGAGAAACTGGGCGCAAGTACGTATCATGACGTGTCATATGCTTTCCTGAACTGCGCGTCAGACAAGGAGGAGACTATTTACGCGTTTCTTCACAGTGCGTTTTATGACAGCAAAGATGCCCGCTCCCGCGCCGATTGCGTTAATGCCAAGTTTTTCAAACTGCGCGATGAGGTGGGCAGAGAGGTGGAGCATTTGCGAGGGTTTTGCCGCTTTTCGCAGACAAAGGCGGGCTTCTTGTATGCGGCAATATCTCCGAAACACAATGTTTTGCAGCCCCTGATGGCTCATTTTGTGGGCAGACTGCGTTCCATAGCGTTTGTGATTTACGATAAAAATCGCGCGCTGCTGGGCGCTTACGATACTAAGAACAAGATGGTTGTCAGCGCAAAAGGTTTTGAGCCGCCGCCCGTTACTGAAGACGAAATAATTCAGCGCACGCTGTGGAAAAGATTTTTTGATTCCGTGGCCATTAAGGAACGCGCCAACCCGCGCTGCCAGCTTAATATGCTCCCCAAACGATATCGAAAAGACATGACTGAGTTTCAGCCGTAACAAAAAAACCGCGAGGCGCTGCGCATCGCGGTTTTAGATTTAGAGCGTTTCAAAAATGTATATAGGCGCTATATACGTTGTCAATGGAAATTACGGCGCTGTCAAATCCGGTTCTTATCTCACTTTCAAAATCAACGGTGGAAAAACGGCCGGCGTCTTTTGTGAGCGTATCGGTTTGCGCGGCGATACCATCTTTATAATATGTAATTGTAAGAGTTAGCTTTTTAGGGCCGGAATAGTTTTTCACGCTTATTGTAAGCTTGTCATGCAGCTGCGCCGTAACGGTGAGAGGATAGCTCCAAAACTCCGCTTCCGCAATGTTGCAATACCCGTCCTTGGGAGTCACGTATTTAATATAACGGTAGGAAGTGTCGTTTTCAATATAGAGGGAATTCCATACCGATTCAGACGGTTCGGTTTCAATCGAGGCAATTTTAGTCCATGTGCTGTTGTCGTTTGAGCCGTAAAGCTCTGCACCCAGCATACGCCAAGCGTAACCGTAACGCGGGCAGTATTTGAACAGTGTAAGCGGCGCGCTTGCCTCTCCCAAATCAAAAACGACAGAGCTTTCGCTTGCATCGGCAGCGTCAAAATAAGTCTCGAAATCATTGTCTAATGCTTTGTCAAACGCAGCGTTTTCATCCTGAAGATATGGCGCTGTGCCGCTGTGAACAGAGGCGCTGATTTTTGTGCCGGATAACTCCTCTTCGGTTTCAAGAACAGCCTCTCGTTCGGAGAGAACAAAGTTCCATATCTGATTATCTCCGCCGTTTGAATCATACATATCTACCTTGCCGCCATCTGACATTGAGCTGTCAAAAACATCGGCGACCTTGTGGGTTTCGGCATTTTCAAGCATATATCCGCCTGACGCATCTTTGATTTTCCACATTTGCGGAATTCCCGCCGTAAGCTTTGAGGTGTGCAGCGATATACCTCCGTCAAGCGCTTGGGATGTCTTTAGATTTATAAACATATACCCTGCGTAAGAACGCATCATCTTCCAGTACTGGTTTGAAGCGTCTGACGGTGCGGTTTGTATGAGCGTCCCATCAGAGTTTACGGCAAGGGCGAGGGAGGAGTGCTTATTTATTATCTGCACAACACTTCCTTCGCCCACGCTTGAAATGTCAAGCGTGGAATAAATCGCAAGATTGCTTTCAAGAGCCGCCTTAACGGTAAACTTGCCCTGGCCGGTTACCGTTACCACCCCGTTTTCATTGACGCTTGCCGGTACAGAGGCTCCCTCCGGTGCGCTCACGGACCAGACAAGTTTGGCGTCTGGCTGTTCAGCAGGCAGGAAAGAGGCGCTGAAGCTGAGCGTCTTGCCCGAAAACGTGCTTGTCGCTCCGCCGGCTTCTTTTATACTCATGCCGTAAAGCGTTCCGCTCGGCGGAGTTTGCGGAGAGAGTACATACGTTGTGATAGTATTTTGCAAAAGTGTGGTTTTGAGAGTGTTGCCGATTAATGTCCCGTCCGTTATCTTTTCAAGGTTCTGAGTTTTGCTTGTGCGGTAAGCCTCCACAACAGCTGCCGAGGACGCGAACCCCGAAAGATTAAAGTCAAATGTCATATCATATGGCTTGTAGTTGGTTGCCACAAGCACTATTTTGCCGCTTACGCGGTCATACGCAGCCAGAACATCCGGAGAGTCTGTTGCCATAAGATAATAGCCCGGCCTGATAAACTTTGTGTAGTGCGCAAATGCGTAATATTTCTTGAAAAGGTCAAGGCGTTTATTTGCCCTGTCATACTGCGAAAGATACCAATACCCGCGGTCCGAATTACTGCCGGAATAAGCAGGACCCGTTACCTGCCACACACACCATGCCGCAGCCTCAAGTGAGCGCAAATCTGTTGTAATCTTGTTCGAGAACCAAAGCGCCGGCCCCATTTCTCCGGCGTTTGTGCCGATGGCGCGGTCGTAATCCGTTTCGGACATGTAGAGCTTTTTGCCCCAGTCTACGGCCAAATCGCGCAGTCCCGCATAGTTGCTGGCCCAATATGTATGCACATTCAGCTGCCCAAGCGCCGCTTTTGCTTCTTCCGTATACAGTGGAAGATAGCCGAGCATGGTATCAACGCTTGTCTCGTCCGCCGCGGCAACAGCCGTTTGGGTAAGTCCTTTCGCTTTAAGCGCTTTGTCAACTGCAACGATAAGTGCACTGTGGTCCTCTGCGTCTATGTGGCAACCCTCTTGTGAGCCGCCCGCCTTCCAATAATTAGTGTCAGGCTCGTTCATTGGTTCAAGCGTGTCAACCTCAATGCCCTGCTTATCGCGAAGATAGAGGACAACCTCTGTGAGATAGTCGGCAAATTCGTCAAACATCGCGGGGTCTATATTGTTTACGCTGGGGTCCTCACCGCCGCTCGTGCATCCGCTTTTTGTCATAAAATACGGCGGCGAATTAGAGAATGCCTCCACTATGTCACAGCCATAGGAAATAGCGTCCTTCAAAATATTGACCTGGTTTTGGTCGGCGTCAAAATTGTAGCTTCCGTCTTTGTTCATATATCCCGGAACTGCTCGTCCGTCAGACCTCAAATGATTGTGAGTGGGATCATCGCCTCCTCCGATGTTGTAGCGTGCAATGTTTAGCCCAAGCCCCGTCTCCTCGTCAAAAAACGCGGCGACAAGCGCTTTACGCTCATCTTCAGGTAAATCGCCAAAATGCGATGCCCACCAGCAAAGCGAAGTTCCCCAGCCCTCAAACGCGCCGAAGGGCGAGGTGTCTGCCGCGTCCACATGCACAGTAACATGTGATGCCGCCATAGATGCGGGACACATTGCAATAAGCATGCAAGATGCGAGCAGCGCTGCGAAAACTTTTTTCATTGAGTTCACTCCGTTCTGACAAAATATATACAACAATAAGTATATATGATGCGCCTTGGCAGGTCAAGCTTTTTTTGCGGTGCGCGAAATGACATTAGCAGTACGCATTGAGCAATCCCATACGAAAGATTTTGCGCCCTGCGAAACTTAAAAGGTTTTCTCTTCCATAGCGGCCAGAGGTTCAATTTCCTGCACGATGCATGAGGTTTGGGCGGCGGAGGTTACAGACACATCGCCTATAACGTTGCACTTTTTAATCTCCGCCGCCCCCCTTCCAAAATAGTAAGCGACGGAAGAGAAACGCCGCTTGAGATAAGTGCACCGGTAATGTTTATGCCGAGTGCGCCGCCTTTTATATTTCCGGCAACAGTAAGGCTGCTGCCACCGGCAACGTGTACCGCGCCCGAAAGCTGATACTCGCCTATAACAACGGCATCCTGGGTGAGATTGCCTTCTATTTGCGCACCTTTTTGGTATAAGTTGTCTTCTAAGACAGATGCTATCGCGTTATTTTTAAGAAAAATGTCGAATATAGAACTGTCTGCAAATTCACATTTTACCGCCGAAATGGGAAAACCTTCGGAAACAATGCCATGTTGGCTGCCTTCAATGCGACAAGAGCTTAGGGAAACTCTGCGTCCGTTTTCCGAAAATATATTTCCGCGCACAGGACTAAAAATAGGCGCGCCACTAACCCGAAGCGCAAAAGAACCGCTTCGGGTAATCGTATTGGACTCAATAACGGGGCAGCCGTTGTCCGGAACAACAATGCCGTTTTCCGATGAATCGCGTATTGTGTTGTTTGAAAGAGTAACGCTCTGCGCCGCCGGAAAAATCACAACAGAATTGGTATGACTTTGTGAAGTCTCACAGTCCTCAAGTGTTACGGTACCTGCCGAATTACACAAGATGGCGCCGGGTTCTATCGTGAGAGTCACACCATCGGCAACAGTTATGTAGTTTTGCGGTACAAATGTAACCGCCGCCGCCAACGCAGAAACAGAAGCAACCATAAAAAATGCACAGCAAAACAGCAGACACCTGCAAACTTGTCCCATACAACAACCCCCTTTATTATTGTCCCATGCTAATGCGAGGCAATAATAACTCTATCATTCCCCAAATAGTCCCTGATAACCTCTACGTTAGAATAGCGCTTTTCGCAAAGAGCTTTCACTGCTTCGGCCTGATTATAGCCGATTTCCATTGCAAGATACGAGGATTTTGCCGTGCGTGTCAGCGCCCGGTAAAAATCAAGCCCATCGTCCCCCCCACAAAGGGCGATAAGCGGCTCGTGGCGCGCAACGGAAAGGTTTTGAAGCTCTTTGCTTGAGATGTACGGCGGATTGGAAACAATGATATCCCATTCGCCGTAAGATTCCCCAAAAACGTCCATGAAAACGAATTCAGCGTCCACACCGTTCAGTGCGGCGTTGCGCCGTGCAACGTCGAGTGCGGCGGCGGAAATGTCCGCCCCGGTAACGTGTGCACCCTTAATATATTTGGATAGGCTAATCGCGATGCAGCCGCTCCCGCAGCACAAATCAAGAATCCTTTCACCGCCTTTGGCGATCCCCATAACCGCCTCGACAAGCGTTTCGGTATCCTGCCGCGGAATAAGTACATCCGTATTAACATAAAACGGAAGGGACATAAATTCCGTTTTACCCAAAACATAAGCAAGCATCTCGCCGCCCAAAACGCGCTCGGCAATAGCGTTGACACGTTCAAGCTCGCCTTCTGTGGGCGCTCGTCGGCAAAGCAGCGCGTCACAGCCGATAACGCTCTCAATTATGGCCCGTGCATCGCTGCGGCTGTTCAGACGCGTGGAAAGACTGTTTAGAAGCCTTACCATTTATCCTCATCTTTGTCACCCGTGATTACTGCGCTCATGGCGGCAATGGCGACCTCTAACTGGCTGTCGTCCGGTTCGCGGGTTGTAAGATTTTGAAGGCACATGCCGGGCTTTGAAAGAGTACACACAATGCGGTTGCTGCTGCGACCCGCCCAGCGAATTATTTCGTATGATATTCCAGCCACAACAGGAAGCAGGAGCAGGCGCATCCCCATGCGTACCCACATGCTGTCCCATGAGATAAACGAGAAAAGGATAATACTTACCAGCATAACAAAAACGAGAAAGCTCGTTCCGCAGCGCGGATGCAGTCTGGACATTGCGCGCGCATTTTCCGGAGTAAGAGGAAGCCCCGCCTCATAACAAAATATGGTTTTATGCTCCGCTCCGTGATACTCGAAAACTCTTTGAATATCTCTCATGCGCGAAACAAGAAGAATATAGCTCAAAAAAATTGCGATACGTATAACACCTTCTACCAAAGACATTATAACGCCGGAGGACACGTAATTATGCACAAAACCCGCTATGAAGTTAGGCAGGAGCATAAAAAGAGCAATGGAAAATACAAGTGAAACAAAAACCGAAAAGTAAATCAGCACGTCCTTAAAGCGGTCACCGAGCTTATTTGTAAGCCACGCTTCAAATTTTGACGGCTGTTCGTCCTCGTCTGCTTCGATATCTACAAACTCCGCGCTGTACATCAACGCGGAAACACTTGTTACCATCGAGTCAAAAAATGCGAAAACTCCCCGCACCAGCGGAATTTTTGTAAGCTTTAAGCGATTTACAAGAGAAGAAACAGGTTTTTTCTGAAGCACTATTTCCCCATCGGGTTTTCGCACTGCCGTAGCTATCTCTTTAGGCCCGCGCATCATAACACCTTCCATGACTGCCGCGCCGCCGATTGACGTCATGTGCTTTTTATCGGACAATTTAATATCACCTCATCATTATAATAGCATACAAACAGAATAATTGCAAGCAGTATCTTAAAAAAATAATAAAACTTCAAAAATAGCGCTGAACCTGATAAATATGCCTCCTATTGGGATAAACAGGTATAGACAACCATTACTGTCATGATGTATAATTAATATACAAGAAAACATCTTGAAAGCATTTAATTGAAGCATAAAGCGTGTCAGTTAGAGGAGGTACGGCAGATAATTGAGGGGGATAATCGCAATTCTATTGCCATTGTGAGAGGGGGCGCAAACTTTAGCTTAAAATCGCATCACAAAAAACTAATATTTTGGAGGAGGAAGTATTTTATGAAGAGGACACTGAGTATTATTTTATCAATAGCAATGCTTATCACCATGCTGCCGGCAACATTAGCTTTTGCCGAGGACACAAAAACATTTACCGACGTTGAAGGTACGGAGTATTACGCACAGGCAGCCGAGGCATTATCCGTGTTGGATATTTTAGCCGGATATGAGGACGGCTCATTCGGAGCTGATAAGTCAATCACAAGGGCGGAAATGGCTGCAATCACTTGTCGTGTAATCGATAAGGAAAGCGATGCCGAAAAAGCTGCAGGCGAAACAAAATTTGACGATGTTGCCGCAAATCACTGGGCAAGCGGTTATATTAACATTGCCTCGGATGAAGGTATTATAAACGGCGACGGAAACGGAAAATTTCGTCCCGAAGATGATGTTAAGTATGAAGAAGCAATCAAAATGGTTGTATGCGCTTTGGGCTTTGACGACGGAATAACGGTTGACCCGGACGATTGGTCTGCCGGATATCTTGCTGCGGCAAAAGATAAAGGCATAACAAATAGTCTTAAGGGCAGAAAGGGTAAAGCATCTACTCGCGGCGATGTGGCGCAGATGGTTTTTGACGGTCTGAAAGCTGAGTTAATTGCACCTATAGCGTCACTTGAGGCGGGTACATACACAGGAACAAAAAGCATAACGCTGACAACTGCAACTAAGGATGCTGAAATATATTATACAATAGACGGAACAACTCCTACTGCCAAAAGCACAAAATATACAAAAGCAATCAGCCTGACAACAGGCACAAAAAAATTACAGGCAATCGCCGTTAAAAACGGTGTGCTTGTAAGTGATATTTTCAGCGGTGAATACATAATCAAAAGTTCCGGCGGCGGTGGCGGCGGCGGCGGCGGTTCAACTACCGACAGAACCGCACCAACATTGACATTTGAAAAAACAGGTATGGAAATAGGCGATGGTATTATACAAACATCTAGCGATACTATTATCCTCAAAGGAAAAGCAACAGATAACAAAGCTATAAAAAGTATTGTTGGAGTAAATGTAACAAATACTGGCGATGAAAATACGCTTACAGTAAATGGGCTTGAAGATTTTGAAATTACGATACCATTAAGCATAGGTGGTAATAACATATCTGTAACTGTAACAGATGTAAGCAATAATACTAAAATAGAAAGTATTCATGTTGACAGACTCAGTACGGAAGTTACATTTGCTTCAACACTGAAAACAACTGATGTAGAAGACACTCAAACGGTATATGATAGCATTGTATGTTTTTGGAATGAAGGTGAAGACACAGAAGACTATTCTGATGACTATACCTGCGTATTAATGCAAGAAACCTCTCCATTGATAAATGCAATTAGAACTAATAAGCTTGCAATAGGTGATACATATGCACTGCCCCAAAGTGAGCAATTCTTAGTAGGATTTATAGGCACTATAGAAGGGACGTTTGAAAGTGATGATACAGGAAGCTACCCAGCAAACGAATATGAAGTTGTTCGTTTTAGTACCCCATCATTGGACGAGCTTTTTGGTGGCGATGTAAGGCTAGATTTTTCTGGTGGTATAGATAGCGAAAATCCAATTGCTTTTATTATGCTTCCTGATGGCACTCAGTGTTCTATAGATGACGGCGGTGAAATAAGTCTGATGGCGGCGCAAGAGAACTTTACCACACCGGGTTGGCAACCCAAGGAATTGGTAAAAGGCCTCATTCCAACTTTTTCAAATACTAGTAATGGCAATCAAAATAAAACTGATTTACTGATTAAACTTAACGATGTTGTTATTTATGATAAGGATGGTTCAATTACAACAAAAAACGATCAGATCACTGTGGGTGGACAATTTGGAATTAAAGACCTAAAACATATAGGAGGTGTAGAATGGCATCCTAATTTTTGGCCTTGGAGTTTTGATGTTTTGCCACAGCAAATTCTATCAAAAACAACTTATGAAACGGTATCAGAGTTAAAAGCTAATTATAAGGCTGAAATTGATACTGGAGATTTTGTTAAAGCCATGAATGGGGGCTTTGATAACAGAAGGGAATTCATGGGATTGGGGATTAGTGGCGTTGAATTTGATAAAAAAATTGTACTTGCATCCTTCGGTGTAAGCATCGCCATTCCAACTGTTACAGGCACCATTCAAAGTATTTCTAACCAGTCTGTCGCAATACCGTTCAACCCAATACTTCTCTTTTCAATTATTTTAGATTTAGATGGAAGTGTTAAAGGTGAGGTGACATTAACATTTTCATACAACTCTTATAACGAAAAAGGATTCAATCTTCAGAAAAAGGATTTTTCTGGCGCATATGGTTCACTAAACAATAATTTAGGACAAAAGAGTTATCAATTACCATTTGACAGACAGTTGGAAATTTTCGATGTGTGCGGACAATCAGCGAGCAAAAAAAATGAAAAACCATCTCTCGAAGTACAGCTCGAAGGTTCAGCTGAAGCAAAATTTGAGATTGGTGCAGGAATTAATGCTGGTGTTATGATAGCGGGTATTATGCCCGCAAGTGTGAGTGGTGTGGTTTTTTACAGGGCAGAAGCAAACATGGAAGGAAGCATTGCATTGAATAACGATGGATTCGATATTGATGGAAATGCGTCTTTCAGTCAGGGTGTTGGCGGAAGAGTTAACGGCGATTTTCGTTTAATCGCCAAAGGTTTTAATTGGGAAGGTGGATTAGAAAAGAGTTTTGAATGGGAAAAAATGTTTCTTGAATCTGGTATTGCCACAACAAAAATGACAGGAACGGTCACTGCAGCCGATGGTGACAGAGATAATAGCAATAATCCTATAATTGCTGATGCAATCGTAACTTTAAAACGAACGGATGATTTATCGGCTCAACCGAACACAGTTAAAACCAATGCCGAAGGGTACTACGAGTTTCCCAGCGTACTCAGCGGTATCTATGAGGTTAAATTTGAAAAAACCGGATATACTTCCTATACTGCATCCGATGTAGACGTTGGCAACAGTAATAAAACGCTAGATGTTGTTCTTGATACACTTTATTCAAACCAGGTTACGGGAAAAGTGACGATTGCAGATACTGACACAAATGATACTAATAATGTCGCACTTGCCGGCGCAAAGGTAACGATAGCAAAAATCACGGGATCACAATCACTTACCAAATCCACACAAACGGGAACTGATGGCATATATACTATCAGCGAATTGCCGGCAGGTCTATATACTGTAACTGTGGAAAAAACAGGGCATATTCCACTGATTCAAACAATAGTGATTAAACAAGGACAAATTAACTATTATAATGCAACTCTTGAATCTATTCCTAATGAGTTTGAAGGGAATGGATATGCTTCTGGTATTGTTTACGATGTTCTAACTGGTAGTGGTGTTTCTGACCTGACTTTGAATATTCGAAACGGACTTAACAACATTGATAATGGAGAAGTTGTTTCTGTTTTAACTACATCAAACGATGGAAGTTATATTACGGGTTCATTGCCGGCAGGCAATTATTGTGTGCAAATTCTTGATGAACGTTCCTTGTCAGATGAGAACGATAGATATTTACAGAATATGTTTAACATTAAGGTGCTTGGGAATAAAACTATAACGGCGCAAAATGGAGTAGTAACAAATTCTCTGGATGTTTCGCAAATGAGAATAGTGTTAAAATGGGGTGAACTTCCGCGTGACTTAGATTCACATCTTGTTGGTCCTACTTTGAATGGAGGACTATTTCACACCTATTATGCGAAGAAGAGTAATTATGAAAATAACACTAAAATGGCAGATTTAGATTTAGATGATGTTTCAAGCTATGGACCAGAAACAACTACAATTTACAAGCCGGTAAGCGGGAAATACTGTTTTTATATTCATGATTATTCAAATCGTGGTTCAAGCAATAGCACATCATTGGCCAATTCGGGCGCATATGTTCAGGTCTTCCACGAAGCCTCACCTGTTCCGCTTTACACATTTAGTGTTCCGCAAGGCGAAGGAACATTATGGACAGTTTTTGAGTACGATAGTGTAACATCACAAGTCACTCCAATAAATGAGATGTCGTATTATTTTGGAGGTACAGGTAATATTGGCTTGATGAGTGTGGGTACAAGCGAGACATCAGATGAATATGTTAAGCTGATTTTCAATGATATTGCAATAAATGAAAAAATCGAATAGATAAATTAATTTTGTAGCAGGGACTGCCATTCGTTAAACTCATTTAACGTTCAACGGTCCCTGCCGCTACGAGGAGAACGGTATGACTCTCAACGTAATTTCACTATACTTCGGAGCAATTGTGCTAATAATTGTTATCTTTTTAGCACTATTTGCTACAAAAAAGGATCTGTCGTTTAATATATTTCAGCAATACTGGGAAGTAGTACTTTTTATTCTTCCTGAAAACGTTATTACTATTGTTGATTACCACCATTATATTGAAGAGGAAATGAAATCACTCCGCATTTTCAATTCAAGCAAAGCAGCGATATGCAACTTGTATATTAGAAAAACAGGTTTTGAAAGTGCTGAGTTGGAAAAATTAGTCGAGCAATACTCGTTCGAGAAATCAGATGCGAGTTTTTACTGGCATGAATACATATTTGCAGGATACAAAGAAAAAACATTTGAAACAAAACAGGTCGCAAAATTAAGCAAAACAATAGCGGAACATAATGAGCAGGGAAAAAATATCATTTTACAATTAAGATATCCGAAACGTTAAATACATATTTGGTCTTATATTTTTAGTATTTTCTGCAACGCTAAAGTGTTTCCACAAGGTATGGACAAGTGCAATTACCACACATTCATAGCATATACTCCCACAAATCGCTTACTATTTCCCTACATCGGAGTTAATATACAATATACAAAAGGCGGTATGTATATTAATATCACAACACAGTATAATGTAACAAAAAAGGAACATAAACAGCTGACAGAAGCGGTTGCACTTTTGGAACATTTTCGCGGCTGAGGCTACGTGAGCGAGATGTGGCGCAAGGACAGGCTTACAGTATCCGTCCGAGAAGCGGCTTAACCGACAGTATTTCGGTAGATATAACGCGGAATTGTCTGATATGGTGTTCTGCATGAGCATTTCAAAAAATATAATCACAACAAAGTTGTTTTAGTTATCGAAGACACCTCCATAAAAAACAATTATCCCATAAGAAAACTTTTACTCCGAGTCGAAAAAACGAAAAAACTAAAAACCGCGCCGAAAATTGCCTCGGCGCGGTTTGGTTATTATGCTGTAAAGCCGTGAAATCCTTTGAAAACAGGGCTTTCGGGCAAAAAAACAGAACCACAATTTTTTATCAAAATTACGGTTCTGTCATGGACGAAGTGAACGATATAGATGCACTGCGCCGCAGGCGTAAATCGCAAAAAGGTGGTAGCGACAGTGCGCCGTCGTGAGGGCACCTACAACCGAACAGGCGATGTGAGCGAGCCTTTTTGCGAAAGAGGAGCAGCGACGGAGCGCATGAGAAATGCCCACTCTTTTGAGCGGGCATTTCGATAACAGCGAAGTCCGCTGCGACGTGGCGTGCTTGGAGGGATTCGAACCCCCGACCCTTTGGTTCGTAGCCAAATACTCTATCCAACTGAGCTACAAGCACATTTTTTATCACACTGAAATATTCTAACACACTTTTAATGAAAATGCAAATAAAAAATTTGCGTTTTTATTAAATTTTTTTTGGCACATTATAACGATATGTGTTATAATATCTTTTGTCTACACTACAAATGTTTTAGGAATGATTTTATGGCAACATTTCACAACCCTAATCCCAAGATTGCGCTGTCGGCGGATTTTGTACTGAACTATATGCCGAAAGCGAACCACACGCACGTGATGGTGTACATATACGCGCTCGCTTTGTGTGCCCGAAATTCGCAGGAAGCGGACAATGCGCATATAGCGGCTCAGCTTGACATTTTAGAGTCCGATGTGGTAAAAGCATGGCGATACTGGAAGAAAGCGGGCTTAGTGTCCATTGATGCGGCCGGCAACGTGACTTTTACGGACTCAAAAGCCGCGCCTGTACGGGACGATTCCAGGAGCGGGGAGATTGAACCGAAGCGCGAAGCGCTTTCGATGACAGAAATCTCAAACCGCATGAGCGTTGACGCTGATTTGAAAACCATGATAACCATGGCGGAGTCGCTGCTGAAAAAACCGCTTTCGCAAAAAGAGATAAATACGCTTTTTTCGTTTATGGATTGGTACTCTCTGCCGAAAGAGGTTGTGCTTATGCTGCTTGAACACTGCGCTTGTGAAGATAAGATAAAGAACTTTTCTTATATAGAGAAAGTGGCTCAAAGCTGGTCGGACGAGGGAATAACCACCGTTGAAGCGGCGGAAAAGCTTTTGAAACGCCGTGCAAAGGAGCGCAGCGCCGTCAATCGCTGCAAGAAGATATTCGGACTTGAACGCGCCTTTTCCGATGCGGAGGTAGCGCATATAATAAACTGGACAACGAATTGGGGAATGAGCGAAACTATGATAAAGGAAGCGTATTCGCGAACTACGCATAACACCGGCAAGCTATCATTTGCTTATATGGGAAAAATCCTTGCCGCATGGAGCTCAAAGGGAATAAAGAGCCCCGCGGCGCTTAAAAGCGCTGAAGAAGGCTTGCCAAAAACAAGAACACAAGGCGCAAACAATACATATGATTTTGAAGATATAGCAAGAAAAGAGCTGCAAAGACGAATCGCCAAATATGGCGGGGAGGTAGAGAGCGGTGGCTGATTTTTATGCCGATGCAAGAGATATGCTGGATACGCGGCGGGCAAAACGGGCGGCACTTATATCTGCGCGCAAGGCGGAAGTATGCCGCCTTGTGCCGCGGATTGCAGAAATAGAAAAACAGCTTGATGCCACGGGGATGAAGATGCTCAGCGCCGTTGCGGAAGATAACGTGTCTCCCGAAGAGGCGGCGGAGCGTATTATGAAGCAGAACCGTGCCTTCTGCGCGGAGCGTGCAAAGCTTTTGGAAGAAAACGGATTCTCGCCGGATTTTTTAGAGCCTAAATTTGTGTGCGGCAAATGCTCCGATACAGGGTACACCAAAGACGGCAAACGCTGTACGTGCGTTGTTAAGGCGGTTACGGAATCGGCGCTCCGCGGCGCTAACCTGACCAAGATTTTGCGCTCCCAAACATTCGAGAATTTCAATCTTACCTATTATGACCGTGAGATAAATCCGCAAAAAGGCATCTCGCCGCGTGATAACGCACGCAGCATAAAGGCGGCGGCGATGGACTTTGTAAAAAAATTTGATGTTTCAAACGAGAACTTATGGCTCTACGGCCCGAGCGGACTGGGCAAGACATTTATCTCCAGCGCGATAGCGTCTTCGCTGACCGCGGCGGGCAGAGATGTTGTCTACATAAGCGCGAATGTGCTTTTCCCAATCCTTGAGGATATTCACTTTTGCCGTGATATTTCGGAACGCTCGCGTTATTTGGCAAAGCATGCGGCGGATTGTGAACTGCTGGTGCTGGACGATGTGGGTGCGGAATTTGTGACGCCGTTTACGTCGGCAGAGTTTTTCCGCATTATAAACACAAGGCTGCTTTCTGAAAAAAAGATGGTATTTTCTTCAAATCTGTCCTACGCCGAGATACCAAAAATATACTCAGAGAGAATAGTCTCACGGCTTATAGGCAGCTTTACGGCAATTGAGTTTTTCGGTGAGGACATACGCCAGAAGATAAAAGAGGAAAATCATTAACGGAGGTCTTTCAATGAAAACTAATTACATTGCCCTTTTAGACGGGCATATAGACTCACTTTGCCGCGTCTTGGCGGCGTTTCGTGCAAATGACAAGAACGCGATTGAATTTTTGAACAAGGCAAAACTGGCCCTCGGCGCACGCCACCAGGCGCAGGACGAATGGGGCTCTGAGTACTATGAGCCGGCCGTATATAACGCACTGGCAACGATAAGCGAGGCAATAGAGCAAAACGAATATAACGAGCAGCTTGAGGCGTGTATAATTGCCGCCAAAAACGAGCTTACGATGATACGCGACCATTTGATACAAATAAGCTGACAAAAGCCCGCGAGCGCTGCTCGCGGGTCATTTTACAAATTGGGATATAAGTAGCGGTAAAATAAAACATATCTGAGAACCTTGTCGGTGTGTGCGCTTGTTTCGGCAAAGGGGATTTTTTCAAGCTTAACACCATCGGATGAATAAGAAGCGTCAGAGAGCCACTTGTTCACGTTGCCATATCCGGCGTTGTAAGCGGCGAGTGCGCACTCTGTGTCCCCTTTATACATATCGAGAAGCTTTTTTATATAGTATGTCCCGAAACGGATATTGTCGGCGGGGTTAAAAACATCGTACTCTGCCGCGCCTAACTCTCTTGCGCATTCGGCTGCTGTTTCATCGGTCAGCTGCATAAGCCCCTTTGCGCCGGCTCCGGAAACAGCGGAATTGTCAAATCCGCTTTCAGCTTTAATCAGGGCGCAGATAAGGTGTGCGTCTATGCCGTTTGCCTCAGCTTCGCGTACGATTATGTCGGCATAGGAGAGGGGGAACAGCGAATATATAAAGCATATTGCCAAGACAAGAATGATGATAACGGCTGTAGTTTTCAGAAAACCTCTCATAAATAATGACCACGGCTTTCAAAATGTGAAAGCGTCCTTTCTTCGCGATTGCAGACTCTTGCCAATCATCTGTCGCGGATAGTCTGAAATATCTCTATCACACGGCGGTTCAATTCCTCGACTCCTCCATTATTGATTATCACAAAATCCGACTGAGCGGCGTACTCGCAGTCATGTTTTTGGGAGTTGATACGCGCAAGAGCGTCATCGTAGGGGATATGGTCGCGCTCCATAATGCGCTGAAGGCGCATCGCTCTCGGCGACACTACAGCGATAACAAATGTGCAAAGCGTATCAAGCTTAGCCTCTACAAGCAGCGCCGCGTCAATAACAACGAAGTTCGAGCAAGATTCGCGCACTGCGGTCTCTATAGCCTCTCTTATACGGTAGTGCGTTATCATGTTAAGTATATGAAGCTCTTTTTCATCGGAGAACACAATTTTGCCGAGAGCGCGGCGATTTAACGTGCCGTCGGGGTTAAAGATGCCGCTCCCAAACTCCACGCGCAGCTCACCGTGCACGTCATCGCGGTCGGTAATGCTGTGCGCGATGGCGTCCGCATCCACAATTTGCGCGCCCATTGAGGAAAACAGACTGCAAACCTGCGATTTCCCGCTTCCGCTTCCGCCGGTCACGCCGAGTATAAGCTTGTCCATATTAATCACCACAATACCCGTAAGGGTTATTTTGTGTCGTACCAGCTACGACCTATTTTGACATCCGCCTTGAGCGGCACACGCAGCTTGGCCGCATTTTCCATCTCGCGGCGCAGTATGTCGGCGGCCGCCGGCGCTTTATCCTTTGGCGCTTCGACTATAAGCTCATCGTGTACCTGCATAATGAGCCTCGCCTCGGCGCATTCGCGGGCGAGAGCTTTCTCCGTGTTAACCATCGCGATTTTGATAATATCAGCCGCGCTCCCCTGTATTGGGGTGTTGCGGGCAACGCGCTCACCGAAAGAACGCAGATTAAAGTTTGCGGCCGTAAGCTCAGGAAGGTGGCGGCGGCGGTGAAATATCGTTTCCACATACCCATCGTGCTTTGCTTTCTCTATGGTCTCCTCCATGTAACGGCGAACGCCGTCGTAACGCTTGAAATAATTCTCTATATATTCCTTGGCTTCGCGCCTTGTGATGTGCAGCTCCTGCGCCAGCGAGAACTCGCCCTGGCCGTATATAACGCCGAAGTTTATAGTTTTTGCGCGCGAGCGCATTTCACTTGTAACCAAAAACTCCGGCACGTTCCACACCCCTGCTGCGGTTAGCGTGTGTATGTCAGCATCGTTTTCAAAAGCCTCTATCATCACAGCGTCATTTGAGAGGTGCGCCAGCAAGCGCAGCTCTATCTGCGAGTAGTCAGCTCCGACAAGTACGCTGTCCTCAGCGGCGGTAAACATTTTACGAAGCTCACTCCCGAGCGGCGTGCGTACGGGAATATTCTGCAAATTGGGCTCTGAGGAGCTTATGCGCCCTGTTGCCGTCACGGTCTGATTAAGAGAGGAGTGTATGCGCCCGTTTTCGTCAATCAAGGGGGGGAGCGAATCTGTATACGTGGATTTCAGCTTGGAAATATGGCGGTACTCCATTAAAAGCTCAATAACGGGGTGTTTTCCGCGCAGCTTCTCCAGAACCGTGTTATCTGTGCAGTAGCCGGTCTTTGTTTTCTTTATGGCAGGAAGCCCCAAATCCTCAAAAAGGAGCTTACCCAGCTGCTTGGTGGAGTTGAGATTTATGTCGGAAAGCGTCAGCATTCTTATCTGCTTGACAAGCGCGTCTATTCTTTCACCCAGGAGCGTTCCGAAGCGCTCAAGCTCAGCTTTGTCAACGCAAAATCCGCGCATTTCCATATTGTAGAGAACTCTCGCAAGAGGAAACTCTATATCGTAAAGCAAATCGTGCTGACCAAGCTCGTTAATGCGCTCAAGCTGCCGGAGAGAGAGCTCTTTTGGCGACTGCGCGCCTTGTGATGCACATAGCTCATAAAAGTCATAGCGCTGGCGGGTGGGGTCGAGCACATACGCCGCAAGCAAAGTATCAAAATATTCGCCGCGCAGCTCAATGCCGTTTTGGGCGAGCGTGTGACATACGCTCTTGTAATCGTGCGTTATTTTGCGGATGTCCTTATTTTCAAATATTGCTTTGCAGCTTTCCGCGTCCGCCTCAAAGCAGCCTCCGTGCCAAAAAATAACACTGCCGTCTAAAATGAATTCAAAAGTGTCCGCTATGGCTTTCAGCGCGTCCTTTCCGTCAGAAGGTACGGCACGCTGCACAGTGGGCGTCGGCAGTGTGAGATTCAGCCGCTCTATAATCTTTTTCTGTTCGAGCAGCGTAAGCTTATCAAACAGCCTCTTCGCGTCATATTCGCGCCGCGCGGCATCCGCCATGGAAATTCCAAGCGGAATCCCGCAGTCAATCGTGGCAAGCTCAAGACTTAAAAACGCCTCGTCGCGTCCGTTTTCAAGCTTCGTGCGCACGCTGGCTGTCAGGTTATCCAGATTCGCATAGACATTCTCTATCGAATGGTATTCCCGTATCAGTGAAAATGCAGTTTTTTCGCCGATTCCGGCAACACCCGGTATATTGTCGGAAGCATCGCCCATCAGTCCCTTTGTTTGCAAATATTCCTCCGGCGTGACGCCGTATTTTTCGATAACGCCGTTTCGGTCCAGCTCCTCGGTGACAGTCTGCCCCGCGCGGGTGGCAGTGAGCAAAACGCACACGTTGTCCGCCGCAAGCTGCAAATCGTCCCGGTCGCCTGTTATAATACCGCACCATACTCCGTTTTCGGAGCACATTTTCGCAACCGTGCCTATAATATCGTCGGCTTCATAACCCTCGCGCTCTATGCGCAAAATATTCATCGCGTCAAGGACATCTTTCAAATGCGGCAGCTGCTGCGCCAAATCGTCCGGCATACCCTTGCGCTGCGCTTTGTAGGACGCGTATTTTTTGTGCCGAAACGTCGGGGCGGGCAGGTCAAAAGCCACAATGACATAGTCCGGTTCAATGTCGGTCAGATATTTCAGCAGTATATTCATAAACCCGAAAACGGCATTTGTCGGAATTCCGCTGTGTGTGGAAAGAGGCCGAACGCCGTAATAAGCGCGGTTTATAATACTGTTGCCGTCGATAATGATAAGCTTCTCCATTTTCACACCTCAAAAATGAAAAGGGACGCGCAACACGCATCCCTTTGATTGCTTCTTATTCCGCAGAGAAGGGAAGCAGCGCGATATGGCGCGCTCTCTTGATTGCGGTTGTGAGCTGGCGCTGATGTTTCGCACAGGTGCCCGTAATTCTTCTGGGAAGAATTTTAGCTCTTTCGGAAACGAAACGGCGGAGCTTGGCGACATCTTTATAGTCAATGTGCTCTACCTTGTCAACACAGAATGCGCAAACCTTTTTCTTCGCCTTACGCGGACGAAACGGTCTGTCACTCTTTTCTCTGTCCATCATGATAATCTAACCTCCTATCGAATTCCTCAAAACGGTAAATCGTCCTCTGTGGCAATAGGAGCGACCGGAGTCGGCAAATCGCCGTATGACGGCTCCTGAGACCCGCCGTAATTCGGCATAGCATCGCCGTAAGGCGAGCCGCCGGAAGCGGAATCCCGCTTGCTCTCCGCAAAATGCGCCCTGTCTACCACAACTTCGGTGACGTAATGCCTTTTGCCCTCATTGTCATCCCAGTTTCTGGTTTGAATACTTCCCTCAACGGCAATCATACTTCCTTTTTTGAAGTACTTAGAAATAAACTCCGCCGTCTGCCGCCATGCAACGCAGCCGATAAAGTCAGCCTGTTTCTCCGTGCCGGCTTTTTGAAAATTGCGGTCACATGCTATTGTGAAAGAAACGGTGCTCACGCCCTGAGGCGTACTTCTAAGCTCCGGGTCCTTGGTGAAACGACCCATAAGTATTACTTTGTTGAGCATCTGTACCACTCCTTAATCTTCGGCTCTGATAACAAGGGTTCTGATAACGCCGTCCGTAATCCCGTATATTCTCTCAAGCTCTTTGGGGAATTCGGGAGCGGAAGAAAACTTTACAAGCGTGTAGAAACCTTCGGTTTTGTAGTCGATGGGATAAGCGAGCTTTCTGTTGCCCCATTCCTCAACGCTCTCCACCGTCCCGTTCGCAGCAATAAGGTCCTGAAACTTTTTGGACAAGGCCGCAAGTTTCTCTTCCTCCAATGCCGCGTCGAGAATATAGATGGTTTCATACTTGTTGATGATTTCCGCCATTCTTCGACACCTCCTTTCGGACATATGGCCACGCTGTGAAAACGTGGCAAGGATTTGATACTAAAATATTATAACTGCCGAAAACGAAAATGTCAAGCTAATTTTTGCCGTTTGTCTATAGTGTACATAAATCAGACAAAACATTTGTGCAGTTTTTATGAAAACCTTTGGAGGAAAGAACGAAGTTTTGACGAATAAATAAAAACAGTAACTAAATATACCGATTGGGGGAAAAATTATGGCAAAATTTTCTGGAGACAACATTCGCAACATTGTGCTTCTCGGTCACGGCGGAAGCGGAAAGACGAGTCTTGCCGAAGCTCTGCTTCATATCGCGGGAGCGTCTGACCGTTTCGGCAAGGTGACCGAAGGAACGACCGTTACCGATTACGACCCTGAAGAAATCAAGAGAAAGTTCTCGATTAACAGCGCAGTGGCGCCGTTTGAGTGGAAGACCGAGAAAATCGGGCTTACCAAAGTCAATATTATAGATACGCCCGGCTACTTTGACTTTGTGGGAGACGCTCTCGGCGGAGTGCGCGTTGCTGACAGCGCGCTTATAACCGTAAGCGGTAAAAGCGGCGTGCAGGTGGGAACTGAGTACGCATGGCAATATGCTTCCGACAAGGGCATCCCCAAGATGTTCTTTGTTAACAATATGGACGATGAAAATGCGGATTTCGGTGCAGTGATGAAGGGGCTGAAGGACTCCTTCGGCACTTCCGTGGCGGCGTTCCGTGTGCCGATTAAAGAAGGCGGTAAGCTCACCGGGTACATAAACGTAGTGAGCGGCAAGGCGTATAAAGTAGATGGCGACAAGGAAACGGAGATTTCCATTCCCGATGCCATGAAAGACGAATATGACTCGTATCACGACAGCCTTGTAGAGGCGGCCGCAGAGTCTGACGATGAGCTTTTGGAAAAGTATTTTGAAGGCGCCGAGATAACGGATGAGGAGATGCGCCGTGCGCTTAAGAGCGGCGTTAAGACCGGTAAGGTTTCTCCTGTTTACGGCGGCAGCGCCGTAACGTTGTTTGCGGTGCGCTCGATTATGGATGCGATGCTGAAATATTTGCCTTCGCCCGTTGAAGCGGCAGGCGAAGCAGGCTGTGATGCGAACGGCAGCACGGCGGCGTTTGTATTTAAGACCGTGGCGGACCCCTTTGTCGGTAAGTTGTCGATATTCAGAGTATATAGAGGAACACTTAAACCCGATTCTACCGTTATAAATGCGCGCACCGGCGAAAATGAAAGAATCGGCAAGGTGTATACGCTTCGCGGCAAAAAGCAGACTGAGACAGACGGCGTTGCCGCAGGTGACATAGGCGCGGTTACAAAGCTTGCGACAACCGTAACGGGTGACACGCTCTGCACGGGAGAAAAGACGGAGCTTGATGGCATTGCCTTCCCCAGGCCGAACATCTCTATGGCTATTGTCGCAAAAGTCAAAGGCGATGAGGAGAAAATAAGCTCAGGACTTGTAAAGCTTATGGAAGAGGACCCAACTTTCCGTATTGACAACAATAAGGAAACGCACCAGATGGTAATTTCCGGTGTGGGCGAACAGCATTTGGACGTTATTTCCAGCAAGCTCAAGAGCAAATTCGGTGTCAGCGTTGAGCTGACCGAGGCGAAAGTTCCATATCGCGAGACGATTCGCAAGAGCGTCAAGGTTCAAGGCAGACATAAAAAGCAGTCCGGCGGTCACGGTCAGTTTGGAGATGTGTGGATAGAGTTTTCGCCTCACGACGGGGAGGACTTGTTATTTGAAGAAAAGATTTTCGGCGGCGCCGTACCCAAAAACTTCTTCCCCGCAGTCGAAAAAGGCCTGCGAGAATGCGTTGTAAAGGGAGTTTTGGCTGGGTACCCGGTTGTAGGACTCAAAGCTGTTTTAACAGACGGTTCGTATCACCCGGTGGATTCGTCCGAAATGGCGTTCAAAATCGCGGCTTCACTTGCTTATAAAGAGGGTCTGAAACAAGCTTCACCTGTTTTGCTTGAGCCAATAGGCAAGCTGGAGGTTATTGTGCCCTCCGCCAATATGGGCGATGTCATGGGCGATGTTAACAAACGCCGCGGCAGAGTGCTTGAGATGGGCGAAATAGGCGGCGGCAAAGCGCGCGTCTGTGCTGAAGTGCCGATGTCTGAGATGGGCAAGTACGCAACGGACCTTCGCTCCATGACAAAAGCGAGAGGCTCATTTACGCTGGAGTTTGTGCGCTATGAAGAAGCTCCCGCAAACGTTGCGCAGAAGGTCATAGAACAGGCAAAGGCAGAAAACGCGGAGTAATGATTTAAGCGGTTTTCAAAAGGTCATGTCAGATGCTTCGGACAGAGGCATCTGGCATGATTTTGGTAAAAAAGGCTTTTCCAACCCATCACCTGCTAAAAAGTTCATGAATTTTTTATAAAAAATACTGTACAAAAGAAAAAACTTGTGTTATCATAGTAACGTGAATAAGATAGCGTGTCTGTTGAAACGCGCGAAAAAATAAAGGGAGGATTTAATATGAAAAAACGCAAAATTCTTGCACTTGTCTTGGCTTTCGCCATGATCGCGTGCGCACTGCCGACGATTGGCCTGGCAGCTTCGGTGACCGACGAAAACGGTACGGTCTATGACACTATTGGGGACAATATGTTTCCAAACGGCGGTTTTGAGAATGGCAAGGTAAATTTCGGTATCGGCACGGGCGATGTTCATTGCGATATTGCTGACGAACCGGCATCGACACCCAGATTTTCAATTGTTAATTCGCCGGTACACAGCGGAAACAATGCGCTTACGGCATCTCGTACCCTTACTTTTGACAGCACTTATGCAACTGTCATAGCCGACCATTTTGCGGCAACGGCAGGCAAGAGCTATTATTTCTCGTTCTGGTTCTGCAATTCTGACGCCGAAGAAAAGAAGCCGACAGTTACTTTTAACGTAACAAACGGCGCTTCGGAATGGCCCAATCCATCTTTTATTGCAAACTGGACAACGGCGCAAAGCAGCATTGGCTGGATAGATTACGGTGCAGCTACCACGGATTTGGCGCCCACCTCAAAGGACGGGGAGTGGGTTCAGTACTCCAAGATACTTACGGTTCCCACGGGATATGACCATCTTTATATTGTGGTCTGCGCTAACGCAGGAACTATCAGAGACTGCTTTTTTGACGACTTTGAGCTTTATGAGGTTGAAGTAAACGAAAACAGCGCAACGTTTACAGCAATAAGACAGAACTGGGAAGCGCTTGCTATTCCTTCGGATGTTGACCTCACAGAGAGCATAGACCTTTCTCAGTATGTGCCTACAAACGGCGCGCAGGTCACATGGACATCGTCGCAGCCGACGATTCTTTCCGATGCAGGCGTTCTTAACGCTCCTGAGGTAGACACGCAGGTTTCCCTTACGGCAACGCTTGAATATGCGGGCCTTGAGGCGGTATATACATATAACTATGTTGCAAAGAGCGTTTTCACAAAGTACCTTGCCGCGCTTGATACGCAGATGGCTGCCATCGGCACGGCGATTTCGGAAAGCATAACGCTTCCGACGACGACGACCGAAGGCGGAACTATATCGTGGGCATCCTCCAAGCCTGAGGTTATTACCACTTCCGGTGCATTTACTGCTCCGCAGTATTCCACAAGCGTGGTGCTTACGGCAACTCTCAGCGTTTCCGGAAAAAGTACGCAGAAGCAGTATCGCGTTGTCGCGCTTGCGCCCGATGTTATAGATTCTGATTCACTGGTAGTTCGCTACGACTTCTCAACGAGTATAGAAGACGGCGTTGTGACTGATGTTTCCGGCAATGGAAACGACGGTACGGCGCTGAACGTAACTGCGGCGGGCGGAGTTGCAAGGTTCCCGGGCAATAATGCAATTACGCTTGCGGACAATACGAATACTTCGCTCACCGGTGATTATACAATTTCAATGTGGGTTAATATGGATTCGTCGCTTGACGGCGCCACGGTGAACGGTCTTCGTTTCTTTGACTTTGGAAGCAGAGCTTCGGCTTCGACGACTAATTCCATTTTCCTTAAATATCAGAGCGGTACGACGTATACTTTCAGCCTGTTTGACAGACAGCTCATGGGCTCAAATACAGCTTACGGGACATACAACGCTCCGACAAATCCGGTAACCGGCAAGTGGGCGCTGCTTACATGGGTGGCAACACCGCAGACAGGCGGAACGACAAAGCTGTATCTTGACGGCACGCTTGTTACTACCGTGACAGGTATGACTCGTACGCTTGCAGATATGGGAGACACCTCGGGAACGAATAACGGACTTTTCGTAGGCCGTACCCAGTGGTATTCCTCCGGCGAAGCAGCGAACAACCCAGACTATATCGGATATATGGACGATATACGCGTTTACGGACGCGCGCTTAACGACACAGAAATTGCAACACTTTATGCGCAGACGAATCCTAAGGACGTTGTAGAAGAGGCAGAGGTTACGGTTAAGTTCCAAGACAAAGACGGTGGCGAGCTTAAGAGCGACGAAGTCTTTTCGCTTTTGGTAGGCGATACCTATACGGCTACCGCTGCGCAAATGGCGTCAATTACGGTTGAGGACAGCACTTCGTATAAGATTTATGATTTTGATGCTACCGGTGAGACGGCTGTTGAGGTTACAAGTGATTCTACGGCGAATGTGCTTATTCTCAAGTTTGATTTAGCAACTACATTTGAGAAGCCTGTTGTCGGAGGAAACCTTGTTATGAACGGCGACTTTGAGCTTTCCTACGGCGAGGGCGATGCCCGCATACCGTTCTGGACGGTCGGAAACGGAGCAGCAGGCATGACAACAAGCCAAATGACGACCGCGAACTTCACATTGGAGGAGAGCGAAGGAAATCATTATATCAGGGCTATTGATGATACGGGCGCAAACGGATCATATTCGATAAAGAGATTCGTAGAGCTTAAACCTAACACCACGTATGACGTTTCCTTCAAAATTAGCCTTACGGGTGATCCGGCTTCCGCATGGATTGGATGCTCCGTAACAGGCGCGGACGGTATTGAGAGGAACAGAGACGCTGTAGGTGACACTTTGGTTAATGAAATGCGCACGAATACCGGAAGCATTATTCCCGACGCTGATCATCTTACGGCGCTTACCGGAGGCGGAGTATGGGATACGATAACGACGACTATAACGACAACAGAGGAGTATTACAATCTGCTTTTCTGCTTCCGTTGGCTTGGCACAGCGTTTGCCTTTGATGATTTTGAAGTTTATGAGACAGGCGCTCTTGAAGACACAACAGTAACAATTAACTATCTTGACGAATCAAACAGACAGATTAAGACTTCGCGTACAGTTGAGACGCAGACCGGAAGAACTGTTGTGGCGGAGGACAGCGACCTTGAAGTTATTGAGTATAATGGCAGCTACTACTTCTTTGTAGGTGATGACGATTCCAAGCAGGCTGTTGCAGTATCCGGAGGCACGGCAGAGATAAACCTCGTATTCAAAGCAAAGACTGTAATGAGTGCAACACCTGTTTCGCTTAAAGCGGCTATCGGGAGCACTCCTGAGTTCCCTGCAACGGTTGACGTTACATATGATGACGGTTCGACGGCTACGCTTGATGTAACATGGGGAGAATATAATTCCGCCGGCGTTGAAGCAGGAGACACAGTAAATGTTGCCGGTACGATACCCAACAGCAGCTATGAAGTACAGGCCAGCGTGCTTATATACCCAGCTATGGATTACAGCCTGCTGTATCCGAGCGGAGAGTATGAGGCCAACACAACCGTAGGTAATAAGTATAAGGCGGTAGACGGCTCTAACCTTATTACGAACGGCACGTTTGAAAACGGAGATATGACCGGCTGGACAACGGCTACAGGAGTAGACTTGAGTGATAGTTCGGCGAATTGGAGCGCGGTTGCCGGTATGGGCTACAATAATTCCTACGGTATTGCGAACGGCACGTCCGGCGGTGGCGCTGCGGCAACGACGCTGCGTACATTCTTCCCCGTAGAGGGCGGAAAGTCGTACTATCTGTCGTTCTACGCCAACAACACCGGAGAAGCGAACAGCACTCAGTCTTGGATGAGCGCGGCAGTTCTTACAAGCGGAGGAACATTTGGCACCTTTGCCGACAGCGGAATAGTGTTTAAGTCACTTTCTTACGGCGGATTTAACTCGTGGTCAAACGAGGCGCAGGCAGAAGTTCAGTCGCCTCGTGTGGATATGGTGTTTAATTCCGGAATGAACCATGTAGAGTGTGTTTTCAATGTTCCCGAAACGGGCGCGGAAAACCTGATGCTGTCGTTCGGTGCATGGACTGCGGTAAATCAGCTGTATCTTTCCAATTTTGAGCTGTACGAGATAGTCCCCGGCGTGGAGTTTGACACGACGCTTCCCGCAGCTAAGGTAGTGATTATTGACGGTGCAAGCTCTGAGACCTATTTCTATAACGCGAATGAAGCGTTTGTCCTTCCGGAGTCCTACGATGAAAGATACGTTGACTATTCTCAGTTTACCGAAGGTGCGATTGACAGCGGCACAATCACTGTTTTACATCCTGAAATCACGCTTACGGCAGATAGCGTAACAGTGACTGGCGTGGATTCATTTGAGGCATGGCTTGTTGTGGCGACGTATGAGGGAGACATTTTGAGCGCAGTTACAACTCAGCTTCTCACTTTCACCGCCGGTGACACAACATTTGCTACAGGCGCGGCGACAGGCGACAAGGTTATGCTCTTTGACAAAGCTTCGCTGAAGCCCCTGGCGGCATCGGTAGTTAAATAGTTTTAGATTAAATGTAAAAAGCATCCGCCGCGGATTGTCCGCGGCGGATGTTTTGTGTAAAAACTACAGACAAACAGATTAGCAGGATTATGTCATGTTAAGGTTTTTTCCAGCACGAGTTTTGGACAGCTGTGAAAATACGCCCCTTAAATCCCCTGTTTTCGCGTCCTTCGCGGGCGATAAGCTGCTTTATATATTCGCGCTTCGTATTTCCATCGGCAGGGCAGGAGTTCTTTACAACGGGCAGCGAATTGCGCTCACTGAATGCACGGATGTAATACTCCGGTACGTAAATCATCGGTCGAATGGCGGTAACTCCCTTGCGGTCAAGGTATGTTACGGGCTCGAAACAATTTACGCGGCCTTCGTAAAAGAGGCTTAAAAGAAAAGTTTCGGCAACATCGTCATTGTGGTGCCCCAGAGCGACAGTTTTGGCGCCGATTTCCAAAGCCATATTATTTACTGCGCCGCGCCTTAAATTAGCGCAAAGCGAGCACGGATTGGACTCTTGCCGTATGTCAAATATAAGGCGCGCTATTTCAGTATGCTGTATATGGTAGTCTACGTCAAGCGATTTGCAAAACTGTGCCACGGCATCAAACTCCATATCCTCGTAGCCCATGGTTACAGTGAGTGCGCTCAAAGTAAATTTTTTTGGGAAAAATCTCCGTAACGCGGCAAGCGCGCAGAGCAGCGTCAGCGAGTCTTTACCTCCGGAAACGCCTACGGCAATGTGGTCGCCTTCTTGTATCATATTATAATCTTCTACCGCGCGGCGGACATAACTGAGCAATTTTTTCATCATAACACCTCAGAAGCATTGTACACTGTTATCGCCAAAATTGCAATATTGAAATTGCCTCGTGAGAATGAGAGAGAATGAATGAGCATTTAAGAGAAATAAAGAGTTTGCGGCGGCTATATTAAATTTTTGAAAAAAGGTGTTGACAATCTTGAAAAGGCGTGTTACAATCTCACATGTTCACGAAATTAAGACGGGGAGGTAACTGAGAGATGTCAAGTTACATGGAAAACGCTAACACGGTGAACCGCAGATGGTTCATTATCGACGCAAAAGACAAGGTAGTCGGTCGTGTGGCTGCTGTTGCGGCAAGCATATTGCGCGGCAAGGTTAAGCCCACATTCACACCTCATGCCGATTGCGGAGATCATGTTATAATTGTCAATTGTGATAAGGCGGTGTTCACCGGCAATAAGCTGGATGACAAGCGTTATTATCGCCATTCGGGTTACATCGGGTCGCTGCGCAGCAAAACGGCCCGCCAGATGATGGCCGCAAATGCAGACGATGTTATGCGCTATGCGGTAAAAGGGATGCTTCCTAAAAACACGCTTGGAGCAAAGTCCCTTACGAGGCTTCATACTTATATTGGCGACGCGCACAAGCAGCAGGCTCAAAAGCCTGAAGTTTGGCCGTTTGATATTGATTAAGGAGGTTGAATTTTATGGCGGTTACACAGTATTACGGAACGGGAAGAAGAAAAAAATCGGTTGCCAGAGTTCGCCTCATTCCCGGTAAAGGTACGATTACGATTAACGGCAGAGATATTGACGATTATTTTGGTCTGGAAACACTTAAAGTTATCCTTCGCCAGCCGCTTGCGGCAACGGAAACGGAGGGCAAGTTTGATGTCGTATGTAAGGTCGCAGGGGGCGGATTTACCGGCCAGGCCGGCGCCATTCGTCACGGTGTTGCCCGCGCGCTTCTTACAGTGGACGAGGAAACATACCGTCCAATCTTAAAGAGCGCCGGATTCTTAACGCGTGACCCGAGAATGAAAGAGAGAAAGAAGTACGGTCTCAAGGCAGCTCGTCGCGCACCACAGTTCTCCAAGAGATAAAAAAGTTCAATATTCAAGCCCTCGAAATCCTTGTGTTTTCGGGGGTTTGTTCAATGTTAGGGCGCTTTTCGACAGTCTGAAACCGACGGTATGACACACATATGACACACGAAAACAAATAAAAAAGCAGGGAAGGGATAACCGCAAGCCCAGCCTTAACTCAAATCTATTGCATACTTATTCTTTGGTTTATCATTGCAGTCATAATTGCAGAAATCTACAACTTATAATAAGTATTTATCTTTATATGGTTTTGTTCTCAAGCTGCGCGGACCTATGGATTGATTAATGCAAATGCGAATAAGCTCCTTGTCATATAGCTCCAAGGTTCTTGCCTTTGACATAGAAGCTTTATCGTAATTCCACGCAAAGTAGCCGGAGCAAGGATGCTCGTAGTCGGGAATCAATTTGAATGTTTTCCCAAAACCCTCTTGCATCATATACGGAACGAATTTTAGTTTAAAGGACTGGTCTTGTTTTCTTTTTTGTATATTCTTTTCCACGCATTGTAATATGCGCAAACATTCATAAGCATTTGCACATTCAAAATTGCTAATTTCAATCTTTGAATACAAATATTGTTTTGGCATCAGCCCACTTTTAGAAAGTGTTAGCATAATAACAATGCCCATCGGTGAGCTAAATGGCATGAAATACGAATTTGAAATGGGAAAATCAGCAAAAACCTCATTCCATTGGTTGCCATAAACACATACAAGGTCATCTTTAATTAGTTCCAGGATTTTCTCTCTGTGTGCAGGAACTGTGCATTTTCTCGCCAATTCCTCCTCGAAAGCCTCGTTTATCATCTGCTTTTTCTTGCTTAGTGCCTCTTTGAAATTTGTGTCAAAATCATTCGATGTATCCGATGAAAAAGCGGCTAAAAGTATAAAAAGAACAACAACAATTACAAGTAACACTAACATAATAAAATACACTTCCTTTCAAAAATTACATTTTACAGATATTTACCATGATCAAATATTCTTTCAATTTTTCTCTGCATTCCTTGCACCTGATTGGTGCTTTCCATCCATTTTCTTTAAATAGTTTTTGCTCGCTTGCAGTAAAAACAAACTTATTGTAACAAGTATGACATCTGCAAATTTTTCTTCTCATGCTACACCTCTTTCTCAATCGTTTTCAGTACCGACTGAAATGTGATATCTATTCTGATTTTTCCGTTTGTTAAGGGGTAAATTTCAAAATTATCTGCCTGACTGACTATGTTTATAAATTCACTCGGATTATCAATAGTCAATGAGTCCAGCGTAGTGCTTACCGAGCCTAAGTTGAATTGCTCGGTTACATCAATTGTAATTTCGCCCTCGCACATTGTTTTGCTCAAACATTCTTTTAGCATAGCAGCTGTTTTTAACATTTGTTGATAACGCTTGAAATTGATAATTTTCACCCTGTCTTTTGGCAGTGTGTTGAAAAATTCAACAAGTACATCAAATAAGTTTTCAAAATTGTAATTCATAAGCTTCATCCTTTCTTTCACATAGAAAAACAGCCTTTACTCTTAATAACTTTGGTAAAAGCTGTTGTTTCAGATTTAATTGGTTTTGTAAATGTGTTTAATTTTTCTCTGCGGTTGTCAATGATGTGACCCAAAAAAAGTTTGAGCGTTTGCGATAAAG
>JAUNBL010000036.1 GCA_030527235.1 Clostridia bacterium | reverse complement strand
TTGTAAGGCTGTAGCAGCGGTAAAACGCATAGTCGCCGATAGATGTAACGCTGTCAGGGATGCTTATGCTTATAAGGCTGTAGCAGCGGCAAAACGCATAGTCGCCGATAGCGGTAACGCTGCAGCCGCCCAAAGTTGAAGGAATTGTAATATCTCCGCTTGCGAAGCTATCACATTCGGTTATCGTGGCTTTGCCGTTTGATATTTCGTATGTATAGATTCCCTCAGTTGCCGCGCCGGCAGCTGTCTGCATAGCGGCAAGCAGCCCCGTTACCATACACACCGTTAAAAATAACCTCAAAATCTTTCTTGCCATCTTCTTTCTCCTCCAAAAATTAAAAAGTGCGCCAGCCGGAGCCGACGCACTAAAAAATGCATAGCCCCGATTGCTGCGACACAATTTTTCACCATTAGGAATACATGAAAAACAGAGCATGCATTTTTGTCAAAAGGCACACATATTCCAAATGGTTAATATTAAATTGTGTCGCAAGTACAGTATACCATACCTTCCCACGGATTGCAACACGGATTTTGAAAATTTGGGCAGAATGCAAAAGTTTTTTCCTCATGCTAAAAGCCGCTTCCAAATTATATAAAAACGCCTCCGCAAAACTGCGGAGGCGTTTGGCTGAAATTTTAGTATTCAGTCTGGCCGTTGTATTTATCGAGAATATTTCTTATATTGGCAAGCCTTGTTTCAACATCGACGTAGCCGTCATCGTCAAACGCGCTGGTGGCATAAAGCATTTCCTCATAGTACCACGCTCCAACGTGAGAGTCCATGTCCGTAAAGTAATACGTCGCATGTGTAATCGGTGTGCCGTCCGGAGTTTCAAGGTAGAAACCATTGTCTTCGCTGCGGCCGAGAATGTTGTTAAACATTGTGCAGAACTCAGCTCTTGTCATTATTTTGTCGGGAGAAAAAGTTCCGTCGCCGTTGCCGTTCATATAGCCCGCTTCATAGACAAGCGCGATATAGTCAGCATATTTGGTACCCTCAACGTCCGTAAAATCAGAAATGTCTCCCATCTGAGAAAGGTTAAGCGCAAATGATACAAGCTTTGCTACCTCGCCGCGTGTAATAGCGGCATCGGGCCACAGTCCGCTCTCTCCATCAAACGCTCCGAGCGAAGCTATATAGCTGAGTGAGTGGTATGACCAGCGCGAAGGCTTCATACTCACAAACATGTCAAGTTCGTACGAGTCATCGTAGTCGTCAAGCAAATCCGTCGCCTGTTCCAGCGTGCGTACCGGCATTGCCGCAACCTGTTCGCGTGTTACGTCGTCCATAGGAGCAAGCGGCAGAACGAGCTTGCCGTCCTCATCGCCGGGTTCGTAACCAAAGATATACGCAAACTGGCAACCGCTTACATCAATTTCGGTACCTGTGGGGATAGGCGTCGGAGTTTTTCCAACGTTAAAGCTTGCAACAGACGTTTCGCCGGGGAAATATGTCCACATATCCACAACGTACTCATTGCCCCAGCCGGACGTATATTTAAGCGCCTCGGCGCCTTCCGCCATGCTGCGGATGCCATCCTCCGATGCATCAATAGGACTGGGAGCGCCTTTTGTACGTCCGGGCACCGCCTGCCCGTTCGCTGCAGTAAACGGCGCGCAGTTATAATAAATCGTATCCTCATAATAGCCTGCAACATCATACGGCTTGTTCTGAAGCTCTATCTTAATACCGTTGGGGTTATTTTCAACATCTATCATCGAGAAATGATACTCGCCGCTCTTTGTGCGGATGCGAACCGTGTACTCACCGTCGGCAACCTTGTTGCCCGCTGCATCGCAGCCGTCCCAGTCTACGGAGTTTGTGCCGGCTGTACCCGGACGCGAAACATGTATGTCTTCATACTCATCGTTGTCGAAGAAAATATCCATATCAAAGGTCAGCGCACGAGATGCCTTAAATGTGAACACACCGCCGTCAGCATCATCGTTCTGCGTGTATTTAAGCTTGCTCACCGAAGCAGGCGCTTTTGCTTCTGTGGGGATAGATTCCGGAAGGTCCGCCGAGGGCACATTAAAGAACACACGGTGCGTAATATACGTATCTGTGTCGGGCTTTGAGGGGTCTACCACCGATATATCAAGGTTTTGAGCAATATCAAGGTTGAGACCGTTTTTTACACAGGGTGCATAATGTCCGCTCGTGTTGCCGCTTGTATTATCGATAAGACCGCGGTTGTTCGCAAAGAACACAAACCCGAACGGGTCAAGACCGTTCATGTCGGTCTTATAAAGATAGCCGTCCTTGGTAAGCACATACAAAATGCTGTTAAGCGCGCCCGCTACCTTGTTAGATCCCATATTCATGGCAAGGTAGTTGGTGAATACTCTGCCTGTCTTATACGCGCCGTCGGTTCCGAAAACCGAAATGTCCCACGCCGCAACAGTTGCGCGCTGCGTTTTGTCTGTGGGGAAATTCTTGTCTACAGTACGGATTATAGGGTCTGCCGTGCCGGCTGCATCAGGCGCATGAAATTGAAACTTCCAAATTCCGTCGTCCTGCGCTGTGAAGGAAAATGCACTGTAGCCGCCGTTGCCGTTCATTGCCGGCCCTGCCGCTTCCATGGTCGTGTTTTTAATAAGACCGATAGTGTCGGTCACGTCATAGGCGGTTTCACTGCCATCCGGCGCAATAACGACAATATCCTTGCCATCAAACGATTCCTTAACGCTTGAACCGAAATAGACGCTTTCGCCTTTTTGCACGTAAACTTCAAGTGTGGTCTGACGTGCAATACCTGCCAACGTACTCGTATTCCACTCCAAAGATGGGCGATACCCGCCATTGGCAACGAGGTCACGGCTGCCTTCCGCCAAAACAGATGTGGCTGCAGCGATGACAATAACCGCTGTGACAACAAGCGTTTGCAAAATCTTCTTAGTCATAAAAAACATCCTCCTATCAATTATTTTTTATGAATAATACGAAAAAAGCTGCTCTTCGTTGTACCGCCATAGGCACAATTAGAATCGCAACTGGCTGCCCGTTTGAGGGCCCTATAGCTTTGCGTCCCTGCCTTACGACAGGTTTGCCCAACTAATCTCATATTTTCGTGTTCAGTATACCATCGATTCTCTTTGTTGTCAAGCATTTTTTCAGAGAAATTTTCCAAGGTGCGTTAATTCATGTTTTTTGCTAAAATAACACTTGGAAAGAGGTGTTTTTTATCATCAAAGCAACAAAAACTTGTGCTTTGAAAAAGTTTGTGCTAATATAATGTGCGAGGTGAAATCATATGAAAATAGCTTTTTCCACTCTTGCCTGCCCCGATTCCTCTTGGAGCGAGATATATTCAATGGCAAAGGATTTCGGCTTCAACGGCATTGAGGTCCGCGGACTGGGAGAAAACATTTACGCGGTTGCTGCCCGTCCCTTTACAAACGAGGCAATTCCCGCCACAATTAAAAAGCTTTCGGAACTCAATCTGGAAGTCGCATGCCTTTCTTCCGGATGCTGTCTTAAATTCAAAGACAAGCTGGAAGATAATGTTTTTGAGCTCACGCAGTATATAAACCTTGCGTCAAGGCTGGGTACGCCTTTTGTCAGAGTTTTGGCGGATTTGCACCCGATGCCCGAAGGTGAAGTTGACGATGACTTTGTCGCCTCCGCACTGCGCACAGTTGCGGACATTGCGGAAAAATCCAACGTTGTCTTGCTTGTCGAGACAAACGGCGTCTTTTGCGATACGGCGCGCCTTCGCAGATTGTTGGATAATGTAGGCAGCCGCTGTGTATCCGCGCTGTGGGATATGCACCATCCGTACCGCTATGCAAACGAAACGCCCGAAGAAACTATTGCTAATTTAGGTAATTATATTAAATATTGTCATGTTAAAGACAGCGTAATCGAAGACGGAAACGTTTTTTACCGTTTTATGGGGAAAGGCGACCTTCCTCTTGAAAGCATGTTCAAAGCGCTCTCTAACAGCGGCTACGACGGTTACATTTGCCTTGAGTGGGTGAAAAGGTGGCTCACGGAGCTGGAGGGGGCGGAGGTAGTTGTGCCGCATTTTGCAAATTACATGCAAAAATACCTTTGCACCCAGACCGAGCTTATTGATAACGAGCGGCGAACAGGCAAATATGTGTGGCCCAAAGAAACGCTTATAGACGAGACTTTTCCGGATGTACTTGACAGGATGTGCAAAGAGTTCCCCCACCAGTATGCGTTCCGCTACACCGAGCTTGACTACACGCGGACATACCCGGAATTTCGCGCCGATGTGAACGCATTTGCAAAATCACTCATCGCTATGGGCGTTCGCAAGGGGGACCAGGTTTCAATCTGGGCTACAAATGTCCCCGCATGGTATATAACCTTCTGGGCCAGCGTTACAATAGGCGCTGTGCTTGTTACGGTAAACACCGCTTATAAGATTCACGAAGCGGAGTATCTTCTGCGGCAGAGCGACACGCATACGCTTGTGATGATAGACGGATATAAGGACTCCAATTATATTGAAATTATAAAAGAGCTCTGTCCCGAACTGGAAACCTCTCCAAAGGGGAAGCTGAACAGCGCCGCGCTGCCGAGGCTTCGCAATATTATTACAGTTGACAGCGAGCAAACCGGCTGCTACTCGTGGGAAGAAGCGATGAAGCTCGGAGAAAAAGTCAGCCAAAGCGAAGTGAACGCCCGCCGCCGCGCCATCAACAAGCATGATGTGTGCAATATGCAGTACACCTCTGGCACAACGGGTTTTCCCAAAGGCGTTATGCTCACGCATTACAATGTGGTTAATAACGGCAAGGCTATCGGCGACTGTCTCGACCTTTCGACCGCCGACCGCATGATGATACAAGTGCCTATGTTTCATTGTTTTGGGATGGTTCTCGCCATGACCGCTTCAATGACGCACGGCACAACAATGTCACCGATGCCGGCGTTTTCGCCGCGCCGCTCGCTTGATTGCATAAACAAAGAAAAAATCACGGCATTCCACGGTGTGCCGACAATGTTTATCGCGATGCTTGCGCACGAGAATTTCGCTAAGACTGATTTCTCATACATGCGAACCGGAATTATGGCGGGAAGTCCGTGCCCGGTAAAGGTCATGCAGGACGTTGTGGAAAAAATGCACATGAGCGAAATCTGCATTACCTATGGGCAGACGGAAGCGTCACCGGCATGTACAATGAGTAAAACCACCGACAGCATAGAGGCGCGCGTAAACACTGTAGGAGGACCTATTTTCGGGGTGGAGTGCAAAATTGTGGACCCTGAAACCGGCAAGGATTTGCCAGATGGCACAGACGGTGAATTTGTTGCCCGCGGCTACAACATCATGCGCGGCTATTACAAAATGCCAGAGGCAACGGCTGCCGCAATAGATGCCGACGGCTGGCTGCATACCGGAGACCTCGCGCGCAGGACGAAGGAAGGCTACTACAAAATTACAGGCAGAATTAAAGATATGATAATCCGGGGCGGAGAAAATATTTATCCCAAGGAAATTGAGGATTTTATTTACACTCATCCCGCCGTCAGCGATGTGCAGGTCATAGGCGTACCGGATGCGGACTACGGCGAAGAAATTATGGCATCTATAATTCTTAAGGACAATTGCAGCTGCAGTGAGGAAGAGATTAAAGAATATGTAAAAACTCATATGGCAAAGCAAAAAGTACCGCGCTACGTTGACTTCGTAGACTCCTTCCCGATGAACGCAGCCGGAAAAATACTCAAATACAAGATGCGTGAAGACGCGGTTAAAAAACTTAATCTTCAGAGTGCGTCAAAAATAGAAACGGCATAAAGAACCATGAAACCACCGAAGCGGCATTCTGCCGCTTCGGTGGTTTTGATTTGGGGCTTAAAATAGACGTAATCTCACATCTGCAAATCATAATCGTACTGTTCAATACCCAAAACGGTATAGACCTTGCTATATCCGGCCGCAATGAGCAGCTGTGCCGCAGACATGCTTTTGTACCCCCTCTGACAGTATAAAATTACAGCCGCGTTTTTATCGGGGCTCACCGCATATGGGTTGTTTGAAAGCTGCTCAAGCGGTATGCAGATACTGTCTTTAATATGCCCTTTCTCATATTCCTCGAAACTACGCACATCCACAAGCACAGCGCCGCTGTCTCTCATCAGTGAAAACGCGGCCTCCGCCGTTATTCTTTCGGCTTTAGCCTCCTGCTCTTGTCTTATGGAAATGCGCTGTTTTTTATCAATGGCCCGCGCAATCACCTCTGCCGCCTCCGCTCTTGTAAGGTTGCCGGTCGCGTCAAACATGGTCTCTGTCTTTCCCTGCATTATCCCCTTAACGTACACCTGCGCTATGTTTTCTACGCAAGCGCGGCAAGAATATAAATCCTCCAGAATCCAAGCGGTCTGCCAATTATCTTCATTGTCCTCGCCCAGCTTATTTAGCAGCGCATTATGAATAATCCTTGCCGCAGCGCGGCGCTCTATCGGATTATTTCTGTTTTCAATGTCATAATCTTCAATCAGGTCTTCGCTCTTTGCGCATTCCATTATATCTTCCGTCTGATTTCCTGCGTTGGAATCGTCCGATATACTGCCCATAAGCATTGCCGTAAACTCCTCTGTCGTAACGGCATCGTCGGAACAAAACGGGATAGGCGTCCCATTCAAGGTGAAGTCCTCAAACATTACCTCTGCCGCGGCCGCAGCGAACTCACCGTTTGAGGCATAAAATCCCGCTCTGACGGTATCCGCGCCGTCTATAACGCTCTGCGTCCTTGTTTCCAGCTCAGACCATGTAACCTTACCGTCAACGCTGAAATATCCCTTAAACTCAGCGCCCGTTTTTTTCAGCATCAAATAGCATTCCTCGCCTGCGGTATCCGGAGTGTACACAGATTCGCTTGCTGCGCTGCCGTTTGTGTTCATGGTTGTCATAAACACATTGCCGCCATAGCCTGAATGATACCTGCGCATAACTGTAACCTGGTTTCCGTCACCGACGCAAACAATGAGTCCGACCCGTTGATAGTTCTGCGCAGGTTTTGCTATAACCTTCACTTCAACAGTAAATTCAGACTTGGTGTTTTCGGGAATATCAATAAGATACAGATTTCTCACCGTACCGCTGCCGTCATTCTTTCCCCAAAAGTCGCCTGTTTCCGTTGTGACTGTTATGCTGTTTTCCGCATTACTGTACACATTTGCGCTGTTTGGCCGTACAACGTTCCACACAGGAAGCGTCTCGGCATATGGCAATGCTTGCATTTTAGCTATTATAGGCTTTTGCGATTCATCCCAAAGATATATTTGCGCCGCATTCTCCGCAGACAATTCTTCATAGAACTCTTCATACGACTTTGGCGCAAGGGTTCCGCTCTTTACCTTAATGCTCTCAAGCGCGCCGTCTGCGGCATGTTCCGCAAGATACATGCGAACAACTTTCGGCTTCGGCGCTGCGTTTGACACAACCGCATAGACATATTTTTTTGCGTCAACAGTCTCATTGGTGACCATTGCAAGAAAATCATCGTGTAAAGACATTGACGTAAACACTATATCCGCCTGCGCTCTCACATCGCTCCCGGCAACAGTTCCATAGACAGAAAACGCTTCGCCCTTGGAAAGGTTCGTCTCATCATATGCATCCCACGTCACATCTACTGTTTCTTTCCCGCCGTCATCATTTAGCGCTTCAATTTTATCAGGAAGCTTCGGCGCCTCGCCCAGCGCTGTCGAAATTTTGACCGCCGGTATTGCGGCTATGGTTTGTCCGAAATCCGACATGATTTTTTGCAGCTGTTCCTCTGTCAGCGCCTTATCATAAATGCGCACATCTTTTATTTCCGCCTTCAAATACGGGTCCGCCCATTGAGACTTGCCGATGTAGTAGTTTGCCGTTTGACCGATGGTGTTTTTCGGCGTGTTCGTCACAGCTGCCTCGGCAGTTTTTTCACCGTTGACATAAATAGCCGCAGATTCTCCGCTTTGAATCACCGCGATATGCGCCCATGTTTTTACTGCGGGCGCGGATGCCGCGACAGTCTGCTCCGCCGTATTCGTAGTAGCCGTAATGGAATAAATCAAGCTGCCCGCGCTGCCGCCGTACGGGCAGACAAACATGTATCCCTGTGTGCTTGAAATGCCGAAATCGAACAGCCTTGCCCATGATCTGTATTCATCCAAATTAACCCACGCCGCAAGCGTGAAGTCCTCCGCGTCTGACAAAAGTCCCGCCGGCAGTTCCATATAGCTGTCATTCTCATTACTTTGATTAAGACTCAGCGTCCTGTTGTCAGTTATTTTCGCGCCTGAATTTACAAGCTTCGCATCATTTCCGTTCCCTGTTCTGTCCGCCACTGTTGTTCCGTTCACGCTGTCAAAAGTATACCATGCCGTTGGAGCAAACCCATCTCCAAGATTCCGTTTCAGCGCGTTTCTCGCCGCAATGAGTTCATTGTTCGCCGCCGCCATATCCGCCAAGCTCTGCGGTTTTTCATATATCTTGCTCCCATTTTCAAACGCTGTGACAAACGTGTTCCATGCCTCGTCTTGAACATATTTATCACTTGAATTTCTCGTGTTCTGAGAAATCAAGATTGTATTTTCAAACTCGTCATAAGCAGTGTACACCGCTTCAAATGTCTCAACAGCCTGCACTATGTCACTGCACGAACCGAGCAAAGCGTCAATATCGCTCGATGCGTCATTGCACACAGCTATTGCCGAATCAACTGCCGCGTTAAGCTCATTCTCCGCCTTTTTCAAAACCGGTTTGTCCAAATCATTTCTCATCGAAATCAGAGACTGCGCGGAGGAAATTTTTTCGCCGAGAATGCCGCGTACAGTTGCAGCGTCATGCATAGGCGAAATCCGTATTGTAACGCTGTCGTACGCATCAATGCTGCCCACGGCAAAGACTCCCGATGAATTTATTTCACTCTCTCCGCTCCACAAATCGGTTACGTAATAGCTATGCGCGTTTTGAAATACGTCTGCGCCCGTCATTTTGCCGCCTATATAGGCAGCAATCATATTTGTATCCACAGACTGAACCGTCTCAGCTTTTGATGCGCTCAGGTTTATAAACGAAAGCGCCACATCACCGTTTGCCAGCGGTTTCGCCAAAATATCTATACGGTCGTTATTAGTAATGTATGAAGTGTCGGGATTTGACGCGTCAAGCGAACAATAGATTCTCTTCGCCTGTATTCCCAACGCATCCTGGTTTAGGTCTATCAGATTCTTGTTCGCAATAATGTTGTAAATGGCATCGCCCATTTCGACATTTCTCAAATCCATACCGAGCATAAGCGGCGAATTCATCATGCACCACATTGTCATATGTGTCTTGTTCATGGTATCCGTAATTCCCTTCATGCCTATTACAAGCATATCAGGGTCGTTCCAGCCTCTGTCAAGTCCTGCAAATTCGTCCATGATTACGGCCTTGTTATACTGCGAAGTTATGCTCGCGGTATTGTTGCTTGACCATGCTGCCGTACCCGGGTTTCCGTCAGACCCGACACTGAAGGATATATCATTCAGAATACGCCATGAGTTTCCGACCTTATATCCCCAATTTTGCGGCTGTGTTTTTCCCCATTCGCATATCGACAGTAAAACATCGTGCTCAGCGTCTGCGGCATTTAAGCCGTCTAAAAGCGCCGCGTATGAATTCAAGGTGTTCTCCTGTCTTCGATGATTCATAAGGCGAATTATGTTTTCACCCCTGTTGAGCACAACCTCTATTTCCGCAGCATCCTCAAACGCCGTCACGCTCGATGTGAGCGGCAGCAAATCATCGAAATATCTTGTCTCGTTTTGTGCGTCACCCACAGCAAGCTGAAGCCATCTTCCCGTTCCCGGCTGTTCTCCGCTTGCGTAATTCACAATTATACGATATGTACCGCTTTGGGGCGCTTCAACATTGAAGCAAAGCTCGCCGGATTGCTCTCCTACGGGAGTAGTTCCGATGTTTGTACCGTCAAACGTGCCGATTCCGGTTACGTAGTTGCCGGAGTTTTTTGACGCGCCCCTTCCCAGAAGCACACCGTCGCTCACCGCATTCAGTGTTATGTCAAGCTCGCTGCCGATTATTCTTATACTGCGAATATTAGGCGCATATGTATACTTGGTATTTGTTGACGCCGAGCCTGTCGCATTATCCCAAAGATAGTAGCAGTTGTCCACTTTCAAAAAATCAACGCCCCAGCTAAGGTATGTCTCGGCATCTAAATCCTCGTACCCGCACGTTCCGACTGCCGCGCCCGCGCAAAGGTTTGTTCCGATGTCGTTATACATCCCGAATTTCAGTCCCTTGCTATGCATAAAATCTGACAAAGCCTTAAAACCGCCCGGGAATTTTGTGGTTTCATTTGCCAGAGCGCCGTTCACGCGGGCAGATTTGTAGCACCCGTCGTCAAGTACCACATACTCATAGCCCAGCTTGTCAAGCCCCAGTTCAACAATTTTATCCGCCATTGCTTTTGTGAGAACCTCGGTGTTGCCCGAACCGAAAGCGTTCCAGCTGTTCCAGCCCATCGCGGGCAAACGCCCCTGTTTCTTGTTCAAAAGCACTTCGCCATTTGAGAAGGACGGATACATATAATCAGTATCCGTAATTACACTGGGTTCAGTTCTCGACGTTGTTCGAGCCAGCGCGCGCGGCATCGATATACCCCCGATTGCAAGCGACGTTATGACGCACAAAATCAAAGCCTTTTCAAACACATTGGCTCCCTCCGTTTTTACCGTTCTTTCATTTTTCATCACTTATATGAGTCGGCATCAGACCGGCCTGTTCCATGCTGAAATACTTTTGAGCTCCGACAATTATATGGTCTGCCACAGTAACACCCAGCATCTCCAGCGCGTGGCACAGATGCTTTGTGAGAACCCTGTCCTGCTGCGACGGCAAAAGAAGCCCTGAAGGATGGTTGTGAACCAATATAACCTTGCTCGCGTTGCGGTGAAGCGCGGTCTCCATCACCTTTCTCGGTGAGATGTTGGTCTCGTTAACCGTGCCCTTTTCAAGAATGTCAAACGCAATTATACTGTCTGATGAATTGATTGTAATCACGGCAAAAATTTCGTGCGTCCTCTCACCCACCATCGCAACGGCGTATTCTCCTGCGTCCTGCGCCGTTACCACGCGTTTTTTCCCTGTATACCTCGACTTAACGTAGTAGTTGGAAATATGGGGCATCATACTAAGAAGCGTCGCAGCATGGTCACCTATGCCCGGCACCTTTTTTAGCTCCTCCTCTTTCGCTTCAAACACGGCCGTCGCCGTCCCGAAGCGTTCGATAAGGTCGTGCGCAATCGGATTTGTGTCCTTGCGCGGAAGTGCATAAAACAGCAAAAGCTCCAACACTTCATGCTCCTGAAAATTTCCAAGCCCTTCTTTGCTGAAGCGTTCTTTCAACCTTTTGCGATGTCCCCTCATTATACCACGTCCCCGCCGCAGCGGCGGTCTCCTTTCTTCAGCCTTTGCACGTGCGCTAAATCTTGTTGCGCCTTATAAGCTCGTTTACCTTCAAAAGCGATACCACGGTTTTTGCATCGCTTATCGTTCCGGCTATGATTTGGTCCACAAGCTCCTGAAGCGGAGCTTCCTCTACATCCAAATATTCATCCTTGTCGCGGTGCATCTCACCCTGATAAAGCCCCTTCGCAACATACAGGTGCAGCGTTTCATTTGAAAAACCGGGAGAAGGGTATATGAAGCCGAGGCTTTCAAAAGATTTCGCCTTGTAACCCGTCTCCTCCTCAAGCTCGCGCATACCGCATTCCTTTGGGTCCTCGCCATAATTGAGCTTGCCGGCAGGTACCTCGTAAAGAATGTCGTCAAATGGTCGGCGATACTGTCTTTCCATAACAATATTTCCTTCATCTGTTATCGCAACAATCGCCACACCGCCCGGATGTTCCACTATCTCTCGTGTCGCTGAATTTCCGCCGGGAGTTTTTACCGTATCCACTCTCAAGTTTACAACTTCGCCTTTGAACTTGTAATCCTTTGAAAGCGTTTTCTCATGAAAGTCCACAAAAATCACCTCATAAATTAAGCAGCTTTGCCGCGTTCTTATAAAAAATTTTTTCTCGGTCTGCATTGCTCAGATTCAGGTACATAAACCGCTTTATTTCCATGGTATGGTTAGCCATGGGGAAATCGGTGGCAAAAAGCATTCTGTCTACACCGTATATCCGTATCAGCTCATCTGCTCTGCGTGCGCCCAGCATCGAGAGAGCGCTGGACGTATCAAACCACACGTTCTCCTTATCCGCCAGGCACAGCGCCGCATCCTCCCACATTTCTCTTCCCCCGAAATGCGCGCCGATTATTTTAAGATGCGGGAAATCGGCGGCCACGGCGGCGATACGCCTCGGATGCGAATAATCGCAGGTGGAGTCACCCACGTGAAAAAGAACCGGCATATCCAGCTGTTTCGCCGCATCATAGATAGGATACGCTTCCGGAGAATCAGCGTTAAAAAACTGAAAGTCCGTATGCAGCTTTATTCCGCGCGCACCAAGTCCCTTCATCCGCTCAAGCTCGCCGTATATATCCTCATAATCGGGATGCATTGTACAAAACTTGACAAAGCGCTCGTCATCAAGTGAAATCAAGAAATCGTTTATACTCTTCACCTGCGACGCTTTTGTGGCTGTGGAGTGCACCACCATTTTGACAATATTGTGACCTTCTATGCTCTTGTAGAGCGAATCAATATCGCCCACCTCGACCTCTGACGGGAAGCGGTAGTGGTCACACGTTGCCCTTGTCGCCTTCGCTGCAATTTTAGGTGCAAAAACATGCACGTGAAAGTCTATTATCTTAAACTCTTCCATATGCTACTTAATCCCGATATCCTTTCTGTAATGCATATTTGCAAACCGTATTTTTCCAATAGCTTCATAAGACTTTTTAATTGCCTCGTCAAGAGACGGCGCTATCGCCGTCACACCGAGCACTCTGCCTCCGCTCGTCACAATTTTCCCGTCCTCGCGCTTAGTGCCGGCATGAAATATCACGATGCCGTCTAAAGACAGAGCTTCTTTCAGTCCGCTTATCTCGCATCCGGTGGCATATTTTCCGGGATAGCCGCCACTCGCGGCAACGACACACACAGCCGCGTCGCTGCGCCATTTAACCGGAACATCGGCGAGTCTTTCGTCCGCCACAGCCTCAAAAATGTCCGCCAAATCCGACTCAAGGCGAGGCAGCACAACCTGCGTCTCAGGGTCTCCGAAGCGGCAGTTATACTCGATAACCTTCACGCCGGTCTGCGTAGCCATAAGGCCGAAATAAAGCACTCCCTTAAATTTGCGTCCTTCGGAGTTCATGGCGTTCATCGTAGGTAAAAATATGTTTTCCATGCACTCTTTTGCCATAGCTTCACTGTAAACACGCGAAGGCGAAAACGTACCCATTCCGCCGGTGTTAGGTCCTTCGTCTCCATCTAACGCACGCTTGTGGTCCTGAGCGCTCACCACGGGCACAAGCGTTTTCCCATCGCAAAAAGCGAGCACTGAAATCTCGGGCCCTGTCAGAAATTCCTCCACAACGACTCGTCTGCCCGCCTCGCCAAAGCGCTGACCATCCATTATTTCACAAACGGCATTCTCAGCTTCTTCCATGTTTTGAGCTATTATAACTCCTTTGCCAAGCGCAAGCCCCTCCGCCTTTATAACGGCAGGAAACTTGTTGAGCCGTCTTATATGCTCTGTTGCCTCGGCGCTGCTTTCAAACACGCTGTAATCCGCTGTTGGGATATTATACTTTTTCATCAAATCCTTTGCGAAAACCTTGCTTGCTTCAATCTGCGCTGCCGCCTTATTTGGGCCGAACGCACGCAGTCCCCGCTGCTCCAGCATATCCACAAGACCCGCAGCAAGCGGGTCATCGGGAGCGACAACTGTAATGTCTATCTTGTTCGCCTGTGCGAAATCGCAGATTTTTTCAAGCTCCATTGCCTTTATCGGGACGCATTGGGCTAACGGCTCGATGCCTGCATTTCCGGGAGCGCAATATATTTTGTCCACTCGTTCGGACTGCGCTAATTTCCATATAATAGCGTGTTCTCTGCCGCCGCCGCCAACTACAAAAACCTTCATTGAGCTTCAGTCGCCTCCGTAGCGGCTTCTTCTTCCACACGCTTTAAGGTAAGCGTCTGTGTTGAAAGGAGATTTGTTCCGGCAAGTGAAACTTCGGCGCTGCTTGCGTCTGCTGCAAACTTAACCGTGATTGAAAGCACTTCCGCCGCCGCAGAGGGGTCGTATATTGATACGCGGAATGTATCATCTGCAAGCCACTCGCCTTTTTCCCACTCCACATTTGTGTTATCGCGCTGGTCACGGTTGACAACGTATCTTCCGTCCAAGCCCACCCTGGCGCTTTCGGTTTGAGATTGGCTGCCGCTCGCGGTGGTTAAGTCAATAGTACAGTATTCGTCATTTTCAAAAGTAAGGCGTACAGACATTGCATAGCCGTTTACAACCTCTGAACGATACCAAATACCGCTTATAAGCTTCTCAATATCTTTATGGACATACTCAATCGGGTCGGGCAGCTTCTTTATATCCTCAATAGTTTTTGCCAAAAGAGCTTCGCTCTCTTCATTCTTGTCGAGAACTTCGCCGGAATTTTCGAGCAGCGTAACTAACGCTTCGGGGACTGCGTTCTGCGGAAATCCGACACACACGTAATCGCCCATCTGCGCTGTTCCCTGCGCATTCTCAAGCGCTGCGAGCGGCGTGGTTCTGCCTGTGCCGAACGTAAGCGCCGTATCTGCGTCATAAAGACCGAAATACGCTTCGCAAAAGATTTTTCCATCCCGCGCAAGAAGAAGCACACTAAGCTTCCCTTCATCGTATGCGTCGCTTAGAATCTCCGACAGAGCCGCTGAGTCCACACCGGCCTCCTCGGCTGTAGTGTATGACATCCCCTTCTTTGAAAGAACTATAACAGTACGCGTATCGTTATCCCATTCAACCGTGGCTTCAAGAGCTTCCGCAACTGCGCGTACCGGAAGATATGTCGTACCGTTGTCTATAAATGGTTCAACACTATTCCCGTTGGCGTCACGCGGGTCGATAAGCTCATGTGATACGAATATCTTTATCTTACCGTCCGCTTGGGCCTTCTCTTCGTTTACTCCGTCGATATAAACCGAAGTTGTCTCCTGGTCCCATTCGACATCCTTGTTAAGCGCCTGCGCGATTGCTCTAACAGGAAGATATGTCGTGCCATCTATTATCTTGGGGAAAACTTCCTGTCCGTTAACATCGCGCGGGGTTATAACAACTCCGTCAATACTGATTTTGACATCCTCGCCCGCCGCAAACGCTGTCGGCACGCAAAGCACGCAAGTAACTGCAAGTAGAACTGCTAAAAATTTCTTCATTTCTGTATCCTCCTATTTTTTAATGTTTGAAGTGACGCATACCGGTAAATACCATTGCCATGCCGTATTTATTACATAGGTCAATCGAATCCTGATCGCGTATGCTTCCACCAGGCTGTATAACAGCTGTAACTCCCGCTCGGTGAGCCGCTTCCACGCTGTCTGAAAACGGGAAATATGCATCGGAAGCCATTACGGAGCCTTTTGCCTTGTCTTTCGCATATTTAATTGCCAGTTCCAAAGCCGTAACTCTGTTTGTCTGCCCCGGACCCACGCCGACAGTACGATCCGCCTGCGCCAGCACAATAGCATTTGATTTGGTGTGCTTCACAACTTTCCATCCAAAAAGCATCGATTCCATCTCAGCCTCGGTAGGCTTGCGCTCTGTCACACACTTTAACTGAGCGGGGTCAAACAGCTCTACATCACGCTCCTGTACAAGCAAACCGCCCGCCACACGCTTCATGTCATAGCAGTTTTTTGGAAGCTTTGCAGCAACAGCGGGAAGCTCTAACAGACGAATGTTTTTCTTTTGCTCTAAAATTTCAAGCGCCTCGGCGGAAAATGAGGGAGCCACAACTATCTCAATGAATATTTTGGCAATCTCTTCCGCTGTAGCTTTATCTATTTCGCGGTTCGCGGCAATAATACCGCCGTAAATCGAAACGCTGTCCGCCTCGTACGCCTTGACATACGCCTCGTGAATATCCTTGCCTATTCCTACGCCGCACGGGTTTGCATGTTTTACGCCGATAACGCACGGCTCGTCAAATTCTTTGAGAAGCTCTATAGCGCCGTTGGTGTCGTTAATGTTATTGTATGACAATTCCTTTCCATGCAGCTGCTTTGCCGCCGGAAGTGCGCCGCTGTTTGCTGCTGTTTCCTTGTAGAAAACCGCCGCCTGATGCGGGTTCTCGCCATAGCGCAGTTCCTGTGCCTTTTCGTAGGTGTACGAAATTGTGTCGGGGAACTGCTCCGCTCCCGACTTGTCGCGAAGATAAGAGGCTATCAGCGCGTCGTATGCGCCTGTATGCTCAAACACCTTATATGCAAGGCTGAACTTTGTCTGCACATCAAGCGTGTTGTTGCCGAGTTTTTCGAGTACCATATCATAATCGGAAGGGTCCACGACTACCACAACGTCCTGATAGTTTTTAGCTGCGGCACGTATCATTGTCGGACCTCCGATATCGATATTTTCAATCGCCTCGGCAAGAGTGACATCCTTCTTCAAAATGGTTTGCTTAAAGGGGTAGAGATTTATAGCCACAACATCAATCGGCTCTATACTCAATTTTGCAAGCTGTTCCATATGGGTGCTGTTTGAGCGCATGGCAAGCACTCCGGCATGGATGGCGGGATGCAGCGTTTTTACTCTCCCGTCGAGACATTCGGGGAAACCGGTTATCTCAGAAACATTTTTCACCGTTACGCCACCCTCACGCAACGCTTTTTCCGTACCTCCCGTGGATATGATTTCAAAGCCGAGGTTCTCAAGACCTTTCGCAAAATCAACCACGCCTGTTTTGTCGGAAACACTGAGCAACGCTCTTGCCATAATAAACACTCCTCATATAAAATTTATTTTGCGCAAATCTCCTCTATTGCGCGGGGAAGTATAACCCATTCCGCTTTCTCCATAACGCGCCGCTGCAAGGTTTCCGGCGTATCATCCTCATAAACTTCAACTGCTTTTTGAGCTATTATTTTGCCGCCGTCCACCACGTCCGTAACAAAATGCACCGTGGCGCCCGTGACCTTTACTCCGTAGTCCAGCGCCGCAGAATGTACCCGAAGCCCGTAAAAACCCTCTCCGCAAAACGAAGGTATCAGCGAGGGGTGGACGTTGATTATTTTGCCTTCAAACTCACGAAGAAGGTTTTCTCCGACTATACACATAAAGCCTGCCATGACAATAAGGTCTACTTCATTTTTCTTCATATGTTCACAAATCGCTCTGTCGAAATCGGCGGACGAGAAATTCTTTCTCGAAATAACAGCAGTCGGAATTCCCGCTTTCGCAGCTCGTGTAAGCGCATACGCGTTTTCGTCGCTTGATAGAACGCTCACTATCTTTCCTGAGCGGATTATTCCGCTCTCACAAGCGTCTATAACCGCTTGAAGGTTTGTCCCTCCTCCGCTTACGAGAACTCCTATCCGTTTCATACCAAATCCACTCCCGTTTCTCCGCAAACCACCGTGCCTATAGTATAAGCTGTTTCACCGCTCTGTCTGAGCAGCGAAAGCGCTCGCTCTGCGTCCGCTTTGTCAACGGCAATTACCATGCCGATACCCATATTAAACGTTCCGTACATATCGTTTTCCGATATACCTCCGGTCTGCGTAATAAGGTCAAATATGGGAAGCGTGGGGAAGCTGTCTTTCTCAATCCTCGCGCGCAGTCCTAATGGCAGCATCCGCGGCACATTCTCGTAAAACCCGCCGCCGGTTATGTGAGATATCGAATGAACGTCAATCGCGTCTATCAACGACAGTACGCTTCTTACATATATCTTCGTGGGTGTCAGAAGCGTTTCCAAAAGAGAGGCTCCAAGCATATCCACATACCGCTTAGCCCGTTCACCGCTTTGGTTTATTGCAAAAACCTTGCGCACAAGCGAAAAACCGTTTGAATGAACGCCGGAAGACGCCAAACCAATAAGAGCATCGCCTTCTCTGACTTTGGTTGAATCTATAATGTTCTTCTTATCCACTATTCCCACGGCAAACCCGGCAAGGTCATACTCGTCCTCAGGATAAAAACCGGGCATCTCCGCAGTTTCGCCGCCTATCAGTGCGCACTGCGCGTCACGGCAGCCGTCCACAACGCCTTTTATTATTTCCGCCACCTTTGAGGGAATGTTTTTACCCACGGCAACATAATCCAAGAAAAAGAGCGGTTTGGCTCCACTGCATACAATGTCGTTAACGCACATTGCAACGCAATCGCGACCCACGGTATCATGCTTATCCGCCAAGAACGCCATCTTAAGCTTTGTTCCCACTCCGTCTGTCCCGGAGACTAAAATCGGTTCCTCATAGGCGTTTTTATCAAGAGCAAACAAGCCGCCAAAGCCGCCTATATCCGAAAGAACGCCTTTTGTGAAGGTACTCTTCACGCTGTCGCGTATGAGGCGTACCGCCTCATAACCCGCCTCAACGTCTACTCCCGCCGCTTTATAACTCTCATTCATTGTCTGTACCTCCACGCTTTATTCAAGTCTTTCCGGCGGTACATGTACCGGGTAGTCCCCGGAAAAACACGCCGCGCAGAAATTACCGTCGGTATTGGGTATAATAGATGGCAAATCTTCAAAACGCAGAAAACCGAGACTGTCCGCACCGAGGTTCTGCCGAATCTCCTCTTGCGTATATTTCACACCCGCCAAATGTTTACGAGACGGAATATCCGTTCCGAAAAAGCAGGGCCACACAAACGGCGGCGATGAAATTCGGACGTGGACTTCCTTTGCACCTGCATTTTTCAAAAGAGTGATTATGTTCTTGGACGTAGTCCCGCGGACTATCGAATCGTCTACCATAACGACTCTCTTGTCGCTGACACACTCCGCAAGAGCGTTAAGCTTTATCCTAACGCTCTCTTCGCGCTGCTTTTGCGAAGGCTGAATAAATGTCCTGGTTATATATCGGTTTTTTATCAACCCATACCCGTAGGGAATCTTCGACTCCTCCGCATACCCTATTGCGGCGCAAAGTCCGCTGTCGGGCACGCCTATAACAATATCAGCCTCTACCGGCGCACTGCGGGCAAGGCACTTGCCGGCAAGCTTGCGCGCCTCATAAACACTTTGCGAATCAATCACGCTGTCCGGACGCGCAAAATATATATATTCAAAGATGCACGGCGAAATGCGTTTCGTGCCGACCTTGTCGTCTATAGATGTGATGCCGTTCTCGTCCAGAATCACAATCTCACCCGGCTTCACATCGCGTACAAATTCAGCGCCTATGGCATTTAATGCCACTGTTTCCGAACACACTATGTATGCGCCCTCTATTTTGCCTATGGCAAGAGGTCTGAAACCATGCGGGTCCCGCACAGCCACAATCTTACGCGGTGTCATAACAACGGTAGAATAAGCGCCCTCAAGCATATCCATCACGTCATGCAAAGCGTCTTCAAGACTGTGCTTCTGCGCCCTGGCCTTTGCAACGAGATAGCTTATTATCTCGGCATCCGTATCCGTATGAAATATCGCGCCGCGTTCCTCAAGATCCGCCACAAGCACGTCGCGGTTAATAAGTCCGCCGCCGTTTGCTATTGCCATTGTACCTTTTTTGTATTTGGAAACCAGAGGCTGAGAATAGGAGCGGTTCTCCGCCGAGCCGCTGTAGCGGACATGTCCAACCGCGCTCTTTCCCTCAATACGCGAAAAATCATAGCTTCCAAATACTTCCGGCACCAGACCTACGTCTTTATGGCAGGCAAACTCCCCGTCCTTGCGGCACACAGCTATACCGCACGCCTCCTGGCCGCGGTGTTGAAGCGCATATAAAGCATAATAGGTCAGCCGCGCGCAGTCAAGTGTTCCTGACATATCATATATTCCGAACACGCCGCACTCTTCATGTAGTTTAGTCATTTTCTCGCTCCTTTTCAATTTTTTCGCCAAGCGCCTTGTCCTTGTCCATTACCTTTACCCTCATGTCTTCTTTGAACTCATCAAGTTTTTTCTCTATATAGTCATATCGCAGCGCAAGTATCTGCGCCGCAAGTATCGCCGCGTTTTCTGCGCCGTCTATCGCGACTGTGGCCACAGGAATCCCGCTCGGCATCTGTACTGTGGACAGCAAACTGTCGAGTCCGTCCAAAGCTGAGGATTTTATTGGAATTCCTATTACCGGCAGCGTAGTGTGCGCCGCTATAACTCCGCCCAAGTGCGCCGCCTTACCCGCCGCAGCGATAATACACTCTATCCCGCTCTTTTTCGCGTTTGAAGCAAATTCCGCAGCTTCCGCAGGCGTTCTGTGGGCGGAAATGACCCTGACAGAGGCGTCTATATTAAAGTATTCCAGCCTTTTTATGCACCCGACAAGGGTATTGTAGTCAGAATCACTACCCATCACAAGCGCGACTCTGGGACGTGTTTTCACATTTATCATTCCTTTTATTAGTATTATGATGCCCGTATTATCTTTCCATAATCAAGCTATTGTATTATAACAGACTTACGCGGTTTTTGTCAATACACAACAAAAGAAAGACTCAGAAATTTTCTGCGGTTGTCAATGATGTGACCCAAAAAAAGTTTGAGCGTTTGCGATAAA